>CAZQHE010000054.1:22063-24747 GCA_964593155.1 uncultured bacterium
TTCCTGGCGTGTCAGCGCGAGGGCGTGATCCTGGTTCCGCTGAACTTCCGCTTGACGGCTCCGGAGATCGAACACCTCGTGCACGACGCCGAGCCGGGCGCGCTGCTCGTCGAGGACGCCCTGCGCGATGTCGTGGCGACGATCGAGGGCGGACCGGCCGTCCGCGGAGTCGACACGGTGTCGCCGTTGCTCTTCGACGGCGAGCCGGAACCGGCGCGTCCGACCGGCGAGCCGGCGGACCTGGACGACGCGGTCATGATCCTGTACACGGCCGGCACGACCGGCGTGCCCAAGGGTGCGATGATCACCCACCGCATGCTCCTGTGGAACGCCATCAACACCGGGCTGCGGTTGGCGATCACCGAACGCGACCACACCCAGAGCTACGCGCCCTTCTTCCACACCGGGGGCTGGAACGTGCTGTTCACGCCCTTCCTGCTGCACGGGGCGTCGCACACGATCCTGAGCGGTTTCGATCCCGACCTCGTGCTCGAACTCATGGAGCGCGAGCGGACCACGCTGTTGTTCGGCGTGCCGACGATGCTGCAGATGATGGCCGAGAGCGATCGCTTCGACGTCGCCGACCTCGAGAGCGTCCGCTACGCGATCGTGGGCGGGGCGCCGATGCCGCTGCCGCTGATCGACCGCTGGCACGCGAAGGGCGTGCACATCCGGCAGGGATACGGACTGACCGAGGTCGGGCCGAACTGCTACTCGCTCAACGAGGAGGACGCCATCCGCAAACGCGGGTCGATCGGGCGGCCGAACTTCTTCCTCGACGTGCGGATCGTGGCCGAGGACGGCCGCGACTGTGAGGCCGAGGAGGTGGGCGAGTTGTGGCTGCGCGGAGAAACGGTCACCCCCGGCTACTGGCGCAACCCCGAGGCCACGAAGGCCGCGATCACCGAGGACGGATGGTTCCGGACCGGCGATCTGGTGCGGCAGGACGACGAGGGCTTCACCTACGTCGTCGACCGCAAGAAGAACATGTTCATCAGCGGCGGCGAGAACGTCTATCCGGCCGAGGTCGAGCGCGTGCTCGGCCAGCACGAGGCCGTGCGTGACGTCGCCGTGATCGGCGTATCCGACCAGAAGTGGGGCGAGGTCGGGCACGCCTTCGTCGAGGTCCATCCGGGCCACGACTTCGATCTCGAAGCCCTGCGCGCGTTCTGCGACGGGAAGCTCGCGCGCTACAAGATTCCCCGTCACGTGAGCGTGATCGAGGCGATCCCCCGCAATGCGGCGGGGAAGGTCGACACGGCCGCGCTACGCGATCTCGCCTGAACCTTCCTGGAGGGAATGACCATGAAGAGCCTGCGTATCCTGTTGGTCCTCGGTCTCGTGATCGGAGGACTCGGCCTGTCGGCATGTGACGACGACGATGACAACGGTGGCACCAACCCGAACCCGACGCCCGAAGAAGATCCCTGGGTGGGCGAGTGGTTCATGGAGGATGACAACGTACCCACCATCCTGACCGATTTCCTGAACATCAAGAACGTTCGTGTGACCCTGCGTGACGACAACACCATCACGACGGTCGAGACCGACTCGACCGACAACGTCACGACCCGCGAGGGTACGTACACCGTGGGCGCGACGGCGACGAACGGCATCCGTGATTTCACCACCAACTACAACGATGGCCTCTCCCAGGTGGGCATCATGGAGGTCGTCGAGGGAACCCCGGACATTCTGAAGCTCGAGCTCGTTCCCGAGGGTGGGACGACTCCGCCGGCCACTCCGGCCGGTGGTTTCGGCACGACCGCGCCGAACGACGGAAACGTCCAGCGTTACGAGCGCCAGTAGTCGACATCCGTATCGGCGCCGGCGCGGGAGCGAGCCGGCGCCACCCACGAACGGGAGGCTCGTATGATGTGCACGCGCTGGTTGCTCGTAGTGGTTCTCCTGATGGCGACGGTTGCCCATGGGCAGATGCTGCAGGAGGACCGCCCCGACTTTCAAGAGGACAGGCCGACGGAGGAGATCGAGGAATTCGACTTCATCGGCTACTTCCTCGCCCGGCACGAGAACTCGAACATGGCCGCCACGAACGAATTCCTGAAGGGGCAGGTCGTGGGTCGGTTGTTCGGCGGCAACACCACCGAGACGTCGTCGGCGATGTCCCGTTTCACCGAGCAGCGCTTCATGCCCATGGTGACCTACTCCCCACGTCTGTTCGACGGCTGGGCCAAGATGCGCTTCAGCCTCGAGTTCGACTGGACCTTCGGGGACGGGGCCTACGGATCGGGCGGGAACACTGGTGGTGGGTTCGCCGGCGACACGGTGAACATGCAGACCCAGAACATGTTCCTGGAAGTCCGACCACGGAAGAACGTCTTCCTGAACCTCGGGCTCCAGCGCATGTACGACAATGTGGCGGTTCCCTGGTACACGTTCACCGACCACCTCCTGCAGAAGGGCTACCGGCTCGCGATGTTCGGCAGCGACGCCGCCGGCGCCTCGGCGCACTGGATGTTCGCGCCGGACCAGCGTCTCAAGGTGGGTGCCTACCAGCTGTGGGAGAACAACATCCAACAGCCGGACGACGTCGTCCTCTTCGAGGCGAACTACGAGCGGGATCTGTCGATCCGCTCGTCCGTCGGATTCTCCGTACACTACCTGCAGGACCGCGCGAGCGGAGAGGGTGGCCCCAGCGGTCTGGGCACCGGATTGAACTCCAC
>CAZQHE010000054.1:24757-26333 GCA_964593155.1 uncultured bacterium
CCACGCTGGCCGACTTCAATGGTGTGACCCGCTTCGAGTTCGGCAACGTTTCCCACGAGACCGACGTGGTCTGGTTGGGAACGCATTTCCACCGCGATCCGCTGCTGCAACAGGGGCGCTTCGGTTACTCCGGCTTCGCGTGGTGGAACGGAGGCGTGGTCAGCGCCGAGACGATGGACGTGGACATCAGCGGTGTGGCTGCGAATCTCCGCCTCGCGGGGCGGTACGGATCCGCTCGTGGAGATCAGGTGGTGCTCGATACCATCTTTACGACCGGCGACGAGGACGGTATCGGCGACGAGACGTACAACGGCGTGCTGACGGGGAACAACTGGACCTCGCCCGGTTCGGTCTTCATCGGGCATCCTTTGTATCTGCTTCTGCCGCACGGGACGGTCGTGAACCGCTACACCGCAGCCGTGCTCGACATCCAGAACATCGGCTACGGCGTGCAGGCCGGCGCATTGAGCGTGGCCAAGGAGCTGGTGCCCAACAAGTGGCGCGTGAAGGCGGCCGTGGGCCACGGCCGTTCGAGCGCCGATCCCGACGGCGGCGGTTCGACCATCGGCACCGAGTTCAACGCGAGCCTGCGCTGGACCATGCGCGTGTTCCTCGAGGCCGAACTGCACGCGGCCTATCTGTCGCTGGGCGACTTCTACGACTCGCCCGTGGTCAACGGTGGGGTGGACGAGCGTCCGGACGATCCGTGGACCGTGTTCGCGTCCCTCAAGTGGATCATGTTCTAGGAGGCCGCCATGCGACGCATCATCGTCCTGTTCCTGATCGTGGGAGGCCTGGTCGTGAGCTCCAGTGGATGCGGTTCGACCCGCGACTGGTACCACCTTCCCGTGACCCAGTTCGACGAGATCGACTACACCCGACCGGTGGAGACGGTCCAGGTCCGCAACCTCGAGGTGGCCTACATCGAGGCCGGCGCCGAGAACGACCAGACGCTGGTCCTGATCCACGGCCTGGGCAGCAACGCGAAGGCTTGGCTGCGCAACCTCGACGCCTGGGGCCGCACACACCACGTGATCGCGCTCGACCTGCCGGGCTACGGACGGTCGAGCAAGGGTGATCTGCCGTACTCGTTGAGCTTCTACGCGCAGGTGATCGTCGAGATGCTCGACGAGCTGGGCGTGGAGTCCGCCGACTGGGGTGGACACTCCATGGGCGGACAGATCGCCATGCTGGCCGCTCTCGAACACCCGGAGCGCGTCGAGCGGCTGGTGCTGTTCGCGCCGGCCGGGATCGAGCGCTTCGAAGAGGGCGAGGGCCAGTGGCTGCGGCGGGCGCTGACGCCGGAGTTCGTCGAGGACACCACGATCCGCAACATCGCGGTGAACCTGCACGCGAACTTCTACGACACGCCCGACGACGCCGAGTTCATGATCACCGATCGGATCCGGATCCGCGGGGCCGAGGGGTTCGACGAGTACGCCTACGCCGTGTCGCGCAACGTGGGGGCGATGATCGACGAGCCCACGCAGGAGCGGCTCGGCGACATCACCCAGCCCACGCTGATCGTCTTCGGCGTGTACGACCAGTTGATCCCGAACCCGTACCTGCACGGAGG
>CAZQHE010000055.1:0-26265 GCA_964593155.1 uncultured bacterium
TCGTCGAAGGCGGCGACCAGGTGACGGATGGCGTCGGGCTCGTAGATCGAGTTCGCATCGGCGAACACCACGATCTCTCCCCGCGCCTCGGGCACGACCAGGTTCAGTCCGGCGGTCTTGCCCTGGCGCGGTTCCTGCCGGATCAGACGCACCCGCCCGGGATGGCTCTGCTCGAAGCCGCGCACGACGTCGTCGGTGCCGTCGGTCGATCCGTCGGACACGACCATCACGTCGAGACGATCGGCGGGGTAGTCGCTGTCGAGCTTGTTCGCGATGGTCGCGCCGATGACGTCGACCTCGTCGTAGGCGGCGGTGACGACGGTCACGTGCGGGAGTTCGCCGGACGTCCCTTCGTGTGCGGGCCGCGCGCGGGCCACCAGCTTCAGGAGCAGCGGGTACCCGAAATAGGTGTACGCCAGCCACGCCACCGACAGGACGAGCACGACGACGGCGATCAGATCCATGGACGACTCGGGTGGCGGTGGGGGAGCGGGGAAACCGAACGACGATCGTATCACGACCCGCCGCGCTTGCCGATCGCACGATCCGCAGCGAGCCGATCACGCGGGTGCATGATGCCCGTGCACTATGGGATCTGTGACATCTGGCTTCTTCGGAGCGATAACCGTTTTCAACTTCACTGGATCTCACATCTTCACGATCGAACGCGACTTACGAGCGGGGACCCCCCCGATTACACTGCATCACACCAGATGGTGCAGTCGGCTCCGGGATCACTCTCCTCGCGCTTCGCGATCCCCCGGCTGCGAGTCTCTCGCCAGAGACCCAGGCGCGGACCCGGTGTCCGGCCCGAACACTTGTGGAGGCCCCTTGATGACTTCGAAGACCGACCGGACGCCGGACCTCGCCCCGGCCACGCCCGGTCAGATCGACCCTGCCGAGACCCGACAGTACTCGAAGATGGACCGCCGCCAGTTCCTGAAGATCGTCACGGCCGCGGCCGCTTCGATCGGGCTCTCGTCGAGCGTCGCGGTGGAGATCGCCGAGGCCGCGTCGAAGGGTCTGAAGCCTTCGGTGATCTGGCTGCACTTCCAGGAGTGCACCGGCTGCACCGAGTCGCTGCTGCGTACGTCCCATCCCGATCTGGCCGAGGTGATCCTCGACCTCGTCTCGCTCGACTACCACGAGACCCTGTTCGCCGCCGCCGGCCATCAGATCGAAGACGCGCTGCACCAGGCCATGGAACAGCACAAGGGCAACTACATCTGCGTGATCGAAGGTGCGATTCCCACGCGGGACGGCGGGATCTACTGCAAGATCGCCGGCAAGACGGCCATGGAGCTCACCGACGAGGTCGCCCGGGACGCGGCCGCGGTCATCGCGATCGGTTCCTGCGCTTCCTGGGGCGGCATCCCGTCCGCGGATCCGAATCCGACCGGAGCCCGAGGTGCCCCCGAGGTGCTGTCGATGACCAATCGTCAGGTGCCGACGGTCACCATCCCGGGCTGCCCGGCCAATCCCTACAACTTCCTCGGCACCGTGCTGCAGTTCGCCACCATGGGCACGCTTCCGGCGCTCGACGACAAGCTGCGTCCCAAGTACGCCTACGGTCGCACCATCCACGAGCACTGCCCGCGCCGCGCGCACTTCGACGCCGGCCGCTTCGCACTCAAGTACGGTGACGAGAGCCACCGCCTGGGCCACTGCCTGTATCGCCTCGGCTGCAAGGGACCGGCCACCTACGCCAACTGCTCGGTCCAGCACATCGGCGAGATCCCCGACGCGTGGCCGATCGGACTGGGCCAACCGAGCATCGGTTGCACCGAAGAAGAACTGGCCTTCAGAGCCCCCCTGCACTCCACGGTCGACATCGAACGCCCGACGCCTCCCGACACCTACCCGCCCATCCAGGGTGAGCCGGGTGCCGTGAGCGCGGTCGCCTCGGGCCTGGCCGGAGCCATCGTCGGCGCGATCGCCGGTGGTGCCATGGTCGCCTCGCGCAAGCTCGAAGTGGGCGAGGAAGAGATGCTGGCCGATCGCAAGAACAAGGAGAGCTGATCATGTCCACCGATCGTCGTCAGTTCCTCGGCGGTCTGGCCGGTGCCGCGGCGGGGGCCGCGGCATGCTCCCTGCCGTCCACCGCTCGCGCCAGCGAGAAGATCGAGCCCCCCGAGGCCGCGGTGGCCATGCTCTACGACACCACGCTGTGCATCGGCTGCAAGGCGTGTGTCGTGGCCTGCCGCGAGTCCAACGGAGATCCGCCCGTCGTCCGCGACGGCATGCACGACGCTCCGATGTCTCTCGACGCGAAGACGCGCAACATCATCCAGCTCGCCGTCGACGAGAAGGACAACCCGATCTCGTACATGAAGAAGCAGTGCATGCACTGCGTCGATCCCGCCTGCGCCGCCGCCTGCATGATCGGCGCCCTGAGCAAGGACGAGCAGGGCGTGGTGTCGTGGGAGGGCAGCCGCTGCGTCGGTTGCCGCTACTGCCAGATCGGTTGCCCGTACAACATCGTCAAGTTCGAGTGGGAATCGGCCAATCCCGAGATCATCAAGTGCGAGTTCTGCCAGCACAAGCTCGCCGAGGGCGGCATTCCCGCCTGCTGCGAGGTCTGCCCGCGCGAGGCCGTCATCTACGGTCCGCGTGAGCAGCTGCTGGCCGAGGCCAAGCGCCGCATCGCCGCCGACCCCGACCGCTACGTGGACAAGGTCTACGGAGAGCACGACGCCGGCGGAACGCAGGTGTTCTACCTGTCGCACGTACCCTTCGAGGACATCGGGCTTCCCGACCTCGGAGAGAAGAGCACCCCCGAGACGGTGCGCAACGTCCAGCACACGATCTACAAGGGATTCGTGGCTCCGGTGGCCCTCTACGTCACGCTCGGCTTCGTGATGATGAGGAACCGTCGAGTGAACGAGGCCAGGGCCAACGCCGAATCGGCGAACGACTAGGAGATATCAGGGATGAGTCAGAAGATCACGGTGGATCCGGTGACCCGGATCGAGGGTCACCTCCGGATCGACGTGGAAGTGGACAACGGGAGCGTGCAGAAGGCCTGGTCGTCCGGTCAGATGTGGCGTGGGATCGAGACGATCCTGCAGGGCCGCGACCCGCGCGACGCGTGGTTGTTCACCCAGCGCTTCTGCGGTGTGTGCACCACGGTGCACGCCATCGCCTCGGTGCGCGCGGTGGAGAACGCGGTCGGGCTGGAGATCCCCAAGAACGCCCAGTACATCCGCAACATCATCATGTCGGCGCACGCCATGCACGATCACATCGTGCACTTCTACCACCTGTCGGCGCTGGACTGGGTCGACGTGGTGAGCGCGCTGCAGGCCGATCCGGCCAAGGCGGCCCAGATCGCCCAGTCGCTGGGCGACTGGCCGGGCAACAGCAAGCAGCAGATGGCCGCGGTCAAGCAGAAGCTCGAGAGCTTCGTGCAGGCCGGTCAGCTGGGTATCTTCACCAACGGCTACTGGGGCCATCCGGCCATGAAGCTGGATCCCGAGGTCAACCTGCTGGCGGTCGCGCACTACCTGCAGGCGCTCGAGATCCAGAAGAAGGCCAACCAGGTCGTGGCGATCCTCGGCAGCAAGACGCCGAACATCCAGAACCTGGCCGTGGGCGGGGTGGCGAACGCCATCAACCTCGACAACGAAGCCACGCTGAACATGACCAAGCTGTACATGGTCAAGGACCTGCTGAACGAGCTCGACCAGTTCATCTCGCAGGTCTACATCCCCGACGTCTGCGCGATCGGGGCCATGTACGCCGATTGGCTGCCGCACGGGCACGGCGTGACCAACTACCTGTCGGTGCCGGACATGCCGCTCGACGAGGCCGGAACGGAGTTCGACTTCCCCGGTGGCACGATCATGAACGGCGATCTGTCGACCTTCAAGGAGATCGAGAACTTCCAGGATCCGTACTTCAACGAGAACGTCACCGAGAACATCGAGCGCGCCTGGTACGACGGTGAGTGGACGCGTCATCCCTACGAGGAGGACACGACCCCGAAGTTCAGCGACTTCGACCCCGACGGTCGGTATTCGTGGATCAAGGCCCCGCGCTTCGGCAACGAGGTCATGGAGGTCGGTCCGCTGGCCCAGGTGCTCGTGGGTCTGGCCGCCGGCCACGAGCTCACCGAGAAGTGGGCCACGGCGGCTCTGGACAAGGTCAGCAGTCTGGCCGGCACGCAGGTGCCGTTGTCGGCCCTGCACGGGACCATCGGCCGTCACGCGGCACGCGCGATCCGGGCGGGCATCATGAACGAGCTGAGCCACCGCCACTGGGACCTGCTCGTGAACAACATCGCCTCGGGCGACGTCGAGATCTTCAACGAGCCGGTGTTCACGGGCCGCCAGACGGGCTGTGGCTTCCACGAGGCCCCGCGTGGTGCGTTGTCGCACTTCGTGGTGATCGACAACGGCAAGATCACGAACTACCAGGCCGTGGTTCCCAGCACCTGGAACGCCGGCCCGCGCGACGGTCAGGACCGGCCGGGTCCCTACGAGGCCGCCCTCGTGGGCAACCCGATCGCCGATCCCGAGCAGCCGCTCGAGGTGTTGCGGACGGTCCACTCCTTCGATCCGTGCATCGCGTGTGCGGTCCACACGCTGGACATCGACGGAACCGAGGTGTCGAAGGTCCAGGCCCTGTAGGTCCGGACCCCGACACCGACGGACACATCGCGGGCCCGCTCTGCCCTGGATCCCCCTGGGGGCGAGCGGGCCCGTTCTCTTTCCGATTTCCCCCTCCGGGAGAGCGCTCATGAGCGCCGCGCGCACCGCCGTGTTCTCGTTCGGCAACGTGCTCATGCACGACGACGCCTACGGGCCGACCGTGGTGGCCACCCTGCGGGCCCGCTACGACCTGCCCGACGACGTCGAGGTCACCGACCTGGGCACGCCCGGCTTCGACCTGCACCCGCACCTGACGGGGCACGACCACCTGATCCTGGTCGACACGGTTCGGGCCAAGGACGGTCCGGGCGGGGTGCGCACCTACGACGCCGCGGCGATCCAGAAGCACCCGCCGCAGCCACGGACCAATCCGCACGATCCGGGGCTGAAGGAAGCGCTCATGGCCATGGAGTTCGAGGGCTCTTCGCCCGAATCGATCCTGTTGGTGGCCACCGTTCCCGAGACCACCGAGATGGAGCCCGGCCTGACCCCGGCGGTGCAGGAGGCGGTGGACCCGTCGGTCGAGCGGGTGGTGGAGGCGCTGCGCGCGCTCGGTCACACGGTCGAGCCGAAGGCCGAACCGCTCGAACCCGATCTGTGGTGGCTGCCGGGCGCCGAGAAGCGCTGAGTCAGCGCGCGTCGCGGGGGGCGGCGCGGTAGACCTCGTGGACGTCGACCACGGCTTCGCCTGCTTCGATCGTCACCGTGAGCCGCCGGAGCGGCCGCTTGGGCGGCCCGTAGACCACGCTGCCGTCGGCGGCGAAGACGCCGTCGTGGCAGGGGCAGAAGTAGCGCTCGTCGTCGGGCTGCCACTCGATGCGGCACATCTGGTGGGAGCACATCATCGACAGCGCCACGATCTCGCCGTCCTCGCGCCGGAACTCGACGGCGATGCCCTTGTGGACCACCTCGTGGCGGCCCTCGGCCGGGATCGCGTCGACGGGGACCCGCACGATCGGCGACGTCTCCGCGGGTTCCGACTCGCCGCCGCATCCGCTGAGCACGGGAGCTGTGACACCCATCACGCGGGCACCGACCAGAGCGCCGGCGGCGGTGAGGGTCCGACGGAACCACTGACGACGATCCATCTGCACGGTCCGCTCCTGCGGTCGGGGGGCACTCCGGGCGCGCCCCGCAGTCTCGTCCAGGCCCGAGCGAGCGTCCAGGCCCTGATCGCCCTGCATCACACGAATCCGGTATGGCTCACGGAATCGGTAAGGTAGGACGGGCCGATCGCTGGTTAGTTTGAGCCAGTCTCCGATCCCGGCGTCCCCCTCCTCGTACCGCTGGGTCTCGCCGGATCCCCCAGCCGGCGGAAGTGAGGTTCTCGTCATGTGTCTCGGCGTCCCCGGACGTGTCGTGGAAGTCCAGCGCTTCGACGGGCTCGACCTGGTCCACGGAAAGGTCGACTTCGGCGGCGTGCTGCGCGAAGTGAACCTGTCGTTCACGCCCGAGGTCGAGGTCGGTGAGCACGTCATGGTGCACGTCGGCTTCGCGATCAGCGTGATCGACGAGGAAGAGGCGGAGACCACGCTGCGCTACCTGCGCGAGCTGGGCGAAGCCACGCCCGAGGGTCCACCGCCGACGATCACCGGCCCCTCGGAGTCGAAGTCTTGAAGCACCGCGACGAATACCGCGAAGGCCGCACCGCGCGGCAGTGGATCGACCGCATCCGCGAGCGCGTCGACACGCCGATCCGGATCATGGAGGTGTGCGGCGGACAGACGCACACGCTCATCCGCTCGGGCATCGACCAGCTGCTCGACGGCAAGGTCGAGCTGATCCACGGACCGGGGTGCCCGGTCTGCGTGACCCCGCTCGAGAAGATCGACCGCGCGCTGGAACTGGCCGAACGCCCCGAGGTGATCCTCGCCTCGTACGGCGACATGCTGCGCGTGCCCGGATCGAAGGGCGACCTGTTGAGCGCCAAGTCGCGCGGCGCCGACGTGCGCATCGTGTACTCGCCGGTCGACGCGGTGCGTCTGGCCGAGGCGAACCCCGAGCGCCAGGTCGTGTTCTTCGCCGTCGGCTTCGAGACGACCGCGCCGGCCAACGGCATGGCCGTGGTCGAGGCGAAGCAACGCGGGGTGGAGAACTTCAGCGCGCTGGTCTCGCACGTGCGGGTGCCGCCGGCGGTCCGTGCGATCCTCGACGAACCCGAGTGTCGGGTGCAGGGCTTCCTCGCACCGGGCCACGTGTGCGCGATCATGGGCACGGCCGAGTACGAGGAACTGGCCCACGAGTACGGGGTTCCCTTCGTGGTGGCCGGCTTCGAACCGCTCGACCTGGTGCACGGCATCGCTCGTCTGGCCGACATGCTCGCCGCCGGCGAGGCCGCCGTCGACAACGCCTACGCCCGCACGGCCGCGGCCTGCGGCAATCCGGCCGCGCAGCGCCTGCTGGCCGAGGTCTACGAGGTCACCGACATGGCCTGGCGCGGCATCGGACCCATCCCCGCCAGTGGTCTGCGTCTCACCGAGGCCTACGCCGGTTTCGACGCCGAGCGGCGTTTCGGCGTGGAGTCGGTCACCGCGCAGGAGTCCGACCGGTGCATCGCCGGTCTGGTGTTGCAGGGCCGCGCCAAGCCGCACGAGTGTCCGGCCTTCGGTCGCGAGTGCACGCCCGATTCCCCGCTGGGCGCCCCGATGGTGTCGAGCGAGGGCGCGTGCGCCGCCTACCACGCCTTCCGTCGCGACGCCGTCAGCGCCGAGTCGTAGGAGCGTTCGTGCAGCTGCAGTGTCCCATCCCACTGGAGGACTACGACGCCGTGACCATGGCGCACGGCGGCGGGGGGCGTCTGAGCCAGAAGCTGATCGAGTCGCTGTTCGTGCCCACCCTCGGAGGATCCCAGCTCGGCGAGCTGCACGACGGCGCGCGGCTGCCGCGCCTCGACGGGCCGATGGCCATGAGCACCGACTCCTTCGTCGTGCGCCCCTTGTTCTTCCCGGGCGGCGACATCGGCTCGCTGGCCGTGCACGGGACCACCAACGACCTGGCCATGTGCGGCGCGCGGCCGCGCTGGTTGTCGCTGGCCTTCGTGCTCGAGGAAGGCCTGCGCCTGAAGGACCTGTGGCGCGTGGTGGCCTCGATCCGCGAGGCCTGCGACGCACTCGGAATCGAGGTCGTCACCGGCGACACCAAGGTCGTCGAGCGGGGCAAGGGCGACGGAATGTACGTGAACACCACTGGCATCGGCGAAGTGGTCGAGGGGATCGACGTCGCACCCCGGCGGGTACGGCCGGGCGATCGTATCGTGGTGAACGGCCCCGTGGCCGATCACGGCATGACCATCCTCGCCCAGCGCGACGGCCTCGAGCTCGAGGGCGACCTGCGCAGCGACAGCGCGGCGCTGTGGCCGATGGTGGCACCGTGCCTGGAGACCCTGGGCGCCGACCTGCACTGCCTGCGCGACGCGACGCGCGGCGGCGTTGCGTCGGCTGCCAACGAGATCGCCCAGGCCGCCGGCGTGGGCATCGTGCTCGACGAAGAGTCGATCCCGGTGCGCGAACCCGCCCGGGCGGCCTGCGAGATCTTCGGCCTCGATCCCCTGTACGTGGCGAACGAGGGCCGCTGCCTGGCCTTCGTCGCCCCGGAGCGCTGCGACGCCCTGCTCGAGGCCTGGCGCGCGCATCCGCTGGGCAGCGAGGCCACCGTGATCGGCGAGGTCGTCGACACGCACCCACGCTCGGTTCGTGTGCGCAGTGGACTCGGAGGAACCCGGGTGCTGGACATGCTGAGCGGCGAGCAACTTCCGAGGATCTGCTGATGCACGAAGTGTCCCTGGTGATCGGTCTGGCGCGACAGCTCGAGCGCATCTGCGAAGAGCACGGCGCCCAGCGCGTCACCCGTTTCGAACTCGAGATCGGGGCCATGAGCAACGTGGTGCCCAAGCTGCTCGAGGACGCGATCGAGGTCGTGGCCGAGGACGTCGACCTCATCCGCGACGCCGAAGTGGTGGTCCACGAGGTGCAGCTCGAGCTGCACTGCCGCGACTGCGGAGCGATCACCCAGCCCGAGAGCTTCACCTTCGGGTGCCCCGCCTGCGGGAGCACCGCCGTGAAGGCCGAGAAGGGCGAAGAGCTGCTCTTGCGCAACGTCGAGCTCGAGATCGACGATCTGCAGGACGAGGACCGCGACGGACCGTCCATGCCGTCGGCCTGAATTCCCCCGCCGCGAACACGAGAGGTGTGCCATGAGCGAGCTGCGACAGATCCACCTGAAGGAGAACCTGCTGAAGGCGAACGACTTCGTCGCCTCGACCATGCGTGACCGCTTCGGTGCGCAGGGATCCTTCGTGGTGAACCTGCTCAGTTCCCCGGGATCGGGCAAGACCACGTTGCTCGAGAAGGCCCTGCCGAAGCTCCAGGAACGCCACCGCGTGCTGGTGCTCGAGGGCGATCTCGAGACCGAGCGCGACGCCGAGCGCATCCGCGGCGTGGGCGTGCGCGCCCTGCAGATGACCACCGGCGGCGCCTGCCACCTCGAGGCGCACCAGGTGCAGCAGACCTGGGAGCGCATCGCCGACGAGGGACCGTGGGACTTCGTGTTCATCGAGAACGTGGGCAACCTGGTCTGCCCGGCCAGCTACGATCTCGGCGAGCACCTGCGCACCGTGCTCCTGTCGATTCCCGAGGGCGAGGACAAGCCGCCGAAGTACCCCAAGGCCTTCCACTCGTCGCAACAGCTGCTGATCACCAAGGTCGATCTGCTCGAGCACTTCGACTTCCGCGTGGACGAGGTCGAGCGCATGGCGAAGGAACTGCAGCCCGACATCGACATCCAGCAGGTGAGCGCGAAGACGGGCGACGGGATCGACGCCTGGATCGAGTCGCTGCTGAGCGCGCGCGAACGCCTGTTCGCCGCGTCCTGACGGCCTGCACTCCCGGCACGGAACGGCGATGAGCGCACGCGAGCGCATGCAGGTGCGCGTGGTGGGCGTGGTCCAGGGCGTGGGCTTCCGTCCCTTCGTGCACCGTCTCGCCACCGACCTCGACCTGGCCGGCTGGATCCGCAACGATCCGGCCGGCGTGACGATCGAGGTCGAGGGCGATCCCACCCGGTTACGATCGTTCCTGGCGCGTCTGCAGGACGACGCGCCGCGCGCGGCCGTGCTCTACGCCGTCGACACGCGTCTGCTCGCCCCGGCCGGCCACACCGACTTCACGATCGTGCCGAGCGAGGCGGGCGGGCCCACACGCGCCTGGCTGCTGCCCGACCTTGGCATTTGCGAAGACTGCGAACGCGAGTTGCGCGATCCGGCCGATCGCCGCCACGGCTATCCCTTCCTCAACTGCACGAACTGCGGGCCGCGCTACACCATCCTCGAGGACCTGCCCTACGACCGCGCGAAGACCTCGATGAAGGACTTCGTCATGTGCCCGCGCTGCCGGGCCGAGTACGAGGACACCACCGACCGCCGCTTCCACGCCCAGCCGACGGCCTGCGCCGACTGTGGTCCGCGGCTGCAGGCGATCGACGACGCCGGAGAACTCGAAGGTCCCGAGGCCCTCGACCGCGCGGTCGGGTGGCTCGCCGAAGGGCGGATCGTGGGGGTGAAGGGGCTCGGGGGCTACCACATCGTGGTCGACGCGACCGACGAAGACGCGCTTCGCCGGCTGCGTGAACGCAAGCGCCGACCGGTGAAACCCTTCGCGGTGATGGTCGGCGACCTCGAGGCCGCGCGGCGCTGGGTCGAGGTCCCCGACTTCGTCGCCGCCGCGCTGCGCTCGCCGCAGGCGCCGATCGTGCTGTCGCCGCGTACCGAACGCGGTTGGGCCGAGCCCGCGCCGGCAGTCGCGCCCGACTGTCCGCAGCTCGGCGTGTTCCTGCCGTACACGCCCCTGCACCGCGCCCTGCTCGACGCCTTCGGCCGGCCGGTGGTGGCGACCTCGGGCAATCCGTCGGACCAGCCGACCATCCACGACGACCGCGAGGCCCTCGCCTCGCTCGCAGCGATCTGCGATGCCTTCCTGATCCACGATCGGCCGATCCTGCGGCAGGCCGACGACTCGGTCCTGCAGGTGATCACGCGTCCCACGCCGCGTCCGCAACTGCTGCGTCGGGCGCGGGGCTACGCGCCGTTGCCGGTGCTGGCGCCGCGCGCGGTGCCGTCGCTGGTGGGCCTGGGCGGGCACATGAACGTCACGTTCGGCGTGGCGCGGGAGCGCGAGGTCGTGCTGTCGCCGCACCTCGGCGAGATGGAATCGATCGAGGGGCGCGAGGCCTACCGACGGACGCTCGACGACCTGCTGCGGCTTCTCGACGTCCGGCCCGAGGGCGTGGTCCACGATCTGCACCCCGACTACTTCACCACGCAGTTCGCCGAGGAACTGGCCGAGCGCTGGGACGTTCCCCGGCACGCCGTCCAGCACCACCACACGCACCTCGCCGCGGCCGCGCTCGAGCACGAGCTCGAAGGCGAGGTCGTCGCGCTGACCTGGGACGGTACCGGCGACGGCGGCGACGGCACCGTGTGGGGCGGCGAACTCCTGCACGGCACCCCGGCGCGCAGCGAGCGGGTGGGCTCGATCGTCCCCTTCGGTCTGGTGGGCGGGGAGCGGTCGGTGCGGCAGACCTGGCGCACGGCCCTCTCGCTGGCGCACGAGGCCTTCGACGGCGACGCGCCGCGCCTGTTCGGCGAGCAGGACCCGAACCTGCTGGCCAATCTGCGCCGTCTCCTGGACCGCGGCGACGCCGCGGTGACCACCACGAGCATGGGCCGCCTCTTCGACGGGGTGAGCGCCCTGCTCGGTCTGTGCACCGAGAACACGCACCAGGCCCAGGGCCCGCAGATGCTCGAGTGGGCGTCGTGGCGCGCGGGTCGCGCCCTCGACCTGCCGATGCCGCTGGTCGAGTTCGACGGCCTGGTCCGGATCGACTGGCGGCCGGCCGTGCGCACGATCGTCGAGGGCGTGACGGCCGGCCGGATCGACGTCGCCGACGCGGCGGCCGGCTTCCACGCGGCGCTGGTCGAGGCCGCCCTGGCGCAGCTCGAGCCCTGGGCCGGTCGGCCGGTCCTGTTGAGCGGCGGGGTCTTCTGCAATCGACGTCTGACGGAATCGCTGCTGAGCCGTGGCGCCGAGCGCGGATTCGACCTGCGCGCCCACGCCCAGCTCCCGCCGACCGACGGTGCGCTGGCGGCCGGTCAGATCTGGGCCGTGGCCACCGCGATCGCGTCTGGCGCTTGACGCCGGCGGCGCGCTGGGCTTCGCTGGGCGCGCCGATCCGTTCCCGAGATCCCGAGCACGAACGATGAACGACACCGACGAACGACCATCGATCCTGGTCAAGTACGGCGGCAACGCCATGACCGACACCGCCGTCCGCGACCGCGTGCTCGCCGAGATCGGCGCCCTGCACGATTCCGGAGCCCCGCTGGTGCTGGTGCACGGCGGGGGACCCGCCATCGCCGAGATCCTGGCCGAGGTCGGACTCGAGAGCGAGTTCGTGGGCGGGCACCGCCGCACCGACGCCCGCACGATCGGCTACGTGCAGATGGCCCTGCGCGGGCGCGTGAACGGAGACCTGGTCCGGCGCCTGTGCGCGGTGGGTCAGCCGGCGGTGGGTCTGTCCGGCAAGGACGCCGCCATGGTCCGGGCGCGCCGACGCTACCACGAGGAAACGGCCGAGGGCGCCGAGGCCCAGCGCGTGGACCTGGGCTTCGTGGGCGACGTCGACACCGTCGACACCAAGCTGCTCGACCTGCTGCTCGCCGACCACTACCTGCCCGTCGTCGCGCCGCTGGCCCTGGGACACGACGACGAGGTCTACAACGTGAACGCCGACATGTTCGCGGGGCACCTGGCCGCGGCTCTCGGCGTCGACCTGTTCATCGCCATGACCGACGTCGACGGTCTCCGGCGCGATCCCGAGGATCCCGCCAGCGTGATCCGACACCTCGGTCTGGCCGAGATCGACGCGCTCATGGGCAGCTCGATCCGCGGCGGGATGATCCCCAAGGTCGAGGCCTGCGCGATCGCGGTGCGGGGCGGGGTGGGGCGCGCCCGCATCGTCGACGGTACGCGCGAGGGAGCGCTGCGCGAGGCGCTGGACCGCGACACCGAACGGGGAACGGAGATCACCGCATGAACACCGACGGCCGCCGGCGCGCGATCGACCGCGAGCAGGCGCACCACTTCCAGACCTACGGACGGCAGCCGCTCGTCCTCGACCACGGCGAGGGCAGCCGCGTGTGGGATCTCGACGGTCGCGAGTACCTCGACGCGCTCGGGGGCATCGCCGTGAACGTCCTGGGCCACTGCCATCCGGCGGTGACGAAGGCTCTGCAGGAGCAGGCCGGCCGGCTGATCCACGTGTCGAACCTGTACTACACCGAGGTGCAGTCGGCGCTGGTCGAGGCGCTGACCCGCGGCGCCGGCTTCGAGCGGGCCTTCCTCGCCAACAGCGGAGCCGAGGCCATGGAGGGCGCGCTGAAGCTGGTGCGCCGCCACGCGAGCGAGCACGGCCACGGACCGAAGGTCGTCGGGGTCGACGGCTGCTTCCACGGCCGCACGCTGGCCACGCTGGCCCTCGGCGCCGCGAAGTACATGAAGGGCTTCGGTCCCGCCCCCGGGGGCTTCACGACGATCCCGCGCGACGACCTCGACGCGCTCGACCGCGAGCTCGGCGACGACACCGCCGCCTTCGTGGTCGAGCCGATCCAGGGCGAGGGCGGGATCCGTCCGATCGATCCGGGCTTCCTGTGCGAGGCGCGCTCGATGTGCTCCGAGCGCGGCGTGCTGATGGTGTTCGACGAGATCCAGTGCGGTATGGCCCGCACCGGCCATCTCTTCGCCTGGCAGGGGCTGCAGGTGCGGCCCGACGTGCTGGTCACGGCCAAGGGGCTGGGCGGGGGCGTGCCCATCGGCGCCTTCCTGGCCGACACGGCGGTGGCCGAGGTCCTGCATCCCGGCGACCACGGCACGACCTTCGGCGGCAACCCGCTCGCGTGCGCGGCGGCGCTGGCCGTGCTCGAGACGATCGAGGCCGAGGGCCTGGCCGCCCGGGCCGGACGGCTGGGCGAGCACGCGCATCGCCGTCTCGAGGACCTCGCCGCCGATCACGAACAGATCGTCGAGGTCCGCGGACGCGGTCTGATGATCGGCGTCGAGCTGCACGAGGACGTCGACGGACCGGCGGTCGTCGACCGCATGCGCGAGCACGGCGTGCTGGCCAACTGCACCGCGGGCAGCGTGATCCGTCTGCTGCCGGCGCTGACCATCGAGGAGTCCGACCTGGACCGGGTCCTCGACGTCTTCTCCCAGTCGCTCACGGAGGTGATCGACCATGCGTGACGTCCGCGTGGGCGTGATCGGGGCGACCGGCTACACGGGTTCGGAGCTGGTTCGCCTGCTCCTGCAGCACTCGACCACCAGCATCGAGCTGGTGACCTCGCAGAGCCACGTGGGCCGGCGTTTCTCCGACATCCATCCGCAGTTCGTGGGTCTGTTCGACGAGGAACTGCAGCCGCTCGACGACGTCGAGCACACCGATCTCGACGTGGTGTTCCTGGCGCTGCCGCACGGAGCGTCCATGGACTTCGTGGCGCGCTTCGGCACCGAGCGTTTCCGGATCGTCGATCTGTCGGGGGACTTCCGCCTGCCGAGCGCGGAGCTCTACCGCAAGTGGTACCGGAAGACGCACCGCGCGCCCGAGTGGATCGACGAGGCGGTGTTCGGCCTGCCCGAGCTCTTTCGCAACGACCTGCGGAAGGCGCAGCTGGTGGCCAATCCCGGCTGCTATCCGACCGCGGCGATCCTGGCCCTGGCGCCGCTGCTGAAGCAGGACCTGATCGACGTCGAGGGGATCGTGGTCGACTCGAAGTCGGGGGTGACGGGCGCGGGCGTGAAACCCTCGGCCACGACCCATTTCCCCGACGTGTTCGGCAACTTCGCCGCCTACGGGCTGCTGAAGCACCGCCACACGCCGGAGATCGAGACCGCGATCGAGCGCTACTGCGCCGCACCGGTGCAGCTGCTGTTCACGCCGCACCTGCTGCCGATCGACCGCGGGATCCTGACCACGGCCTATGCCCACTGCCGACGTCGGAAGATCAGCGAGTCGGATCTGCGGGACGCCTACGACGCGGTCTACCGCAAGGAACACTTCGTGCGCGTGCTCGACACACCGCCGAGCGTGAAGGCGGTGCGCGGTTCGAACTTCTGCGACGTGCACGTGCTGCACGATCCGCGCACGGGGCGGGTGATCGCCATCTCCGCCATCGACAACCTCGTGAAGGGCGCCGCCGGACAGGCGATCCAGAACATGAACATCATGTTCGGACGCCTCGAGCACAGTGGCCTGGGCCAGGCGCCGCTCTCTCCCTGACATCGAGCGAAGGAATCGCGACCATGCAACTCGCCATCACCGACATCCCGGGTTTCCGCTGCTGGGGCGCGCACATCGGCATCAAGTCCAAACGCCGCGACCTGGCCATGATCGTGTGCGACGAGCCCGCCACCGCGGCCGCCGTGTTCACGCAGAACGTGGTCGTGGCCGAGCCCGTGAAGCTCTCCCGGCGGCACATCAAGGACGGCAAGGCCCAGGCCTTCGTCGTGAACTCCGGCAACGCCAACGCCTGCACGGGCAAGGACGGCGCCGACGGTGCGAACGCCATGGCCGAGGCCGCCGCCGAGGCGCTGGGGATCGACAAGAAGCTCGTGATCGTGTCGTCCACGGGTCTCATCGGCGAACCCTTCCCGACGAAGAAGGTCGTCCAGGGGATCCACGACAACGTGATCAAGCTCACCCGCCGCGGTGTCGCGAGTACGCTGTGCGCGAACGCGATCCTGACCACCGACACCTTCGCCAAGGAGGCCGGCGAGCAGTTCGAGATCGAGGGGACGAAGGTCGGGATCTCGGGCATCGCCAAGGGTTCGGGCATGATCCACCCGAACATGGCCACCATGCTGGCCTTCATCGTGTCCGACGTGAAGATCACCAAGGGCCTGTTGAACGAGGCCCTGAAGGAATCGGTCGCCCGGACCTTCAACATGATCACCGTCGACGGCGACACCTCGACCAACGACATGGTGGCGATCATGTGCAGCGGCAAGGCCGACCACCCGATGATCCGCCGGAAGGACCAGGCCTACCAGAGCTTCCGCCGCGCGCTCGACCAGATCTGCGAGCAGCTCGCGCGTCTGATCGTGTCCGACGGCGAGGGCGCCACGAAGTTCGTCGAGTACGTGGTCGAGGGCGCCCGCGACGACGACGCCGCCCGGAAGATCGCGCGCACGGTGAGCGATTCGACGCTGGTGAAGACGGCGATCTTCGGCCACGACCCGAACTGGGGGCGCATCATGGGTGCCGCCGGCCGGGCCGGCGTGGACTTCGATCCCGACAAGGTCGACCTGTCGATCACCGCCGGCGAGACGCTGAAGATCCTCGAGGGCGGTCAGCCCGTGAAGGTGCGGCGTTCCACGCTGGCCAAACGCATGAAGGAGAGCTTCCTCAAGGTCACCATCGGGCTGAACGAGGGTTCCGGCCGCGCGGTGAGCTGGGGGACCGACCTCTCCTACGAGTACGTGCGGATCAACGCCGAGTACACCACCTGATCCCGCTCAGCCGGTGTTCCGCATGCCGGCGGCGATGCCGTTCATGGTGCGCAGCAGCAGGTCGAGGGCGTCGGTGTCGTCGGGGTCGGCACGATGGCGGCGCAGGGCCTCGATCTGCAGCACGTTGATCGGGTCGACGTAGGGATTGCGCACCCGGATCGAGCGCGCGAGCACGGGATTGCGCGTGAGCAGTTCGTCCTCGCCGCTCACCGCGAGCACGGCCTCGAGCGTGCGCTCGTAGCGGGCACGCAGGTCGTCACCGATCGCGTGCAGGTGCGGCTCCACCAGATTGACCTCGTAGCGGCGGGCGATCGGCATCTCGGCCTTGGCCAGCACCATCTCCTGCAGGTCGAGCATGGTGCGGAAGAAGGGCCAGTCGCGGGCCATCTGCTGCAACGTGGTCGTGTCGACGGCACCCAGGGCCGCGTCCATACCCAACCACGCGGGTAGCAGCCAGCGCGTCTGCATCCACGCGAAGACCCACGGGATCGCGCGCAGGCTCTCGACCCCGCTCCCGGTACCCGGGCGACTCTTCGGCCGGCTGCCGATGCGCAGGTGCGACAGCTCGCGCTCGGGCGTGCAGGCGCGGAAGTACTCCACGAACTCCGGGGTCTTCTGCACCAGGTCGCGGTAGGCGTACAGCGAGGCCCGGCTCATGGACCGCATGGATTCACGCCACTCGGGACGCGGCGGGCGTTCTTCGCTCAGCGTGGCCTGGAGCACGGCGGTGGTGTAGACCTCGAGCGTGCGTTCGGCGATGCCGGGCAGTCCGAACTTGGTCTGGATCATCTCGCCCTGCTCGGTCACGCGCAGGCGTCCGTCGATGGTCCCGGGCGGTTGCGACTGGATGGCCAGCGAGGTCGGCCCGCCACCGCGGCCCACCGTGCCCCCGCGCCCGTGGAAGAGCGTGAGTTCCACCCCGTGGCGGTGCGCCACCTCGACCATGCGTTCCTGGGCCTCGTACAGGGCCCAGGCCGACGAGAAGCGCCCGCCCGTCTTGGCCGAGTCGGAGTAACCGATCATGATCTCCTGGTGCTCGACCTCGTCGCCGTGCGCGGCTCGATGGGCGAACAGCGCCTCGAGCACCTCCGGGGCCGCCCGCAGGTCCTCGACCGTCTCGAACAGTGGCACCACCCGGCAGCGGTGCCGCACGCCGGCGCGGCGCTGCAGGGCCTCGACCAGCAGGACGTCCGATGCCCGGCGGGCCATCGAGATCACGTAGGCACCCAGCGCGTCGTGGCCCATGCCCTCGATCGACAGGAACAGGCGCACCGTCTCGATCAGCTCGGTCTCGGTGACCGGGTCCAGGGATTCGAGCAGTGCGTTCAGGTCGGGTCCGGCGGTCTCGGTCCAGCCCGCCAGCAGCCCGAGGCGATCGGCCTCGTCGAGCACGGCCCAGCCGCCGCGGGTGAGGCGATCGGCGATCTCGAAGTGCACGGCGGAGTCCTGGCGCAGATCGAGACGCGCCAGGACCACACCGAACATCGCCACGCGCCGCAACAGGTCGAGTACGCGGTCGTCGGCCAGGGCGTCGGCGCCGGTCGTGCGGAGCGAGTCGCGCACGCGCAGGAGGACGTCGCGCAGGTGTTCGGCGGTGACCGGGCCGACGTCGGTGGGAGGTGGCTCTCCGTCGGGGTCGTGGTAGCCGGCCAGCCAGTGTTCCCGGCTGCGCTGCAGGTCGCGGCTCAGGTCGTTGAGGACGGCCCGGTAGGGTTCGTCGGCGTCGGACGGGGCCTGCAGCCCGGGACCGGCCTCGGCCAGGGAGAGCTCGTCGGCCAGGACGTCGATCTCGCGGCGGTAGAGCGTGGCCGCGAAGGCCCGCGCCAGGCAGACCGTGCGCCGGGTGATCGCGGCGGTGACGTTCGGGTTGCCGTCGCGGTCACCGCCCATCCACGAACCGAAACGGATGGGCACGGCGTCCCAGGCGAGTTCCTGTCCCACGCGGTCGCGCATCGCGCGGTCGAGACGGCGCAGGAAGTCCACCGTCGAGTCCCAGAGCGTCTGCTCGAACCAGAACAGACCGGAGCGGGCCTCGTCGAGGGGAGTGGGGCCGTGCCGCCGGATCTCGTCGGTCATCCACAGGGCGGTGATCTGGGCCCGCAGCAGTTCCTCCAGCCGCGCGCGCTCGCGGGGGAGGAGGTCGGGGCGGTCGTTCTCGGCCAGCAGGTCGGCGATCCGCATCGACTTGTGGATCACCGCCGACCGTGTGATCTCGGTGGGGTGGGCGGTGAGGACGAGTTCGACCGTCTGGCGTCGCAGGGCATCGGCCACGGCGGTCGGCTCGTGGCCCTCGTCGTCGATCAGGCGTGCGAGGGTCTCCTCGACCGAGCCGCGCTGGGGCGCATCGCCGCGGCGTTCGTGGGCGCGGCGGCGCCGCAGGCGGTGGTGCTGCTCGGCCACGTTGGCCAGCGACAGGAACAGGCCGAATCCGCGCGTGACCGACCGGGCCTCGTCGGTCGACAGGGCGCGGAGCATCTGCTGCACGCCCCCCGGATCGGCCTCGCCCGCGCCGTCCTCGCGTGCGGACGCGCGAAGGGTCTTGGTGGTCGCCCGCACGGCCTCGATGCAGTCGAACACCCGCTGGCCCGCGTGCGTGCGGATCACCTCGCCGAGCAGACGGCCGAGCCACTGGATGTCGTCGCTCAGGGGGCGGTGGGGATCGCTCATCGTGCACCGGGCTCCGACGGGGGCGGGGGAACGCGTCGACCTTGCCACAGGTGCTCGCGCCGGGCCATGCCTTCGTCTACGGCGACCGATCCCGGCGAATGATGCCGTTGCCCCTCTTGTCGATCGTCGTCGATCGGGAGGAGACTTCCTGCGCCCTCGCCCGGCCGAGGGCGTCGTGGTCCCGATCCACGACCCGGCTCCCGCGAGGACGCCGCACCTCCCGTGCGGTGTCGAACCCTCACCCCATCGCGGAGACGACACATGCGGATCTTGTTCACGCTCTTCCTGGTCGGACTGCTCCTGGTCCCACTGGCCGCCGAAGCCGGTGCGCCGGCCTTCGGCACCTACCGTTCCAACGACATCGGTGGGTCCATGCTCACCGGCCGCTTCAGCGAGTCCTTCGTCGGTGGTGGTCCCGGTCAGGTGGGCAACACCATTCACGCCCAGTCCTACGACACCATCAACCTCGGCACGCAGTGGCGGGTCGAGTGCCCGTCGATCGGTGCGTCGCCCACCGAGGTCAGCAACACCGTCGACGCCACCGGCACCGGCGAGATCGTCTACAACACCGCCTACACGGGCGGGACGTTCTGGCTCGCCCGGAACGGTCCGTGGGGTGACAACACGGTCGACTACGACGGCACCGTGACGAGCTTCGTGAACGTGGCCACCTACCAGTTCGTCGGCGGCACCCTGGTGTCGATCGTGTCGAACGTCACGCTCAACGGTACCTTCGACGACTACCCGGGCATCATGGAGTTCGTGATCTCGAACTCGGCGACGATCGGCAGCACCGACACCCAGGCCTTCCCGGCCGGCTTCCCGGAGTTCCGCGACGACGGCTGCGCTCCCGGTCCCACCGAGGGCGCCTGGGGAACCGTGCCGAGCATCACCATGCTGATCCAGGAGGCGGTCGACACCGACGAGTCCAGCTTCAGCGCCCTGAAGGCCCGCTTCTGATCGGTGCCCCGTGGGCCCGGTGAGCGATCCGGTTCACCGGGAAACGAAGAGGCGGCCCCGAACGGGACCGCCTCTTCTCCTTCCGCGCGTTCACCGAGCGGAAACTCCTAGGCGGTGGCTCGGGCCTCCGCTTTCCTCTCGAGCGGGCGGGTGAGCACCGGGAACTCCTTCACGATGAAGAGGTAGATGGTGCCCTGCACGGCGATCAGCCCGACGGTCATGACGAGCTCCATGACGCTCGGGAAGTACACCGCGCCGATGCCGCCGTCGAAGGCGAGCCAGCCGGCGTTCATGCGGTAGAGCGCGCCGCCGACCAGGATGAAGAAGGACATGCGGAACATGCACGAGGGCCGCTCGCGCCGCGACTTGTCGATGATCATGGCCACGCCGGGCACGAACACGAACACCAATTCGAGGATCACCAGCCAACTCTGCCAGCTGCCGTCGAACAGGCGCATGAACTGGTCGCGCCAGAACAGATCGCCCAGGCGGAGCAGGCCGAAGGCCAGGATGACGTAGGCCATGAAGTGCGCCAGCTTGG
This sequence comes from uncultured bacterium, assembly GCA_964593155.1. Taxonomy (GTDB): domain Bacteria; phylum Krumholzibacteriota; class Krumholzibacteriia; order JAJRXK01; family JAJRXK01; genus JAJRXK01. The sequence goes on from CAZQHE010000055.1 coordinate 20,373, forward strand.
TGAGCGTCTCGTCGTAGGTGGGTCGACCGTACCTTCGACTGAACAGGATGTAGGTGCCGATCACCATCGCGTAGCCCAGGATCCAGCAGCTCACGAGGAACAGAAGCGGAATCATCGGCGTGTACCACAGCGGGTGCACCTTGTGGCCGGCCAGCAGGTACAGCGAACCGAGCGAGCTCTGGTGCATGGTCGGCAGGAGGATGCCCAGGCCGATGACCCAGGGCATGGACTTCTCGAGCACGGGCAGGACCTTCTCGGACAGGTCGGCCAGCCACTTCTTGCCCGACTTCCGCCAGACCTCGAACATCGCCGGCGACAGCTCGATCCACAGCACGGCCACGTACAGGGTCACGCAGATCGCGACCTCGAGCAGCACGCTGTCGAGGTTCCACTCGTTCGGGTAGACGAACACGCGCCAGATGTTCCACGGACGCCCGATGTCGGTGGCGAGCGAGATCGCGCCCATGGTGTAGCCCACGGCGCTGGTCAACAGTCCGTGCCGGACCAGCGGGTGGTAGCGACCGCGGTTCATGACGTAGGTCACGAAGGCGAGGGCGTAGCCTCCCGAACCGAGTGCGGTCAGCACGATCACGTTGAAGATCTTCCACGTGCCCCAGGGGAACACGTCGGTCATGTTCGTCATCGGACCGAGTCCGGTGGCGAAACGAACTGCGACCATGAGCGTGGCGATCAATCCTACGAGAGTCAGCGTGCGATAGGCCGGCGTCCACAGTCGGCGACGTACTGGAGCTTCGGCGTGATGCCCGGACATTCCCGTCCTCCTGTCGGCGGGTTCGCTCCACGGGCGAGGTCGTGGAGCGGTTGCATCATTGGCCTCGGCAGTATAGTGAGCCCTCTTCACGGCTCGACACTGTGGAATGGTGAGGTCACGGATTCCGAGCCGGAATGATGCAGGTGCACCATTGCGGTGACATCGAACATCGTTTTCAACGACGCGCCCCGTGGCCGGCGTCAGGGCTCCAGCGGCGTGCCCACGTACAGAGCCGGCACGCGGTCGCCGTACAGGTGGTTGTGCTCGGTCACCTGCTTGTCGCGGGCCAGCAACGGGTCGATGTCGACGACGAGCACGCCGTCCTCGGCCTCGCCCAGCGACGCGAGGCGCTCGCCACGCGGACTCACCAGCTGGCTGCGCCCGATGAAGCGCAGCTCCACCTCGTCCTTGGCCTCGACACCCCAGCGGTCGCTGGTGGCGATGAACACGTTGTTCTCGAGCGCGCGCGTGATCATGGCGTCGGGGCACCAGGGCAGGACGAGGTTGCTCGGGTGCAGGATGAGATCGGCGCCGAGGAAGGCGAGGCTGCGTGCGGCCTCGGGGAAGCGCCAGTCGAAGCAGACCATGAGCCCCATGCGCACGCCGCGGAACTCGATCACCGAGAAACCGGTGTCTCCGGGCTCGAACCAGAGCTTCTCGCGGTCGAAGAGGTGGATCTTCCGGTAGTGCGACAGCAGGCCCTCGGGGCCGACCAGGGCCGAGCTGTTGAAACAGCCCTGCGGGGTGGCCTCGGCGAAGCCGTAGGCGATCGCCGCGTCGAGGTCGCGGGCCCAGCTCGTGACCCGCTCCCGGGTGGGGCCGTCGAGGGGTTCGGCGAGGCGAGGGAGTTCCTCGCGGCGGGTGAAGAGGTATCCGGTCTGGAACAGTTCCGGCAACACGACGACGTCGGCGTCGAGTCCCTGGATCAGTTCCTCCGTCTGCTGGAAGTTCTCCTCGACCTCACCGAAGCGGGGGGAGAACTGGACCACGGCAACACGCATCATCGACTCCGCGGAGGCGGTCACCCGGCAGCTCCACCGCGGCGACTCGAGACAGCGACGAGGATCTCATTCTCCAGATTCTCGAGCATCCTGTCGAGCCCCAGGCGTTCGACGGCGTGTGTGCGAAGGCTGCGGCCTCGCGCGCGCCAGCCCTCCGGACCCTCGGAGACGAGGTCTTCGAGCACCGGGGCGAGGTCTTCGTCGGAGTCGACCAGACACGCCCCGGCCGACGACGGGACGACCTCGGGCACGCTCGAACTGTCGAAGGCGACGATCGCACGACCGGCCGCGGCGGCCTCGGCGAGTACGTAGCCCCATCCCTCCACCCGCGAGGGCAGCACGAAGACGTCGATGTCGTGGTACCACGCGGCGATGTCCTCGACGAAGCCGTCGAAGCGGACGTCGACGCCCAGGCGTCGCGCCCGGTCCTGCAACCGCGACCGCTCCGGGCCGTCGCCGGCGATCCGCAGGCACGCTCGGGCGGGCATGGCGTGCAGAGCATCGATCAGGAGGTCCACGCGTTTGCGGGCGACGAGCTGACCGGCGAAGCCCAGCACCGGGTGGTCGGCCTCGCCGGATCGGCGCGTGAACCCGAAACGATCGACGTCGACGCCCTTCGGGACCACGGCGACGCGCTCGGCGTCCAACCACGGTGCCGAGCGCAGCGTTGTGGATCGCGTGGCCTCGCTGTTCACCACGATGCGATCGGCCACCCGACGGTGGAAGGCCCGGATCCAGGGACGGTCCTTGATCGGCGTGTCGCACTCGCGGCTGTGCACGACGGCCGTCGACGCATGCGCCAGCCGCGCGGCCCAGGCCGCGGTGCGCAGGTCCTTGTCGTAGACGCTCAGCACCGCGTCGAAGCGGTGGTGGCGGAACCACGCGACCAGCGGTAGCACGGTCCACGGCGCCCCGTTGGCGCGCGTCCGGGCAGTGTGCACGTCCAGCTCGAGCGCGCGGGCTCGCCGTTCCAGCGGAGACCCGGGATACGCCAGCACCGTCACCCGCCAGCCGCGCCGGCCGAGACCGCGCGCGGCGTCGAGCACGAATCGCTCGGCGCCGCCGAAGACGCGCACCGCGTCGGCGATCAGCAGCGATCGGTCGGAATGCTCCACGCCGTCGGTCCTCCGTGGCTCGGTTGCCGCAGTGCGAACCGCGCCTTAGACTTGCCCGGAACGCCCCTTCTCCGCGCCCCCATCGACGAGAGCTGCGGACCATGAACGAAGAAGCCCGCGAATCGCTCGAGGTCGACGTCCTCTTCGTCGGCGCGGGGCCCGCCAACCTGGCGGCCGCGTATCGCCTCGGCACGATGATCCAGGAGCACAACGAGCGTGCCGACACTCCGATCGAGCCGATGATCGTGATGATCGAGAAGTCGGCCGACATCGGCCAGCACGTTCTCAGCGGCGCCGTCATGGACCCGCGCGCGCTCGACGAACTGATCCCGGGATTCCGCGACGAGGGAGGCCCCTTCCGCACGCCCGTCAGCGACGACTCGCTGTGGTACCTGACCGAGGGCGGTGGCTTCGACGCGCCGATCGTTCCGCCGCCGCTGAAGAACCAGGGCAAGTACGTGGTCAGCCTGAACGAAGTCGTGCAGTGGCTCGCGCCGAAGGTCATGGAGCTCGGCGTGCAGATCTTCCCCGGCTTCCCCGGGGCCGAGATGCTCTACGACGACGCCAAGCGCGTGGTCGGCGTGCGTACCGGCGACAAGGGCATCGACCGCGACGGCAATCGCCGCCCGAACTACGAACCCGGGATCGACATCAAGGCCAGGGTGACCGTCGTGGGCGAGGGCGCCCGCGGCAGCCTGTGCAAGGAGATGTTCGCCGACCTCGACATGCACGGTCGCCAACCGCAGGTCTACGCCATCGGCGTCAAGGAACTGTGGGAGATCCCCGAGGGCCGCATGAAGCCCGGCGCGGTGATCCACACCCTGGGCTGGCCGCTGAAGAACAAGGAGTTCGGCGGTGCCTTCTTCTACCAGATGAGCCCCACGGAACTCATCGCCGGTCTGGTGATCGGTCTCGACTACGAGGATCCCTTCCTCGATCCGCACGCGCGTCTGCAGGAGATGAAGCAACACCCGCGCGTGAGGGCCATGCTGGAGGGCGGCAAGCTGCTGAAGTACGGCGCGGCGAGCATTCCCGAGGGCGGCTACCACGCCATGCCCAAGCTCTACCACGACGGCGTGCTCGTGGTGGGCGACAGCGCGAGCTTCCTCAACGGCATGCGCCTGAAGGGCATCCATCTGGGCATGAAGAGCGGCATGCTCGCCGCCGAGACGGCCTTCGACGCCCTCGTGCGCGGCGACGCCAGTGCCTCGGTGCTGCGCGCCTACCACGAACGCTTCGAGAACAGCTGGGCGAAGGAGGAGCTCTTCGCCGCGCGCAATTTCCACCAGGCCTTCGAGGGCGGTCTGTACAGCGGCATGTTCCACGTGGGCCTGCAGATGGTCAGCGGCGGCCGGGGCCTGAAGGATCCCTGGATCACCGAGGCCGGCCACGAGCGGATGAAGACCGTCGAGGAGTACTACGGCAAGTCGTACCGTCCGGTCGGAGCGGACGACGGCGAGGGCATCGCGCGCCCCGAACGCGAGTTCGACGGGGAGCTGACCTTCGACAAGAACACCTCGGTCTACCACTCCGACACCGGACACGAGGAGAACCAGCCCTGCCACCTGGTGGTACGCGACACCTCGATCTGCCACGACCGCTGCACGCGCGAGTACGGCAATCCCTGCCAGCACTTCTGCCCGGCGAACGTCTACGAGTGGACACCGGGATCGGAGCCGGGGCAGCAGACCTTCCAGATCAACTTCAGCAACTGCGTCCACTGCAAGACCTGCGACATCATGGACCCCTACCAGATCATCGACTGGATCACGCCCGAGGGCGGTGGCGGTCCGAACTACGCGCGGATGTAGACGGTGGGCGAGTCGAAGCGTCTGTTGTTGCTGTGCCACGACGGCGGCTGGGATCGCCTGTACCAGGCGGCCAGCGCCGCCGCGACGGCGGCGTCGACGGGCTGGCGCGTGGACCTGGTCTTCTACTTCGACGCGCTCGAGAAGCTGCTCGACGGCCGGCTCGACGAGTTCACCCTGTCGACCGGTGACGCCGCGAAGGCCCGCCGGCTCGAGGAGACGGCCGACGAACTCGGCACCCGCTCGCCCTCGCAGCTCCTGCGGGCGGCGCGTGCCGGGGGGAACACGCAGGTGCTGGCCTGCAGCGCCAGCCTCGGACTGCTCGGCCGCGATCCGGCCGACGTCGATCCCGGCCTCGTGGACGAGGTCGTGGGCTGGCCGACCACGATCGCCCTGATCGGAACGGCCGACTCCACGCTCTACCTCTGAGCGACTTCAGCGGCGCTGGCCGCGGGTGGGTGCGAGGCCGAGGTCGAGCTCGCCGGTGACCCGGACGTCGCTGCAGCTGGAATCGCCCGGCGCGTCGCTCGAGATCGTCAGGGTGCAGTCGTAGTTGCCCGCGGTCAGGACGACCTCGGCGTAGACGGTGTCGCCCGGGAGCACGCTGAAGTCCAGCGGGTCCGAAGGGGTCTGCCCGCGCAGTTGCACGGTCGGACCGTTGCACAGGGGCAGGGCGAAGCGTCCGTTCAGGATCGTTCCGCCGACGTTGGTCACCCACACGGTCTCGGTGACCGTGTTGCCGTCGACCAGGTCGTCGAGAGACGCCACCCAGCCCAACGAATCGGTCGACACCTCGCAGATCGGTGGGGGGCAGGTGATGTCGTCGCACGTGGTGTTCGGACCCTGGAAGGTTCCGTCCAGGTCGCCTTCGCACTCCTGGGGCAGCACACCGTCGACGCAGCCGCTGTCGGTGCAGCAGGCGCCGGGGATGAGCGGGGCGAAGGCCTCGACGCCCACGCGGATCACGCAGTCGTCGATGCCCACGCGGTAGTCGATCACGGTGCGGCCGATCGAGTCCTGGGGGGCGAACTCGAGCGTGTAGGTGACTTCCTCTTCCTCGTCGAGCGAGTAGAGGGGCGACTCGAGCACACGCAGCCCGTACTCCGGCCGGTTCTCGAGACGCCAGCTCAGGGTGTCGCCGTCGCCGCCGTTGCGGATGGTGAAGGTGGCCGTGAGGGTGTCCTCGCGGGACTGCAC
>CAZQHE010000056.1:0-4774 GCA_964593155.1 uncultured bacterium
CTCCCACACGGCGGCGAAGGCGTCGGGGAGGAGGTCGTCGAGGGTCTCGCCCTCGGCGAGGCGCGCGCGGAACTCGTCGGTCTTTCCGCGCAGTGCGTCGTCGTCGAGCGCTTCGTACTCGGGCCGCAGTTCCTTCACGCGGTCCACGAGCGGAAGCAGCTTCTGGTAGTCACGCTTCGCCTTGTTCTTGACGAATTTCTCGATCAGCTTGGTGAGAACCATCGTCCCGGGGTGGGCTGGAGTACGGGTGGCGTGCGATGAACGCGGGGGCGAACACGAAGGTTCCCGCCCCCGAGGGACGGGAACCTCACTCGGAATCCGGAGGGGTCCGAGTCGTGATGGGCCGCCGTCGAGGCGACCCGTTTCGGATCAGACGACCTCGACGTCGATGGCCTGCCGGAGCGAGCCGTCCCGGCGGACCTCGAACCGCACGGTCTGACCGGCGCGCAGCGAACGATAGCCACGCCCCAGGATCGCCGTGTGATGTACGTAGAGAGGTTCGCCCCTGTTCTCGTCGTCGAGATCGATGAAACCGTAGCCTCGGTGGTCACTGAACCAGCGGATGACACCCGTCCGCATGGAGACCTCCAGCACGAGGATCGTCTCAGGGTCGTCGAGTTCAAAGCTAGTCGGCCGGTCCGGCAGGTGTCAAGGAAGTCCGGGCGTGCCCGCGCCGTGCGGCTCACTTCCCGCCGAACAGCCTGCGCAATGCCCCCAGGAGGCCGCCGGAACCCCGCTGCGGACCCGCGCCACGGTGCTCGCGGGCCAGCGGTTGGGCCGGGTCGAGCTCCAGCGCGGCCTCGAAGCATTCCTGGGCGGTTCCGGTGAGCCCCGCCTGGAGATACACGTGGCCGAGGCGCGCCCGGAACTCGGCGTTGTAGGGTTCCGCCTCCACCGCGCGCCGGCAGTGGTCGCGGGCACGGTGCAGCCGCTCGCCCTCCAGCGCCATCAGGTGACCGAGCAGGGACTCGTAGTCGGGTTCGTCGGGGACGGCGCGGACGACCGCGCCCATCGTCCGCAGAGCGCGGGCCCGATCGCCGCTCTCGAGAAGTGACAGCGCCTTCTGGTAGGCCAGGCGGGCGTCGCGGGCCTCCTCCAGCGACGGGCCACGGCGACCCGCCGGCGCGGGGGTCGGCTCGGGGCGGGTCGTCGAGGCGGCGGCGTCATCGTTCGCATCGCCCGGCGTCGCGGCGCGCTCCAGCTGGCGGTCGTACTCCTCGCGCCGGGCAGGATCCCGGAGGGTCTCGTAGGCGTTCTGGACGGCCAGGAACCGTTCGGTCGCCACGGGGTCGGTGCGGGCCTGACGATCGGGGTGGAGTTGCTTGGCCAGTCGGAAGTAGGCCGACCGGATCTCCGCCGTGCTCGCCGTGGGCGTCACGCCGAGCACCTCGTAGTGTTCCAGGACCATGGGTCTCAGTTCTCCCCGACCCGCGTTCGGATCTCTTCCAGTGCACCGAGGGCCAACGGGTGGCTCGGATCGCACGCCAGGACGGCGTGGAGTTCCGTCTCCGCCTCGTCGAAGCGGTCCAGCTCCATGAGCGTCAGGGCGAGGTTCATCCGCGCCTTCGTGTAGCCCGGGTGGATGTCGATCGCCTCGCGGAAGGCCCGCTCGGCGTCCTCGTGGTGATCGAGGGCCCCCTCGGCGAGACCCAGGAGGTGGAGCAGGTCCGGGAAGCGACGTCCCTCGGCGAGCATGCTCCCGAGCAGTTCCACCGCCCGCGCCGGCGCGCCGTCCTGCAGGGCCGCGACGGCCCGTTCCTTCGCGCGGTCGCGCGAGTCCGGGCTGTGGTCACGCAGTGCCAGGATTCTGGCCAACGCCGCGTCGGGATCGCCCCCCAGGTGCTCGCGCCGAGCCTCGACGATCGCATCGGCGAAGAGTGGCGGCGCGTAGGACTGCAGTGCCTCGATCGCCGGTTCGAGGTCGGCATCGCCGAGATCGGCCCGTGCCTGGAGGGCGTCGAGCCGGGCCCCGAAGAAGCGCGGATTGATCTCGAGGGCCCGGTCGAAGGCCTCGAGCGCCGCCCGGGGATCGTCGTGCGCGAGCCGGATCCGGCCGATCCGGTGGTGGATGTCGGCGAAGCCCGGCTGCAGCGACGATGCGCTCTCGTAGAGGTCGAGGGCGGCCACGGGATCGTCGTCCACCGTCCGGTCGCCGAGCTGAAGCAGCGCCTCGCAGGTGTACAGACGGGCCATCTTCCGGATCCCTTCCTCCGGATCGTCGAGGAGGGGCTCGAACCGCTCCACCGCACCGCGCAGATCGCCGCGCTGCATCTCCTGGAGTCCTTCGGTGAAGGGATCGGACGGAATCAGTCCGAAGAGCCGCCGCAGGAACACGGTGATCACCCCGCTTGCTCGGGTCGTCCCGGCATCGCGAACGGAAACGTTCGGGAGCACGGAACGATCGGGAAGCAAGGTCCTCGCCAGCCCGTCAGGAGCGTCCGCCCAGGGCCTCGGCGTACACGTCTGCGTAGCGCAGCCAGTGCCGCATGACGTGGTAGACGTAATCGCGGGTCTCGGAGTAGCTGATCACCAGGATCCCGAGCGTCTCGTCGTAGCCCGGGACCCGCCGCTCCTGCCAGCGCCGCCCGTTCCCGTCACCCGCGTTGTAGGCGGCGAGAGCGCGGACGCGGTCACCCTCGGAGCGGTCGAGCAGATGGTCGAGGTGGGCGATCCCGAGCTGCAGATTGGTCGACGGCGTGAGGAGGTCCTCGGGCTCGGGCGGAGCGATGCCGACCTGCTCGGCGGTGTTCCGGGCCGTCGACTCGATGAGCTGCATCAGCCCGTGCGCCCCGGCGATCGAGACCACGTCGGCGTCGTAGAAGCTCTCGCGGCGCACCAGCCCCCAGACCAGGGCCGGATCGACACCGGCCTCGGCCGCCCGGCGCAGGACGTCCACCGCGTAGGGCGTCGGCATGGCCGCGACGATGGCCGCCCGCGCGAGCTCGGGCCCGTCGTCGCGGAGACGGCGCTCGAGGATCCAGCCGTACCGGCCCTGGACCTCGGGGAGCCCCCACCGCCAGGCGAGGCGCACGGCTTCGGCCACGGCCGCGGTGTCCCCGCGCCGTTCCCGTGCCCACGCGGCCAGCCGGGTCTCGGCCTCGACCATCAGCCCGAGCTCGGCGATCCGCTCGATCACGGCGAGTTCGGCCGACGTGGTCGCTGCGAGTCCGACGTACCGCGCCAGACGGTCGAAGGCCTGGCTTTGCCGCGCGTGCAGGGCCCGAGCGGACGCATGGGGATCGAGATCACCGTCGACGTCGCGCGCGGGTCCGGGATCGCGCCACAGCGGACTGAACGGATGGTCGCGTTCGAGGTCCTCGCGAAGGGTCGTCGCCCGCTCCGCATCGGCGGCGGCCGCCAACCGCAGTGCGGCGGCTGCGTCCAGGCCGTCCTCGAGGTCCTCACGGACCCGCCCGAACAGGCGACGCGCGCCCACCGCGTCCCGCTCCTGCGTCCGCAGCCAGAGAGCGCGGAGCGCCGCGGCACTGCCGTAGGGACCGTCGGGGCGACGGCGATGGATCTCCTCGTAGCGCGCGATGGCGGTCTCGGCTTCGCCGCTGAGTTCCCACATCCACGCGCTCTCCCACAGCGCCTCGACCGCGCGGTCGGTGTCGGGGTAGCGCAACGCCACGGCGTCGAAGCCCGCGGCCAGTCCGACCGAGTGGCCGGACCGGCGGCGCACTCCCAGGGGATAGGCCTCGAGTTCGGCGCGCTGCTCGTCGTCCAGACGCCGTGGCCAGTCACGGTCGAGCCACGAAGCCAGCTCGTCGTGCCGACGAAGGCGGTAGTACTGCTCGGCCACGAACACGAACAACCACGCACGCTCGGTGGCCTCGACCTCGGTCTCGATGCCCACGCGGGCCAGTTCCAGGGCCTCGTCGCGGCGGAAGGAGCGGACCAGCCACTCCAGCACCTCGCGGCGGTCTTCGGCGCGACGGATCGTCGTGGCCAGGCCGGGCGTCTCGTCCCACAGGCGCAGCGCGACACGATGCCGCTCGGGGCGGCGGATCCGGTCGACCGCGGCGGCCCACGCACGCCCGGCGTCGTCGGAACGACCGGCGTCGAGCAGGACCAGGGCCCGGCGCAGGAAGACGGGCTGGCGGCGCTCCAGATCGTCGGCGCGGGCCCAGGCGTCCGCGAAGGCCTCGACGGCACCCTCGGTGTCGCCGCCGATCCATCGGGTCCAGGCCCCGAGCGCGTCCCATACCGCGTCGTCGTGCGGACGCAGCGGCTCGGAACGGATCGCCTCGGCCTCGTCGACGTCGCCCTGTTCGAGCGCGAGTTGCAGACGCTCGCGATCGAACAGGGCCTGGACCAGTGCCGGCTCCTCGCGCGTGGCCGGCCAGGCCGATCGGGCGGTGGCGTAGGCACGGGCCGCGCCTTCCGGATCGCCCCGTCGCCGGGCGAGACGGGCCCGGCCCCAGGCCCGGAGATGCGACGACCAGCCCGGGTCCTCGAGGCTCGCCGCCAGGGTCTCGCGATCGTGCAACTGCCACCCGATCACGAACCGATCGAGCGGCCGCAGATCCACCCCGTCCTCCGGGAGCGAGATCAGCGCTCGCCACTCCGACGCCTGCGCAGCACCCGCGATCAGACAGAGGGCGATGCCCAGGAACAGGGAACGGATTGCGGGGATGTGCGCCGAGGTCCGTCTCATGGCGTCCGTCCGTACGGGGTCAGTTCAACCAGACGAAGGAGAGGGCCCGACCGGGTTCTCCGGTCAGGACCAGGAAATAGACTCCGGAGCCGAGCCTCGCGCCGTCCGGTCCGCGGC
>CAZQHE010000056.1:4784-10725 GCA_964593155.1 uncultured bacterium
GAGATCTTCACCTGCTTGTGCACGTACACCGAGCTGGTGATCGCCCCGATCGCGGCGCTCATGCAGCCGAGCCTCGCGCCGTCCGGCCCGCGGCCGTCCCACTCCAGCCGATCGGATCCGGCCGGGATGGTGATGCGCGTGACCTCGCGCCCCCGCACGTCGATCACCCGGAGCACGACGTCCTCGTCGCGGACCGGAGCCTCGAGCACGAGTCGCCCGGTGGCCGGATTGGTCAGCAGCCGTGGCAGGGCCACTCCCGGACTGCGGCGAAAGCCGGTGCGGCCCAGCAGCAGCGGCGGCGTGGTGCCTCCGGGAGCGTCGCCGGCGATCTCGGAGAACAGCCCGACCTCGAAGACGTCGACCGCGGCCGGAACCTCGATCCGGTTCACCGTCGTGGCGTCCGATCGCACCGAGAAGAGCGGCGAGGCCGCGAGCCAGGTGTCGGCTCCGGGTTCGCGGTACCTGTACCGCACCTGGTCGATCGCGGCGACGTCGCCCGCGAACTCGGTGCGCACCTCCAGCCCGCCACCCGCGCGCGGACGCACCGTGAGGGTCGCCCGAGGCAACGGCGAGAGCGTGCCCGCGCCCGCGATCTGCCACCCCCGGGCGTTGCCGATCCCGTCCGATCCGAAGCGGAATCGCACCCGCAGGGGCAGCTCCGCCTCGGGCAGCGTGACCCGCGCCGGCTCCCAGGTCCACGCCTGGCCCCCGAAGCCCGGTTCGGCGCGCACGGCCGCGGCGCTCGCGCGCCACACGTGCACCAGGCCGCGGCCCCGCGGCTCCAGAACCCGCCAACCGCGATCGGGCACGAAGACCTCGACGATGCCGGCGTCCCACGCCATGCCCGGCAGATCGCGTTCGACGTCCTGGCGCGACCAGAACTCGAGCTCGCGGCGTTCGTCGAAGGCCGTCCACGCGCTCTCGACCGCCACCTCCACACCGTCGGCGTAGGCGACCTCGCCTTCGGTGCGCAGACCCCATCCCGCGCTCGTGGTCCGCGGCAGTTCGGCGATGCCGAGTCGTTCGAAGCGGGTGGTGTCGTCGGTGGCCGCGAGCACGCGCGGCAGGAAGGTGTCGAGTCCGAGGTCGTTCGGCAGTCCGGGACCGAGTTGGACCGGGATTCCGAATTCGAGCGTGCGCGGCGGGCGGTCGTCGACACGAAGGGTGATGCGTACGTCGAGCGCGCCTTCGCCGGAGAGACCGTCCTCCTCGGTCACCGTGATCGTCTCGGTGGGCGTCCACACCGCACCCTCCCGCTGCAGCGGGATGTCCGCCGAGGGTTCCACCGTTCCGTTGCGCCCGCCGGGCAGGATCCCGAGGTCGATCGAGGCGCTGTTCACCGGCTCGGAACCGACGTCGTCGAACTCCAGCCGCCACGCCGCCGAACGCTCCAGTCCGATGAAGGTCCTGGGTGGTTCCTGCGGCTGCGGGAAGGCCGCGCTGCGCAACTGCAGCCACGGACCGTCCACGATGCCCACCCGCACCCGGTGCGCACCGTCGGCGTCGACGGGGTCGATCTCGATCACCGGCGACGGCCGCGAGGGATCGGGATCGAAGGAGGTGATCGACGGGTTCGTGGTGCCGTCGAGGCGATCGGCCCCGACGGTGCCGTCGAAGGGATCGCCGGCGTCGCCGTCGTCGTCGCCGTTACCCAGGTCGTCGCGGCCGTCGGCCTGCAGCAGTTCGAGGTAGTCGGACACCAGACCCAGGTCACCCTGTCGTCCGTCGACACGCAGGACCAGGACGCCCGACCCCGGGAGGTCGGCGTCGACCACCGCGTCGGGTCGACGACGTCGGTTCTCGAGCACGAAGCGCTCGAACCCCCAGTCGCCGGTCGGACGGATCTCCAGACTGCGTCCTCCCGACGCGTCGACCGGCAACAGGTCGGCGTCGAGGTCGCCCTCGGTGACCGTGGTCTCGTCCCAGCCGAGGCGAATGCGGCTCCACGCGTCCAGGCCGGACGGGGTCGCACCCTCTCCGCCCCACGTACCGCTCGCCATCAGCGACCAGCGGCCCAGGCCGCCGAGACGCGAGTCGGCACCCCCGGTGTCGGAGTCGACGTCGCGCGCGTGGTCGTAGAGGTCTTCGAGCCCGAGCAGGTGACCGAACTCGTGCACCCATACCCCGAAGGGGCCGCGCGCCGAGGTGACGACGAAGGCATCGGCCGTCAGATCCGTCCCCGCCACCGGCCGGCGGTCGAGCCTCGACTGCAACGAGACGATCGCCCGCCCGGCACCGGTCGGTTCGGACTCCCAACCGGGTTCGGGGTGCAGGACCACGACGAGGTCGAGCACGCCGTCGTCGTCGCCGCTGCCGGGAACGCCGTCGGCCCCGTCGTCGTCGAACACCCGCAGATCGCCCACGACCGCAGCCGCGGCGTCCAGGGCATCGGCGGCCATGTTCCGCGGTCCGGCCGCGACGTTCGGGACCGGCCGGCCGTCGATCACGTTCGGGTAGTCGCTCTGCAGGGTGCCCGGCAGACGCAGCCACGGCAGCACCCGACCGGTGGGCGCGAAGCGTCCCCCGCTCACGTGGCTCCAGTAGCCGCGCACGCTGCCCTCGCCCGGGCCGAACCAGGCGCGTTCGAGTTCGTCGCGGCTCACGGGTGGAGCCCCGGCGTCCGCCGGCAACACCGGGATCACCAGGATGCGTTGCCCCACCGCCGCACTGCGGGCCAGGCCCGGACGCCGCGGCGAGGGACGGCCGACGTGGTCGTCGCGGAGTTCCTCGACGGCACCCAGCCAGGCGCGGGCGTGCGGCCCGTCCCACACGGGGTGCGTCGGATCGAGGGTCGTCGCGCCCGCCGGGCCGCCGACGAGCACCGCGAGCACGAACACGAGCGCTCGCACCGGAACGCGGCGAGCTCGGAATCGCGGACGGGGATTCACTGCCATCATGGTGTCCGTCGTGGAAGGGGGTCGCGGGGCGATCAAGTTGCGACGACGACCGCCCGGACGAAAGCCCCTACTCCCACTCGATGGTGGCCGGTGGCTTCCGGCTGATGTCGTACACGACGCGGTTGATCCCGTCCACCTCACGCAGGATGCGATCGCTGATCCGCGCCAGCACGTCGTCGGGGATCCGTGCCCAGTCGGCCGAGGTCGAGTCGGCGCTCGTCACCGCCCGCAGCACCACCGGACGGGCGTAGGTCCGCGCCTCGCCCACGAGACCCGCCACGTCGACCGGCAGCAGGATGCAGCCCGCCTGGTAGATCCGGTCGTAGAGATCGGCGTTGCGCAGTTCCTCGAGGAAGACGTGGTCCGCCGCCCGCGCGCGCTCCAGCGACTCGGCATCGACCGCACCGAGAACGCGGATCGCCAGGCCCGATCGTGGGAAGGGATGGCGGTTCAGAAGGTCGGTGGGAATCCCGAGCTCCCGTCCGACGGCGCGCACGTCCTCGCGGAACAGGTCGGCGAGGGGCTCGACGACTTCGATTCCGAGCCGCTCGGGCAGGCCGCGGATCGCGCGCGGCAGGTCGGTGTAGCCGTGCTCGCGCACGGTGCCGTCGCCTTCGATCCGATCGGAGTAGAGCGTGCCCTGCACCAGGAAGTCGAAGGGCCCCTCCTCGACGGCCGCGTTTCCCAGGACGTCGACGAAGGTCTCCTCGATCACGCGTCGCTTGTGCTCGGCGTCGTCGACGTCGGCGAGGCGATCGAGGAAGATCTCGGTGGCGTCGACGGTGACGAGGTTGCCACGGAGCAACCGTTCCATCCGGTGGGCCACGGTCTCCGGTTCGTGGCGACGCATCAGACCGGTGTTGACGAAGATCGCCGTCATGCCGTCGCCGATCGCGCGTTCGACCAGCCGGGCGGCGACCATGCTGTCGGCTCCGCCACTCACCGGACACAACACGCGGCGTCCGGCCGTCCGCCGCGCGAGCGCATCGGACTGTTCCTCGACGAAGCGGCGGCGGTCCCAGGCCTCGCCCACGCCGCAGATCTGGCGCACGAAGTTCTCGAGCATCTGCATGCCGAACTCCGACTGGCCGACCTCGGGGTGGAACTGGACGCCGTACACGCGGCGTTCCTCGTGCGCGACCATGGCCACCGAACGGCTGCCCTCCACACGCGCGAGCACGTCGAAGCCGGCCGGAACCCCGACCACGTGATGGCCCTGGCTCATCCACACCTGTTGTTGGCGCGGCGTACCCCGCAGCAGCGGGCTCTCGGTCTCGACGACGATCGTGCCCATGGCGTGCTCACCGAGCGGTGCTTCGTCGAACACCGCACCCAGTTCGCGGCACATCAGGCCGAGGCCGTGACCGATGGCGAGCACGGGGCGTCCGATCTCGAGGACCGCCGGGTCGAACGAGGTCACCGCCTGCGACGCGGAGTCGGCCCCGCTGACGATCACGCCCGCGAGGTCCGGGTCGTCGTGCAGTTCTTCCGCCCGCCCGGCCGGGAGCAACCGGCTGAACACGCCGAGTTCGCGGAGACGCCGCGTCACCAGCTGGCTGTAGGGCGAGCCGTGGTCGAGGACGACGATCGTCGGTCGGTGGATCACTCCGCGCTCCCGTGCGCTCCGGCGGATCAGTGGCGGAAGTGTCGTGTGCCCGTGAGCAACAGCGACACGCCCAGCTTCTCGGCTGCTGCCGCGACCTCGTCGTCGCGGATCGAACCGCCCGGCTGCAGGATGCAACGAACCCCGGCCGCGGCCAGTGTCTCGACACCGTCGGGGAAGGGGAAGAATCCGTCACTCGCCGCGGCGCACCCCTCGAGATCGAGTTCGGCCAGGCGGGCCTTCTCTATGGCGATCCGGCTGCTGTCGACACGGCTCATCTGACCGGCCCCGATGCCCAGCGTTCCCCGCGGTCCGGCCAGGACGATCGCGTTGCTCTTGACGTGCTTCGACACGCGCCACGCGAGTTCGCCGGCCGCGAACTGATCGGCGTCGGGCTTCGGTCCGGCGGCGAGCTTCCACGCCTCGAGTTCCGGGAAACCCTCGTCCTCGTCCTGGGCGAGCACGAGCCGCCCCCATCGGCGCTCGTTGCCGCGGGTGGCCGTGTCGAAGCGCTCGCGGTCGACGTCGAGCCAGCGCAGGTTCTTCTTCCCGGCGAGGATCGTCCGCGCCCCCTCCGTGTAGTCGGGGGCGAGCACCACCTCGAGGAAACGACCGGCGAGCAGTTCCGCGGCCTCCTCGTCGACCGTTCGTCCGAACGCGAAGATCCCGCCGAAGGCCGAAACCGGATCGCAGCGCAGACCGTTCTCGATCGACTCGACCACCGAGTCCCCGCGGCCCACGCCGCAGGGATTGGTGTGCTTGATGATCGCGCAGGCGTCGTCGGGCAGGTCGAGCGACAGCTTCGTCGCGCCGACCACGTCGAGGATGTTGTTGTAGCTGAGTGCCTTGCCCCCGTTCAGACGCAGGCCGAGTTGCTCGAGCCCGCCGCCACCGTCGATGCGCCAGGTGGCGGCCTGATGCGGGTTCTCGCCGTAGCGCAGGGTGTGGGCGTCGTCGAACAGACCGCGCGCGACGAGTCCGTCGTAGCGCGCGGTCGTGGTGAACACGCGGCCTGCACACGCGCGGCGGAAGTCGGCGTCGGGTTCGCCGTCGCCGGCATCGAAGGCGCGCAGGTAGTCGTCGTACTGCGACGGCTCGCAGAGGACCGTCACCCGCCCGTAGTTCTTCGCCGCCGCCCGCAGCAGACCCGGTCCGCCGATGTCGATGTTCTCGACGCGCTCGGCATCGTCGGTGGTGCGCTCCATGGCGCCTTCGAAGTCGTAGAGGTTCACCACCACCAGGTCGACGGGTTCGAAGCCGGTGCCCTCCAGGTCTTCCACCCGCGGCGCGAGGATGCCCGCGTGGATGGCCGGGTGCAGGGTCTTCACGCGACCCCCCAGGATCTCCGGTTGCCCGGTGACGTCGGCGATCTCGACGACGTCGACGCCGGCGTCGCGCAAGGCGCGCGCGGTGCCGCCGCTGGCCAGCAGTTCGAAGTTCC
>CAZQHE010000056.1:10825-26011 GCA_964593155.1 uncultured bacterium
CCGGCGTCGCGCAAGGCGCGCGCGGTGCCGCCGCTGGCCAGCAGTTCGAAGTTCCGTTGCTGCAACGCGCGGCCGAAGTCCACCAGGCCGGACTTGTCGGTCACGCTCAGGATCGCGCGTCGTTTCCGTTCGCTCACAGTCCGAGCTCCTCGGCGCGTTCGGGGAAGAGCCGCCGGAAGATCCGCGCGTAACCCTCGGCCACGCGCTCGAGGATCGACGGATCGAGTCGCGGCGGCGGCGGCGTGCGATCCCAGTCGAGGGTCAGCAGATGGTTGCGCAGGATCTGCTTGTCCATGCTGTCCTGCTCGCGTCCGGCTTCGTACTGCTCGGCGTCCCAGTAGCGACTGCTGTCGGGCGTGAGCAGTTCGTCGATCAGGGTGAGCTGGCCGTCGATCGTTCCGAACTCGAATTTGGTGTCGGCGATGATGATGCCCCGGGCCGCGGCGTAGGTGCGCGCGGTCTCGTAGATCGACAGGCTCTTCCGGCGGATCGCCCGCAGGGCGTCGCGACCGACGATCTCGGCGGCGCGCTCCTCGCTGATGTTCTCGTCGTGGCCTTCCTCGGCCTTGGTCGCCGGTGTGAAGATCGGCTGCGGCAGACGCTCGCAGCGGACCAGACCCGGCGGCAGTTCGTGGCCGCACACGCGCCCGGTGCGCGTGTAGTCGGCGAACCCGCTTCCGGCGAGATAGCCGCGGACGACCGCTTCGATGTCGTAGCGCTCGGCGCGGCGCACGAACATCACCCGGCCCTCGAGGCGATCGGCATGGGCGTCGAAGGGTGCGGGCAACGACGTCGCGTCGGCGTGGACCAGATGGTGGTGCAGGTCGTCGCCGAGGACGTCGTACCACGCCAGGGTCATCTGCGTGAGCAGCGCCCCGCGCCCGGGAACGGGCTGGTCCATGACCACGTCGAACGCGCTGATGCGATCGGTGGTGACGATCAACAGGTGGTCGTCGAGTTCGAAGAGTTCACGGACCTTGCCCCGGAACCCCGGCTCGAGCCCGAGTTCCGTGGTCGAGACCAGCGCAGGAAAGCGGGACACGGCGATCTCCTCCTCCGACGGCGAAGGCGGACGATAGGCCGCCGGTCGGGGACCGTCAAGGACCCCCACCCACCGCGTGGACCCGCGGTGTGCCGCGTTCCCAACGGACCACGACCGCCCCGCTGCGGTCGGTGCGCAGGACGCTGGACCCCGCCGCGACGAGCCGTTGGATCAAGTCCGGGTGCGGATGTCCGTGCTTGTTGGCGTACCCGCACGAGACCAGGCTCCACCGCGGCCGGAGCCGATCGAGGAGCACCCGATCGGTGCCGGTGTCCCCACCGTGGTGGGCGACCTTCAGGATCCACGTGTCGGAGGGCGTCTGGCGTTCCAGCGCCGCGACGACACCCGACTCGCCGTTCCGCTCCAGATCTCCGGTGGCCAGCACCGGGGCCGAGCGGGGACCGATGCGCAGGACCAGGCTGCGATCGTTGGCCCCGGCGTCTTCGAGGCTCGCCGGGGGCCAGAGCACGCGGGCCTCGCAACAGGAGCGCTCCCACAGCACCTCACCCGCGGCCGACCACCGGACCGCGACGTCCGACGAGTCGGAGAGGGCGACGAAGCGGTCGGCCCACCCCTTCCCCCGATCCGCCGCCGCCATCACCAGCGTGTCGACCCGGGCCGAGCGGAACAGTCGGCGGGTGCCGGCCACGTGATCCTGGTGGGAGTGCGTGAGCACCACGGTCACACCGTCGATCCCTCGTCGCTCGAGCCACGCCAGCACGGAACGATCGATCGGATGCCATCCCCAACCCTTCGGTCCGGTGTCGACGACCACCACGCGGTCGTGGCAGGTGTAGACGTGCGCGTCGCCCTGGCCGACGTCGAAGGTGATCCACCGGTGGTCGGCACGCCCCGAGCCCACCACGTGGACCGCCACGACGAGCACCAGGCCCACGGGAACGTCGCGGCGCACCCGGAGCCATCGGTGCGGGAGCAACCACCATCCGACCAGGCACAGGGCCATCGCCCACGGGAGGTCGCCGAATCCCGGGTACCCGAGCGCCCAGTCACCGGTGACCTCCGACCGCGCGAGCACCCATCCGAAGGCGTGGGCCCAGGCGGCCGCGAGCGCCGCCACGCCCGGCAGCGGCAGCAGGGCAAGTACGGCACACGCACCCCCCACGGCGAGGACCGCGGTGAACAGCGGCCCCACGGCCAGCAGCAGCACCGGCGCGAACAACGGCAGGCGCCCGAAGGTGTCGAGGATCCAGGGAAGAGTTCCGAGCTGGGCGAAGATCGAAACGCCGAGTCCGGCCACGATCGGGTGACGGCCCTTCAACAGTGGCAGGGCGCGCAGGATCGCCAGCGTGGCGGCGTAGCTCAGCCACCAGCCCACGCCGCAGACCACGTGCGGGCGCAGCGCGAGTTCCAGTAGCCCCACCACGGCCAGGGCGTCGTCGACCTTCGCGCGCTCGCGCAGGACGCCACCGACCATGACGAGGCCGACCATCAGGGCCGCCCGCACCATCGACGGACCGGCGCCGGCCACGACGACCCACAGGGCCAGGACCGGCAGGGCGGTCAGCATTCCGCGGCGGCCGAACCCGCGAAGCGGCAGGACGACGATGCCCAGCACCACGCCGACGTGCAGACCGCTCAGCGCCAGCAGGTGCGCGAACCCGAGCCTCTGCACACGGTCGACCGCCTCGCGGCGCAGGGCTCGCCGATCGGCCAGCAGGAGCGCGCGCCACAGCGCCGCGCCATCGCCCAGTGTCTCCTCCCAGCGCGCGGCTGCCGCAGCACGAACCCGGGCGCGCAGACCGTCCCCCGTGCCGGGCCGCACGACGGGTCCACCGTCCACGAGACGGGCGCGGAGGAGGACTCCCGAACCCAGGCGTCCCCGCAGCGCGCGCCGGTCGTCGGGATTGCGGGTGTGCGGCAGCGGCGCCACGCGCACGCGGGCCCGCCGGACCTCGCCGGGGGTCACCTCGTCGGGCACGCGGCTGACGCGCGCTACCACCCGCCCGGCCGACGGGTGCGCGAGCTCGGCCCGCCAGTATCCACGGTCGATCCGTTCCACGAAGTGGACCAGGCATGCGGTCTCGGTTCCGGCCCAGACCTCGGCGCGATCGACGCGGTCGTGCAGTCGGAGTGCGCCGAGCAGCCCCAGGCCCACGGCGACCACGAAGAGCGCGGCCCGCGGCCGGGCCCAGACCACGCCGAGGCCGAGCACCCCCGCGGCGATCACGCGTTCGGCGGTCGAGAGGTCGGGCCCGGCCAGGGCGAAGGTCAGCAGCGCGGCGAGCAGGACACGCCACGGCGGACTCATGCCGCGACTTCCTCACCGGGAGGCGAGGGCGAAGGGAGGCGTTCGGGGCTCAGCCGGCGGCGCTGCGCTCGGCATCACCGTTTCCGTACAGGCAGACGCGGTTGCGGCCGGACTCCTTGGCGCGGTACAGGGCCTGGTCGGCGTGACGCAGGAGGGCCCGCTCGCCGCCCTGCGCGTGCTCGGGAGCGAGCGCGACCCCGATGCTCACGGTGAGCGGAACGCGACCATCGCCGGGAAGGATCAGCGGGGTGCGCTCGATCACACCCCGCAGGCGATCGGCCGTGTGCAGGGCGTCGTCACGCCCGGTGCCCGGGAGCAGGAGCGCGAACTCCTCGCCGCCCCAGCGGAAGACCTGATCGATCCGCCGCAGGTGCTGCAGCATGAGCCGGGCGGCGTGCTGCAGGACGAGGTCGCCGACCTCGTGGCCGCGCTCGTCGTTGACCCGCTTGAAGTGGTCGAGATCGACGAAGAGCAGGGCGAGCGGCTGGCCGGTGCGCAGCGAGCGCTCGAGCTCGAGACCGAGCTGGTTCTCGAAGAAGCGTCGGTTGTGCAGACCCGTGAGCGGATCGCTGTACACGCGCTGCTGGCTGCGGCGGTGGGCCATGAGCAGGGCCTCGAGCGTCCGCGCGACCATCGCCCGGGTCTCGATCGAGAGAGGACGCGACGACCCGACGGCCCCCACCACGTCTCCGTTCACCCGCAGGGGCAGCCACTGCCGCCCTTCGAAGGTCACCGCCTCTGTGTCGGCAGCCTCGAGCGAACGCCGGAAGGCCTCGTCGAGCGCGCGTCCGTCGTCGAGAACCCGCCACCCCCGACCCTGCCCCTGGGGTACACCCAGGCGGTCGCTCCACAGCACCACGCGCAGTTCCACGCCGTCGAGGTTGCCCGACAGCAGATCGAGCAGCCCCTCGAGGCTCGACTCGAGCCCGAAGCTCACCCAGTCGCGTTCGAGGGTGCGACGGATCGCGTCGATCGCCCCGAGGCGTACGGGCTCGGCGGGGGGCTGCTCGGGGCCCGGGCCCGGGGCCGGCGGCTCGGACTCCTCCATCGCCGTGGCCGAAGGCCCCTCGGACACCGCGTCCCGGGGGCTTCCCATGAGGGCCCGGAGATCGTACACACGGGGGGAACCGGGCAGGGAGTAGACGGGAACCGTCTCGCTGCCGTGCCGAATCACCCCCGCCCGTTCGAAGACGTGCCGGGCGAGGAGTTCCCGGGCGACCTCGGCGGTCAGGCCGCTCAGGTCGCCGCTGGACGCAAGGGCGTGCCGCACCCGCTGACGGAGGTCGGGGCTGAGCCGGGACTGGGGAATCTCGGTCCCCAGGAATCGCCGGAGATCCACGCTCTGACGCTTGAGCTTCATGGTGCGGCGCCGTTCCGGGCGGCGGACGGGCGGGATTTCCGCTGCAATCGTGATTCGGGCTCGATTCTAGCACATCGCGCGAGACGAGACGGGGCCCACAGGGTAATGTCTGCCGATTCCCGCACCGGACACCGTCGAACCGGAGGTCAGAGACGTTGAGTACAGGTGCCGTGTGCCGTCGACGTGGACGGATTCTCGCCCCCGTACTGGTCGGACTCCTGTCGGGTCTGGCCGCCTGCTCGTCGAGCGGGCCCGCGACCCCACCGCCCGAGGACGACCCCCTCGCCGACGCCGTCGCGCTCGAGCCCGTCGACACCGTCGCCGTGGCCGAGCCCGAATCCGAACCCGAGCCCCCGGTCGACGAGACACTGCTCGCCAAGATCCTGCGCTCCCACCCGGCCCTGGCCGAGCTCGAGGAGCTGTGGGTATCCGGCGGCACGCACTACGCGCGCGGCGAGTTCGACCTCGCCGAGGAATACTTCTACGTGCTCCGGGAACGTCTGGAAAGCGTGCAATCGGATCAGCCCGACTCGATGGCCGTGATCTACCTCGCCTCGCTCGACCGCAAGCTCGACAACTTCGTCCAGATCCTCGCCGAGGAACGGTTCTTCGCCGAGAGCTACGCCCCCGTGGGCCAGACCCTCGACGACGTCTACGACAGCCTGCGCACCGCCTACGAGATCCCCGGATTCCTGATCCCCGAGGTCGAGCGCTCGACCTTCGAGCGCGAGCTGCTCATGGTGCAGCACCCGCGCGTGGACTTCTGGATGGACTACTTCACCGGCCGCGGCCGCACGAACTACGAGACCTGGCTCGAGCGCAGGGCCCGGGTGGGCTGGATCATCGAGGAGATCCTCGAGGAGGAAGAGCTGCCGAAGGAGCTCCTGTCGCTGGCGATGATCGAGAGCGGCCTGAGCGCGCGCGCCTACAGTCGCGCCGCGGCCGTCGGCTGGTGGCAGTTCATGCGGGGCACCGCGAAGATCCGCGGCCTGCAGGTCGACGAGTGGATCGACCAACGGCGTGACATCGAACTGTCGACACGTGCCGCGTCGCGTCACCTGAAGCTCATGTATGGCATGTTCGGCAACTGGCCCCTCGCGCTGGCCGCCTACAACGCCGGCGAGTACCGGATCCAGCGCGCCATCGGCCTGCAGGGCGATCCCGACTACTGGGAGCTGCGCCTGCCGCGCGAGACCCGCCAGTACGTTCCCAAGTTCATCGCGGCGGCACGGATCGCGGCCGACCCCGCGAAGTACGGCTTCGAAGCCGTCGAGGTCGACACCCTCCGCTACGACACCATCGAACTCGACGACACCTTCAGCCTGGACCAGATCGCCCGGTCGGGTGGCTTCGGCGTGCGGGAACTGGAGCGGTTGAATCCGCAGCTCATCGCCGGGTGCACGCCCCCGAACCTCGACTCCTACACCATCCGCGTGCCCGAAGGCCGCGGCGAGACGACGCTCGCGGCCGTGAACGACATCCCGCAGGACCAGCGCATCACCTGGCGCAAGCACCGCATGGCCCGCGGCGAGACCCTCGGAGCCCTGGCCCGGCGCTACCGAACCTCGACACGGGCGATCATGGACCTCAACGGCATCACCGATGCGCGCCGCGTGCGCGCCGGACGCGTGCTGACCATTCCCTACCCGCGCGGCGTGCGCGTGGCCGCGGCCACGCCCGCCAGCCCGGCCGCGGTGTCGGCCGATCCTCCCGAGGGCCGCAAGAAACTCGAGTACCGCGTGCGTTCGGGCGACACGCTGAGCGCGATCTCCGAGCGCCACGGCGTGAGCATCCGGTCGATCCGCGCGGTCAACGGTCTGCGGGGAAGCCGCATCCGGGTCGGGCAGACCCTCGTCCTGCACGTCGACGACGACTTCGAGGGCACCACGGGTGCGACGATCGACGCGAGCACGCACGAGAAGACCGAGCACCTCGTGCGGGCCGGCGAGACCCTCACGGCGATCGGTCGGCTGTACGGCGTGGACGTGGCCGATCTGCTGACCTGGAACGACCTCGATCCCCGGGCCATCCTGCACCCGGGCGATCGCGTGTCGGTGTGGCGTCCGCGGAACCGCTGATCACTGCGGATCAGAAGTCGACGGACAGACTCACGCGGTGGGTGTTCTGGTCGATGTCGAGCACGTCACCGGCGCGGGCGTAGTCCACACGGAACTGTCCGAGTTCGATGCCGGCCCCGAAGGTCAGGTCCTCCGACTCGAAGCCGCCGTGGCTGCCGAAGCGCAGGTGCGCCCGGTCGCTGAAGCTCGTCTCGAGTCCCAGGAACAGATTGCTCGAGACGTCCTCGAAGAAGCCGCCCCACTCCTGGTAGCCGAACTGATCGACGGAGTTGCCGCGACCGTCGAAGTGGATCTCGAGGGCGCCCGCCGCCTCGACGTCGAGCCGCCAGTCCGGGAACGACCAGTCGTACGACGCGCCGGGGACGAGCACCGGCGCGATGGTCTCGTTGCGGCCGGTGTCCCAGCTCAGATAGGTCGAGGTCGCATCCTGCAGCTTGACCCCGACGTCGAGCCCGCGCCACCAGTCACGGCGCAGGGCCCCGAGGTCGACGCCGATCCCGAAGCTGCTGTAGTCGCCCACGCTCTGGCGGATGAGCTTGACGTTGCCGCCCAGCTGCCAGTCGTCGAAGCGCCGCGCGTAGGACACCATGAGCGCGAGCTCGCGGTCGGTCTCGTACTGGATCTGATCGAAGTAGATCGGGTCGAGGATCTGCGCGGCCTCGCCCGCACCGAGCACGCCGTCGCCGTCGGTGTCGAGCTGGTCGACCAGGCCCTCGGTGAAGGGGATGTCGTCGAGGGCCAGGTGGATCACACTCACGGCGAAGGCGCTCTCGGCCCCCTCGGCACCGCCGAGCGGGTGGACGTAGCTGCCGAAGTCACGATCGATCAGGTCGCCGAAGCGCTCGCTGTGCATGATCAGCAACTGGCGGCCCGGCACGTCGAGCAGACCGGCCGGATTCCAGAAGGTGGCGCTGGCATCGTCGGCCACGGCGACGAACGCGCTGCCCATGCCCAGGGCGCGCGCTCCTCCGCCGTCGGCCATGAACGAGCCGGCGAACTTCGCCGCGTGGGCGTCGGTGGAGATCAGCAGCAGGAGGGCGAGACCGATGGTGCCCCGTCGAACGCTGTCGAATCGAATCACGGAAGCCTCCGGGTCGACGTAGGATGACGGACCGATCCCCGCGATGGGCAGGGTCGAAGCCGGGGGTCCAGGGGAACGATCGGTCGATTGCGACCGCAGGGGTGACGGGGGGCAGCCGTGCGTTCGATGCGCGTCGCGCCCCGCCAGTATAGCCCGCCGCCCCGCCGTGACGCCAGCCTCGGCCGCGGGGCGGTCATCCCAGACCGTAGCGTTTGAGTTTGCGGTACAGCGTGCGCTCGCCGATCCCCAGCTGCTCGGCGGTCCGCCTCCGGTTCCCGTCGAACTGGCGCAGCGTGGCCTCGATCAGCGCCCGCTCGGCGCTGGCCATGTCGGTGCCCGGCTCCGGGGTCAGGGGGACGTACTCGGCGTCGAGAGGCGTGTCGTCCCAGCCGGAGGGCTGGACCCGCTGGCCGCCTCCGCGGGCCGGCGGCGTTCCGGTGGACTCCAGGCGATCGAGCCGGTCGGAGATCTCGTCGAGCTTGTCGACGATCCGCCGGACGTCGGAGACCAGGGCCAGGAGCGTGGTCGTCCAGATCCCGTCGCCACCGCTCGCCGACGCCGCGTCCTCGGCGGTCATCGGTAGGTTGCGACGCTCGCCTCCACCGTCGTGGAATTCCGCCGGCAGGTCCTCCTCCTCGAGGAACTCTCCGCGGGCCATGACCGCCATCGACGAAACCACGTTGCGCAGCTCGCGCACGTTGCCCGGCCAGGCGTAGGACCGGAGCCGCTTCATGGTGCCGGTGGTGAAGCCACGCTTGTCGAGACCGTGGCGTTCGTTCGCCTCGTCGAGGAAGTGCTGGGCCAGGACCAGGATGTCGTCGGGCCGCTCGCGCAGGGGCGGGATCTCCACCCGCACGACCTTGAGCCGGTAGTACAGGTCGCTGCGGAAGCGCCCGGCCTCCATCTCGACCTCGAGGTCGCGGTGGGTGGCGGCCACGATACGCACGTCGGTGCGCTGGGTCTCGGTGCCGCCCACCCGCTGGAACTCGCTCGTCTCGAGCACGCGGAGCAGCTTCACCTGCATCCCCGGAGACATCTCACCGAGCTCGTCGAGGAAGAGCGTGCCTCCGTTGGCGCGCTCGAACACGCCCGCACGCCGCGCCACCGCACCGGTGAAGGCTCCCTTCTCGTGGCCGAAGAGTTCGGATTCGAGCAGGGTCTCGGCCAGGCTGCCCACGTTGATCGAAACGAAGGGAGCGTCGCGGCGCCGGCTCCGGGAGTGCAGCGCGCGGGCGACCATCTCCTTGCCCGTCCCGCTCTCGCCCTGGATCAGCACCGGGACGTCGAGCGGAGCCACCTGTGCGATCACCGCGAGCAGCTCCCGGATCCGGGGCGTGCTCCCGACGATACCGCTCGCCCGCCGCACCCGTTGCAGGTCGAGCAGACGTCGCGACTGTTCGAGCACGCGGTCGTCGGAGGCGTGGGGTTCGAGCACGCCGTCGTCCGGCAGGTCGATCCGTCCCTCGAAGGATTCGGGAGGGCGGACGATGACCTCGGGGTGGGCCCCCACGTTCCGCAGCCGGCGGATCACACCCTCCGGGACCTGGCTCGCGTCTCCGAGGTCGAGCACCACCAGCCACACGTCGGTCTTCCGCGCCGCGGCGACCAGCTCGGCAGCGTCGTCGTAGGCGACCACCGTCGCTCGCTCGCGCAGACCCTGCAGGAGCGTGCCCACCAGTGCCGCACGGGGCGTGTGGACGAGAACGAGTTCGGATTCCATGGCGCGAACCGGTCCGCGAGGCCGGAGATCAGCAGTGGAGCGACGGCATGGTCGGCGGGCGCCGACCCGGTGTCAAGTCGGGGTCGCCCCGAACCACGTCCCTCAGCCGACGGAATCTACCTGGACGATCTTGCTGATCTTCTCGCGGATCTTGTCGAGGTCGAAGGGCTTGTTCAGGTAGCCCTTGGCCCCGATCTTCACCGCCTCCACCACGTACTGCTTGCTGCTGAAGCTGGTGCACATGAGCACCCGCGCCTCGGGGTCGCGCTCGAGCAGCTTGCGCAAGGTCTCCAGGCCGTCCATCTCGGGCATGGCGATGTCGAGGATGACGATGTCCGGGCGGTGCTGATGGTACATCTCGAGCGCCATGCGACCGTTCTCGGCCACACCGACGACGTCGATGCCCAGACGCTCGAGCATCTTCAGCAGGACCTGACGGATGAAGGCCTCGTCGTCGGCGATGACCGCACGGATGGCGCCCTCGGGGCGTGTCGGCTGCGACATGATCGGTCCTCTCTCCGCTCGGTCGGCTCACACGAGATTCATGAATTCCTGGGCGCGGTCGATGTCACGCTGGAATTCGGGCTGCAGTTCCTCGAGCGTGTCCTCGTCGACATGCAGGGCCGACAGGTCGCGACGATCGACGTCGCGCACCTCGAAGTCCGGCAGGATCGCGGTGGGCACCACTCGGTGCGCGACCGCATTCGCCAGGGACAACACGTGCTTCGCGGTCGCCCGATCACCCACCGCCGGGCTGTGGTGGTTCGCGATGAGGTCCTGCAGACGGAAGGGGAAGTGCCATCGCTGGGCGAAGGCGCATCCCACCTCGGCGTGGTCGAAGCCCAGGACCTCGCGCTCGGCGCGCGTCTGGTCGTAGCCCTCCTCCAGCCCCACGCGCACCACCTCGGCGTAGGCCCGCGGGCGTCCCAGTGCCACCACGAACATCCCGATGTCGTGCAACAGGCCGGCGGTGAACAGCTCTTCGGCGTCGTCGCGATCGAAGACGTCGAGATCACGCGCCAGGCGCCGCGCGACGACGGCGCAGCTGACACTGTGACGCCAGAGTTCGCGCTGGTCCATCACGTTCTGCCGGGCCTCGCGCTGAACGAGTCCGCTGGCGACGCTGAGACACACGGCGAGGTTCCGCAAGGTGTCGAAGCCCAGCGCGGTGATCGCCATCTGGACGTCCTTCACCCGACCCCGTCCACCGTAGTAGGGACTGTTGGCCAGGCGCAGCACCTTGGCCGCCAGCGGCGGTTCCAGGCTGACCACCTGCTCGAGGTCGCGCGCACTGCTGCGAGGATCGTCCACCAGCTGCCAGATGCGCGCGAGGACCTCCGGAATGGTCGGAAGGTCCTGGAAGCTCGCCAGCAGCGCGTCGAGTTCCGGATTCGCCACGGGGGGCGACGACTGCAGATCGACCTCAGACAAAGATCTCCATCTCCGACTCGAGGGTCTCACCGAGCTGGACACAGACGGTCTCGAGCTCGGGCCCCGACAGTCCCAGCACCTTCGCGCTGGGCAGATCGGCGAGTTCCATCTCCGGCAGCTCGACGAATCCGATGCCCTGGCGCTTGCAGATGTTGTTGGCCAGATCGAGGTAGCAGAGCACCTCGTTCGAGGCGTTGATGCTGTCGGGCTCGTGGTGCAGACGGATCGCGTCCTCGAGGGTGTTCGAGAGCTTCCACTTCGTCACGAGCATCGCCCCGACCTCGGTGTGGTCGAAGCCGAGAAGCTCGCGCTCGACCTCCACGAAGTCGCGACCCTCGTTGTAGACCTCCTGGACGATCTCGTCGAAGACGTCGCCCGCGTACTGGTTCAGCACCAGCTTGCCGATGTCGTGCATCAGCCCGGCGAGGAAGGCTTCTTCGGCATAGGCCGGCTGCCGCGGCGTGACCAGCAGACGGCTGGCGATGCCGCAGCCGATGGAGTGCTCCCAGAGCAGTCGCTCCTTGAGCCCCATCGTCTTGCCTTCCTTCAGGTACATGTTCCGCGCGGCGCTCGTCACCACCAGGCTGCGGATCGTGTTGAAGCCGAGCATGACGATGGCTTCGGTGAGCGTCTTGATCTTGCGGCTGCAACCGTAGAGCGCGGAGTTGGCGATCTTGAGGATCCGCGCCGCCATGGCCTGGTCGTCCTCGATCACCTTCTGGAGCGTGGCGGCCGTCGTCTCGGGATTGCCGGCGAGCTCGAGGACCTTGCTCGCGACGTGCGGCATCGCGGGCAGATCCTTCGCGTTGAGGATGATGTCCTTCAGAGCTTGCTGGTCCACGACGACTTCCTCGTTGCCGGTGTTCAAGCGCTGCGTCCCACGAGGGCCCGCAGGGAGATCTCTTCGGGGGTGGCCGCATCCGCGCGGACGCGGACCGGGGCCGGCTCGGGCTTCGACGACGTGCGTTCGATCTTGCGGGGCGCAGCGTGTGCCCTCTGCCGCAGAACGGCATCGACACGACTGCTCAGATGCAGGAGGTGCTGCTCGACCTCTTCGAGCCGACGATCGATCTCGGCCAGGTCGGGACCCGTCGGCTCGGCCGGCGGCTCCGGGGTGACGGCCTCGTGATCGTAGCGATCGACCGCGTGGACCGTCGTGGTCGGCTCCGGACCGGGAGCACGGTCCCTGCGACGACGCCACCACAGCAGGACGGCGGCCAGCAGACAACTGGCCCCGAGCGCGACCAGGGCGCTGCCGGCCAGCAAGCCCACCGGACTCGACATGGCCAGGCTCTGCTGCAGCGTCTCGACCGTCACGATTCCCCCACGAGCGTTTCCGGGTCAGACCTTCACGTCGATGCGCCCACCGCGCGCGTCGTCGTCCGGACCGTCCCGGGCCTCGTCGCGCTTCCGTTGGCGCTCCTGCTTCCGTCGTTCCTCGCGCCGCTGCTTCCGCAGTCGAGCCCGCTCGGTCTCGCTGAGGTTCTTCAACAGCGCCGCGTCGTCGTCGCCGGGCTCGGCCAGCTTCTTCGCGAGCTTCTCGCCCGCCTGCTGGTCGGTGGCCTGGCCCTGTTGGATCCGGCTGACCGTGTCGGAGTGCGCGACGTTCGTCGGCAAGCTCACACTGTCACCAGCCATGACCCACCCCTTCCGTCGGAGGTGGACGCCGGACACTCGACGATCAGGCGCCCACGTTCTCCTTGAGCGCGTCGCGCACCTCTTCGCCGAGGCGCGACAGCGACTTCGAATTCACCTTGCGCTCGACCTTCCCCTTCAGACGGAAGATCGCCTTGGTGTGGATCTGACAGACACGTGACTCGGTCACGTCGAGCACTTCACCGATCTCGCGCAGCGTCAACTCTTCGTAGTAGTACAGGGTGAGGACCAGCCGTTCCTTCTCGGTCAGTTCCGCGAGCGCGCCGACGATCACATCGCGCAGCTCGCGCTGGGCGATGACCTCGTCCGGGTGCACCACCGATTCGTCGACGAGCGTGTCCACGACGCGATGACCACCACCCGGATCGTCCGGGTGCAGTTCGCTCTCCAGCGACACGAGGGTGGCGACCGAGATCTGGCCGAGCACGCGGTCGTACTCGTCCAGGCTCATGCCGAGTTCCTGGGCGACCTCCTCGTCGCTCACCGAGCGCCCGAGTCTGGCCTCGAGCGTCGCGAAGGTGTGCTCGAGCTGGCGGGCCTTCCGGCGGAGGCTGCGCGGGAACCAGTCCTGCGAACGCAACTCGTCGAGGATCGCGCCACGGATCCGGGGAATCGCGTAGGTCTCGAACTTGATGCCTCGATCGCGGTCGAAGTTGTCGACCGCCTGGATCAGACCGACCAGGCCCGCGCCGTACAGATCCGGGAACTCGAGGTAGTGGGGAAGCCCGACCGCCAGGCGGCCGGCGACGTAGCGCACCAGGCCCACATGCTTCTCCACGAGGATGCGGCGCGCGTCCTCGTCTCCCTCTTCCTGGAAACTGTTCCACAGGGCCGTGAGATCGGGCGCGGTGGTGGTCGTGCTCTCCATGCGCTGCTTCCCGTTCCTGCTACTGGTCCGAGCGTTCACGCTCGTTCACCGGATCTCGTCAAACTGCAGCATCCGTGCCATCGGTCCGTGATCCTTCCGGATCCTTCCTCTGCGTTTCCCGGGTCGGGGCCGGCTCGGACCGCAGGGCGACCCGGCCGAGCAACAACAGGATCCCGACCACTCCGAAGACCAGCAGGTAGGCCACGAAGGCACGCTCGACGACGGACCAGAACTCCCAGTGCCGTGCGAGGCCCACCAGGACGGCGGCCAGTGCCGCGGAGGATCCTGCGATCTGTGCCCACTGTTGCATCCTGCAAGACTCCGATCAGGCCCGAACCCCGGCGGGATCGCCCAGGACCGCGTTCATCAGGTTCTCGCCCCGGGCGACGCGCACGCGCAGGCCACCGTCCTGACGTCCCTGCAGCAGACTGATCGGGCGACCGGCCTCGACGGCCAGATCCACCAGGCGGCCCGGACGGGGAAAGAGATCCATCTGGCTCAACGCCAGGCAATCCGCCTGCCAACCGCGGGTCGCGTCGAGGTGCCCCCGCAGCAGCTCGCGGTCCTCTCCCAGGGGCACCACGAGGTGGCGCTGGGCGTGATCGGGCGGAAGAGCGGGCAATTCCTGCCCGATGAAGCAGGGAGTGTCGACCAACAGCACCGCGTGGTCCGACAGCTCGGTCCGCGCCCGGCGCAGCCCGGCTTCGTCGTCGACGAAGTGCACCGGCACTCCCAGGGCGCGCTCGGCGCCGCGCAGGCGCTGGACGTCGCCGGCGTGGGGCGGTGACACCGCGACCACGCCTGCCCGGATCCCCGCCTGGACCAACGCACCGGCCAGGTACAGCAGCATGGTCGTCTTGCCCGCCCCGGCGCGGCCCAGGAACCAGTGCTCGCCGGCGATCTGGGAGACGTCGACGGCGCGCGTGCCCCGGACGAAGCGCGACAGGTGACGGCGGGCCGCGGTCACCGTGGGGTCGCCTCCTCGGACGGCCAGCCGGAAGGACCCGGCCAGATGGCGAATGGTCGCCTCGGTCGTCCCCTGCGCACGCAGGGCGTCGGCCAGGGGGTAGTCGGAGGTCTCGTCGGCCTCTTCCTCGTCGAAGCGCGACGCGAGACTGCGGACCCGGGTGGCGATCTCGTTCAGTCGGTCCACACGCGCGGAGACGTCGTCGTCGCTCGGCGCGGTCACGGTCGGCTCGAAGGCGTGTTCGCCACCGACCTCGACGACCTTCTCGGCCTCGGCGTATGCGCGCGCCCAGCCGGTCGTCGGACCGGCGGCCTCGGCCGTGCGCTCGCGAGGAAGGGCGTCCGGATCGGCCACGGTCACCTCGACCTGCGTGCGCGGACGCAGTGCCTCGGGATCGGGAATCGTCACCGTGCGCGTGCCCAGGACGAGGGCGTCCCGTCCGAAGCTCAGACGCACGCGCGCGAGCGCCTGCGCCAGGTCGTCGGCGCGCACGACGCGCGTCGGAACATCAGGCGCCGTTGGCCGCGGCTGCGGCCTGCTGCCGTTGGGCGTCGACGTTGGCATTGCCATGAGCGATCACCGTCCCCAGGGATCGGATCTGGTAGCCCGGCGCGATCTCGGTGTATCCGAGCACGCCGACCATCGGGAACGACGCCTCGATCAGGCGCCGCGTGAACGAACGAATGGGGCTGCTCACCACGAGCAGCGGTGAAC
>CAZQHE010000057.1:0-25839 GCA_964593155.1 uncultured bacterium
GTCTTCGGCTGGGCGAACGCCTACCTGGGCCTGAAGGCCGGGCTGACCATCAGCACGTCGATCCCGGTGGCGGTGATGACGGTCGCGGGTTTCAAGGCCCTGTCCGCGGCGGGCAAGAGCGGCTCGATCCTCGAGGCGAACCTGTCGCAGACCATCGGTTCGGCCTCGAGTTCGGTGGCCAGCGGCGTGATCTTCACGCTGCCGGCGCTGTTCCTGTGGGAGATGAACCCGGGTCTGCTGCAGATGACCCTGCTGGCCATGTGCGGCGGTTGCCTCGGGATCCTCTTCATGATCCCGCTGCGGCGGTACCTGATCGAGCGCGAGCACGGCAATCTGCCGTACCCCGAGGGAACGGCCTGCGCCGAGGTCCTGGTCGCCAGCGAGGTCGGTGGCGGCCGGGCGCGCAACGTGTTCGTGGGCCTGGGCATGGGGGCGGCGCTGAAGGCCCTGACGAGCTGGGTGAGCCTCATCCCCGGCGACGTGGAGTTCAAACTGCCGCTGCTGAAGAAGGCGCAGCTGGGCAGCGAGATCTCGGCCGCGTTGTTCGGCGTGGGTTACATCCTCGGCCTGCGGGTGGCGACGATCATGGTCGGCGGCGGTCTGTTGTCGTGGCTGGTGATCATTCCGGCCATCGCCTACTGGGGTGAGGGACGGACCGAGCCGCTGTTCCCCGAGACCCTGCTGACCATCGCGCAGATGGACGCATCGACGATCTGGACGCGCTACGTGCGCTACATCGGTGCCGGCGCGGTGGCGACGGCCGGCATCATCACCCTTCTGCGCAGCATCCCGGTGATGGTGGAGAGCTTCCGTCTGGGCATGCAGCAATTGAAGGGTCGCGTGGGAACGACCGGCGAGGCCGTCGAGATCCCGCGCACCGCGCAGGATCTGTCGCTGCGCGTGGTGCTGATCGGCGTGCTGATCATCGCCTCGGTGTTGGCCTTCGTCCCGGCGGTGTTCGGCGGGGACTTCGTCGCCTTCGGGCGGATCGTCGCGGCCGTGTGCGTGGTGATCTTCGCGTTCTTCTTCGTCACCGTGGCCTCGCGCATCGTCGGGATGGTGGGGGTGACCTCGAACCCGACGAGCGGTATGACCATCGCCGCATTGCTGGGGACCTCGCTCGTGTTCCTGGCCCTGGGCTGGACCGACGCGCTGGGCAAGGCCACGGCGCTGACGGTCGGCACCGTGGTCGCGATCGCGGCCTCGATCAGTGGCGACACGTCGCAGGATCTCAAGACGGGTTTCCTGCTCGGTGCGACACCGCGCCGCCAGCAGATCGGCGAGCTGGCGGGCGTGCTCACCTCGGCCACCTTCGTGTGTCTCTCCGTGATCCTGCTCGCGAGCACCTTCGGCTTCGGCGGCGACGAACTGCCCGCGCCGCAGGCCACGCTGATGAAGCTGGTGATCGAGGGCGTGCTCGACCAGCAGCTGCCGTGGACCCTGGTCGGGATCGGCGCCGGACTGGCCGTGATCTGCGAGCTGCTGCGGATCCCCTCGCTGCCCTTCGCGGTGGGTGTCTACCTGCCGGTGGCGACGATGGTGCCGGTGTTCCTGGGTGGCCTGCTGCGGCATCTCATGGAGACCCGGGCGCGCAACGACGAAGAACGATCGGCGCGGCGGGAGCGTGGTGTGCTACTCGGCAGCGGTTTCGTCGGCGGCGAGGGTCTGCTCGGCGTCCTGCTCGCCGGGATCACGTTGGTCCTCGGGCGGCGGCCCGAGGGTCTCGGTACCGGTTGGGCGGGCAGCGAGTTCGTGGCGGCGTTGGCGGGGGCGGCGGTGTTCGCCCTGTTCATCGCCTGGTTCGCGCGGACGGTGCGGGGCACGCGCTGAGCGCACCCCGCCCGACCCGGGATCAGATGCCGAAGAGCGACAGACCGATCGAGGCGTAGAAGCCGTCGTAGTCGACCTCGACGTTCGCGTCGGCACCGTCGACCTCGAAGGGGACGCCCGTCTCGAGTTCGTAGGTGCCGCTGAAGGTGTAGCCCACGCGCCCCACCAGACCGAGTCCACCGAGCAGGTCCACGCCCCCGACGGCGTAGATCCGTGCGGTGTTCGCCGAGGCCTCGAGGTCCTCCGCTCCGTCGAAGCCGGCCGTGACGTCGAGGTCGTCGGAGAGTTCGATGCGGGCGTACGAGGCGCCCACCCCCACGTAGGGCGCGACCGGCGACAGCGGCAGCAGCTCGAAGTGCTTCTCGGCGAAGATCGCGATCTCGTTGGCGGCCAGACCGAACTCGGCCACGCCCGAGATGTCGTCGTCGAACTCGGGCCCCACGTCGCCGAAGTGGCGCAGGTAGTGCAGTCCGAGGTCGATGCCCACCACGGGGATCCCGACGCGGACCTCGGCACCCAGCGCGTTGGCGTTCGTGTCGGTCTCGCCGAGATCGGTCCCGGCCGCGCTGGCATTCAACGTGGCCGCCTGGCGGGCGTAGAGGGCCGAGGCCCGGAGCGAGATCGGCAGCTGACCCGAGGCCTCCAGTGGCACCTGCAGCAGGAAGAGGGTCAGCACGGGCAACAGGAATCGCGTCCTCATGGGTCGTCCTTTCGGAACGGGGTCGCGCGGCGTCCGCGCGGAATCCTGCCTCAGTCCAGGGCGCGCGACCACACCTGACTGCGCACACCGTCGGAGAAGACCACGTCGACCTCGGCCGCCGAGCACTCGAAGGCGAGCTCTCCCTGCCGGCCGACGGCCAGGATCGAGCCGTCACGGGCGTCGCGCACGATGGCCAGCGGACGAGCCGTGGCGTCCCAGCGCAGCACCGCGCGCCGCGGACCGGTTCGCTCGAGTCGTTGCACGGGACGACGCGCGGGGGCGCCGGTGTCGTCGTGGCGGGTGCGCACGGCCTCGTGTCCCTTCCCGCTCACGCGCACGCGGTGAAGGCGGTCGGCGGCCTCGTCGCCGATCGGGATCAACCAGGTGAACGCGCTCTCGTCGGGAGCTTCGGTACAACCGACCCGAGGAGCATCGAAGGACAGGTCGACCAGCGTGTTGCCCTCGGCGTCGACGGCGTGCACACGGTGATCGCCGGGGGCGGCCGGGACGTTCGGCCGCGCCGTGAGGACGGCCGCCGGGTCGAGGGTCACCTCGCCGTCGCGGATCCGACCCCACACGAGCAGGCAGGTCCGTTCCGACGTGGCCCGACGCGTCAGCGTGGCGTCCATGAACTCGAGGATGCCCTCGAAGTGGTAGTCGCTGATCCACTGCGGGTTGCAGTAGGTCATGATGTCGTGGGTCGCGACCGGATCGACGAGCTGTCCGCTGCGCGGATCGAATCCCCACTGCCCCACGACACCCCCGCCGTAGGGGTAGTCGGGGTCGGCGTTGGCCGCGCCGCCGCAGGGGCCGTGGTAGCGGCCGAGGTTGTGGCCGAGCTCGTGGGCCAGCACGCCGGCGCGGCTGTTCGCGCGGTCCCACCCGATGGCGGTGCGGAAGTCCGAGGTCCGGCTCGACGGGATGTAGCCCATTCCGGCGACCCCCGACGAGTAGGTCGTCGAGACCACGCCGAAGTAATAGGTCTCGGCCGCATCGGTCTGACGCAGGAGCTGCACCTCCTGCAGGACGGTGCTCCAGGCGCCGTTGCCGTTGTCGGACTGCAGGACGGGGGCGTCGGTCGTGTAGACCTTGCGCACGGTGACGTCCACGTCCGGGAAGGGGTACATCGCGCGCGCGGTCGTGACGAAGGTCTCGGTGTTGCCGGCGTCGACGTCGCCGGTCGCGCCGTTCACGCTCTGCCGGATCGGCACGAGCGTCAGCGGCAGGGGGTCGATCGACGCGACCGTGAAGCCCTTGCGGCTCCCGTCCTCGGGGTGGCGGTTGTTCGTCTCGTCGGCCTCGATCGCTTCGTCCTGCGGGTCGACGGTGGCCACGATCTCGAGGCCCGGCTGCACGTGGGTTCCGGGGATCGTCCAGTTGTAGCTGCTCGAGAGGTCGCCCCGATCGGTCGTGGTGGGCACCGAGGTGAAGGACGCCTCGATCACCGGGGTCGCGACCACGTCGCCGTTCACCCGCACCTCGAGCTCGACGTCGGGCACCACCGGGGAGGACTCGGTGGCCGTCACGTACACGCGGACGAGGGCGTCGCGGCTGCGGACCAGAGGGACGTCGGAAGCCGGGCGCTGCACGGCCTGGACGATCTCGACCCCGGTGACGCCGAAGTCGAGATCGCCGACTTCCTGGGGTTCGTAGTCGACCTGGGCGGCCATCGTGGCCCCGGCCTCGACGGCGACGTCGGCGCTCGTCGGGGTCGGCACGTAGGCGAGCGAGCCGTCGCTCACGGCGGTGGCCGTGACGTCGTAGGTGCCGGTCTGCAGAGAACGCAGGGTGTCGGTGGTGGTCAACGCGCGCTGGAATCCGCCCGGGCCGGTCACCAGCACGGCGCCGTCGGTGGCGGGGGGAAGGCCGTCGAGTTGCACGGCCAGGTGACCGCGCGCGACCACGCTCGTGTAGACGACGTCGATCGTCGCCGTCTCGCCCGCCTCCACCGTGCGCGACCGGGCCGCACCGTCGGGGCGGATCTCGAGCAGGTCGTCGACCGCCGTCGACGCGGTGAGGACGTAGGAGCCCGGCACCAGTCCCGTGAACGTCGTGTCGTCGTGGACCACCGCCGAGAACGACTCCGGGCCCGCGACCCTGACATCGACTTCGATGCCGTCGGGCACTCCGGTCACGGTGACGGCCAGGGATCCCGTGGTCGGCGCGGGCTGGGTGGGATCGTCGCCGCCGGAGCAGGCGGCGAGGGTGACGAGGGCGACGAGCATGGCCGGGACGAGGATGTTCGTTCCGGTCGGGTCTGTCCGCATGGTCCGGCTCCGGTCTTCGCCGCAGACGTCGGCGAGATGTCCCAACGTGGACGGAACGGGGCCGAGGATCCCGATCGGGGTCCGCCGCCCGCTCCGGTGGTGCCGGGGGCCGGTTGCAAGATGCGGCCCAGGCCGGCGCTGCCCCGATTCGTCGGGCGGCGGCCGGATCAGAGCAGGCGGCGCGGGATCACCAGCAGGTTGGCCACGAGCAGTCCGCTGACCAGGGCGATCGCGACGATGGCCATGGTGAACAGCGACTCGATGCCTCCGACCACGTCGTCCGCCATCAGGGCCTGCAGGCTGCGGAACCCCAGACTTCCCGGTACGAGGAGTAGCAGGGCCGGCAGCAGGGCGATGGCCGTGGGCTGGTCGAGCCAGCGCGAGGCGCCGTTGGCGGCGACGCCGAGTCCCAGGGCGCCGAGGGCGGCACCGAGTTCGGGCCCGAAGGCATCGGTGCCGAGCCGTGACGTGGCGAAGGCGATGGTCGCCATGAGCAGGATCAGCGCCGCGTCGCGGATCCGGGCGCGGAAGAGGACGGTCAACGACAGAGCGGCGACGACCAGGGCCGGGGCGACCGTCCACTCGGGAAGGTGGGTCGGGATGCTCGGCACCGAGACGGTACCGGCGACACGTCGTGCGATCTCCGTCCCGAGCGCAACCCCGAAGGCGAGCTCGAGGAAGGTGACCGTGGCCGCGGTCATGCGCGCCGTTCCGCTCACCACGTGGTTCAGCGCGAGTTCGTTCATGGCCACGGTCAGGGTCAGGCCGGGCAGGAGCACGATCAGGCTGGCCAGGACCACGATCGGTGCGAACACACCGTGGCCCACCGCGAGCCCGCCCGCGGTGAGCGCGGCGATCATGCCCGAGAGCACGGGAAGCAGGCGGGCGAGGCGGGGCCGGTCCGAACCCACGATGTTCAGCAGGCCGATGGCCGCTCCGGCGGTTGCCGCCGCCAGGATCTCGGCCGTTCCCCCGTCGAAGAACCGGGCGGCCGCCGCCGAGGTGGCGGCGAAGGCGAGCCACGCGAGCAGTCGACCGTAGGCCGGGGGCGCGGCCTGGACCTCGTCGACCGCGGCGCTCGCCGCCGGGACCCCGACCGTGCCGTCGAAGACGTCACGGATGATCCGGTGCAGGCGCGTCAGTTTCTGCAGATCGGTCTCGCCCGCGTCCACGCGCGCGAGGCGGGTGATCTGGGCCTCGTCCTCGCCGAAGGATCCGAGGATCGAGGTCGGCGTCACGAGGAACTGACCCCGCACGCCGAGTCGACGGGCCACGCGGGTGAGCGCGTCCTCGGTGCGGTGGCTCGGGGTCCCGTAGGTGTGCAGCGCCTTGCCCAGGCGGACGAGGAACGCGGCCACGACCTCGGGCGGCGGCGCGTCGTCGTCCTGGGGCGCGGCCCCTCGTGAAGATCGGGCTTCGTCCACTTCGGTCCTCGGGTCCGAGGGTCCGGTGCAGGCACGGTCGGGTTCCGGATGGGCGGCGTCAAGCACGGGATCACGAAGCGACACTTGAGCCCGTCTCCCGTGCTGGCTAGTCTGCGATGTCCGCCCCTGTTTCCACACGTTCGGGTCGGCAGCGCACAGAAGTCCGGCCGGGAAGGATCGTCATGAGGAAGCGAACGAGCCAGGTGGTGACCGCGATCCTCGGTGGAGGACAGGGGGCCCGGTTGTGGCCGCTGACCCGCGACCGGGCCAAACCGGCCGTGCCGGTGGGCGGACGGTTCCGGCTGATCGACATTCCCATCAGCAACAGTCTGCACGCCGGCCTCGATCGGATCTACCTGCTGACGCAGTTCAACACGGCCAGCCTGCACCGGCACATCTCGCAGACCTATCGCTTCGACACCTTCAGCCGCGGCTTCGTGAACATCCTCGCGGCCGAGCAGACGGTGACCAACCGCGACTGGTACCAGGGCACGGCCGACGCGGTGAGGCAGAACATCACGCGGCTGACCGACGGCCGGCCGAGCGAGATCCTCGTCCTGTCGGGCGACCAGCTCTACCTGATGGACCTGGGCTCCTTCCTGCGCTTCCACCGCGAGCGCGAGGCGGCGGTGAGCATCGCGGTGAAGGCCGTGACCCGCGAGGAGGCGAAGGGCTTCGGGATCATGCACGTCGACGAGAGCGGCCGGATCATCGCCTTCGTCGAGAAGCCGCAGGAAGAGGACCAGCTCGACGAGCTGACCCCACCGAAGGGGACCTTCGAGCGCATGGGCCTGCACGGCTGCAGCGACGACATGCTGCTGGCGAGCATGGGCATCTACACCTTCACCACCGAGGTGCTCGAGGACCTGCTCGACGACGGCGCGTCGACCGACTTCGGGCGCGAGGTCATCCCGCGCGCGATCGAGGAGCACGCCGTCTACGCCTTCCCCTACGACGGCTACTGGGAGGACATCGGGACCATTCCCGCCTTCCATCGGGCGAACCTCGATCTGGTCGAGACGGTGCCGCCCCTGAACCTCTACGACGCCGAACGGCCGATCTACACGCACGCCCGCTTCCTGCCCGGGACCAAGATCCAGCACTGCGACATCGAGCAGGCGATCCTGGCCGAGGGTGCAATCCTCGAGGGCAGTCGGGTGCGGCGTTCGATCATCGGGATCCGCGCCGTGCTGCGGAAGAACTGCGAGCTCGAGAACACCATCTTCATGGGCGCCGGAATCTACGAGCCCGCCGACGAGACCGAGGGCCGGGTTCCGATCGGCGTGGGCGAGAACTGCGTGATCCGCAACGCGATCTGCGATCTCGACACCCGCATCGGCGACGGCGCCCAACTGATCAACGAAAAGGGCGTGGAGGAGTACGACGCCGAGAACTACGCCATTCGCGGCGGGATCATCGTCGTACCCAAGGGTGCGACGATCGAGCCCGGAACGGTGATCTGATTCAGTCGTCGCCGCGGACGCGGCGCAGCAGGTCTTCCTTCATGCCGTCGTCCACCGGCTTCGGTCCGAAGTAGATCTCGAAGAAGGTCCGCGCGAAGTCGTCACCGGGGATCGTGTCGATCACTTCGTCGTCGATGCGGATCTCCAGGCCCTCGCCGTGGAACCAGGTCATGACCAGGCTCTGGTCCTCGTCGAGTTCGCCGTCGAACAGGCCGACGAAACGCTCCCGCTCCTCGGCGATCTCGTCGAGGGGGCGGGTGGCCGTCTTCTCGATCGCCTCGTTGATGCCGTCGGTGATGCGCGTGGCTTCGAGGCCGCGCAGCATCTTCAGATGCATGCGGTGCGGTCCCTTGGCCTCGAGCATCAGCTCGCCCCAGTCGTCGCGTTCGGCGCCGCGCTCGACCGCCGACCAGAAGTCCTGGCCGCCGACGTAGGCGACCGCGGCGTAGATGCTGAAGAAGAACTTCTTGCGCTTGTGCGAGCCCGTGGCGTGCAGCTCGTACTCGGTCCCGTCGTGCCCGACGGTGATGGTGGGGTCGAAGTGGCGGCCGTCGACCTCGATGTCCTGGCCCTCCTCGGCCGGCGTGGACACGGGGGCGACGATCAGCGCACACAGGGCGGTGGCGACGAGCCAGGGCTTCATGACGAGATCCTCCGTCGGTGGGGCGGAACGGCGCGACGGTACACGGCAGCGGCCGCGGCGTCCACGGTCGAGCGCGGCGGCGACCGCGCGCACCCCTTCCTATACTCGATCG
Source organism: uncultured bacterium (assembly GCA_964593155.1). Classification (GTDB taxonomy): domain Bacteria; phylum Krumholzibacteriota; class Krumholzibacteriia; order JAJRXK01; family JAJRXK01; genus JAJRXK01. The sequence continues at coordinate 8,440 of CAZQHE010000057.1, forward strand.
GCACCCCTGTCCGAAGGATCCGACATGGCGACCGAACCCTCCTACTGGCTCGTGAAGACCGAACCCGGCGCGTACTCGTGGCAGGACCTGCTCGACGAGGGAACCGCCTGCTGGGACGGCGTGCGCAACTACCAGGCACGCAACAACCTGAAGGCCATGAAGAAGAACGACCGGGTGCTCGTCTACCACTCGGTGGGCCCGCGCGAGGTGGTGGGCGTGACCAGGGTCACCCGCGAGCACTACCCCGATCCGACCACCGACGACGACCGCTGGGTCGCGGTCGACCTGAAGGCCGTGAAGACGGTGCAGCAGCCGGTGGACCTGAAGCAGATCAAGGCCGACGAGCTGCTGCAGGACATCGCCCTGGTCAAGCACTCGCGGTTGTCGGTGATGCCGCTCACGCGCGACGAGTTCGAGCGGATCCTCGAGCTCGGCGAGACCCGTCTGCCGAAGAAGATCTGAACGGCGCCGTGGGAGAGCGTCTGCGTCTGCTGCTCGCGGCGATGGCGCCACTCGGTCTGGTGGCCTTCGGCTTCCACGGGCTGCACGACCTGAGGTGGAGCTTCCTGCTGTACGTCTTCGGCGGGTGCGCGCTGGTGCCGGCGTTGCTGTTCGGGATCGTGCCGCTGCGCAACCGCGGCGGGCTGCCCTGGCGAGCTCCGAACGAGGACCTGTCGCGGCGGACCGGAGCCCCGCTCGCCCTGCTGCTCTTCGGCCCCGCCTTCTTCGGAGTCTACGCCCTGCTGCGCACGGTGATCACCGCGCCGGAGCCCTACCTCGAGAACCTCTTCGCCTACGGGTGGAACGAGGCCCACACGGGACTGTATCTGGTGCTCTTCCTGGCTCTGGTGCCGCTGTTCGAGGAGTGGTGGTGGCGGGGCCAGTTCCTCCCGCGGGCCGAGCGCGCCTTCGGTCGCCGCCACGGTTGGTGGCTGTCGGGACTGGGCTTCGCCCTGTACCACATCGTGGTGCTGCTCGTGCTGTACGAGCCGGCGTTGGCCGTCGTCCGCTTCTCGGGAATCGTCGGTGCCGGGCTCGTGTGGGCGTGGATCGCGCGCGTGCGCCGGAGCTGGGCGTGGGTGTTCCTCGCCCACTTCGCCGCCGACGCGGTGATCGTGGTGGCCTTCCTGCTGTGGGTCAGACCGCAGGCCTGACCACGGCGGTCACCGTGGCCGGTCCGCGGCGGTGGATCCACGCGAGCAGCATGAGTGCGACCGTGGACAGTCCGACGGCGAGACCCCACCAGATTCCGTGCAGTCCCCAGCCCAGACCCAGCGTGAGCCACGCCGCCAGGGGAAGGGCGAGCACGTACCAGCCCACGAGGTTGAACAGGGCTACCGGGCGGGTTCGTCCCATGCCGCGGAGGACGCCGCCGCCGACCACCTGAGTCCCGTCGAACAGCTGGAACGCCGCCGCGATCGGGAACACGCTCGCCGCCATCGCCCGCACGGCCGTGTCCTGCGTGTAGGGGATCGGGATCAGGTCGCGCAGGGTGACGAACAGGATCGCCGACACGGCCATCACCCCCGCTCCGGTGGCCAGCGCCACCCAGGCCGCGCGCTGCGCGGCGCGCGGGCGCCCGGCGCCGATCAGGTTCCCGACGCGCGTCACCGCCGCCATGCTCACGCCCATCGGCACCATGAACGACACCGAGGCCGCGTTGAGCACCACCGTGTGCGCGGCGAGCTCCACCTCGCCCAGCCAGCCGGCCAGCAGGGTGGCGAACTGGAAGGCCCAGACCTCGAACGACAACTGGAGTCCCACCGGCCAGCCGTGCGTGAAGACCTCGCGCAGCCCACTCCAGCCGAAGCTGTCCGCGCTCCACCCCGTCCACCCGTCGCGGTGCATGCGCTCGCGCAGCATCAACCAGAGCAGGGCGGCCAGCAGGAAACCCCGCGTGGAGGCCGTGGCCAGTCCGGCCCCGACGATGCCGAGCGCGGGAACACCCAACTCGCCGTACACCAGCACCCAGTTGGCCAGCGCATTCACCACGTTCGCCACGATCGCCACCACCATGGCCGGCCGCACGATCCCTCGCGCCTGCAGGTACTGGCGCAGGGCCACGAAGATCATGAACACGGGCAGGCTCGGGATCTGGACCACGACGTAGGTGCGGGCGAGCGCGGCCAGTTCCGGGGTCTGGCCGAGCAGGACCATGGCGTGGTCGGTCAGCCACCACAGGACGGCCACCGGAATGCTCACCACCACGCCGAGCACGATGCCCCGTTGCAGGGCCAGGCCCTGCCGGCGGGCGTCGCCGGCGCCGAAGGCCTGGCTGACCAGTGGGTCGATCCCGAAGACCAGCCCCATGGCGAACATCATGGTGCCGTAGGTCCAGACGTGGCCGAGCGAGGCGGCGGCCAGGGTCTGCACGCCCACGTTGCCCACCATGAGCGTGTCGACCACGGTGAGCATCATCGTGGCGAGCTGGCCGACCACCACCGGGGCGGCCAGCTCGGTCAGACGACGGAGTTCGTGGCGCAGTCGGGGCATCGATCGGGGTCTCCGGGCAGCGGTGGCGGAAGAAGGTAATCCCGCGGCCTCCCACCCGGCAGGGGCCTGTGGGGGAATTCATCATAATTCCGTGACCAGCGCTGGTGGGTCTGTTGACACCCCTGTCCCGCGCTCCTAGGTTCGCGCAACCTGAAACTGATAACAGTTTTCAATTTCAGGTGCGACGGCTGCCGTACCACCGAGGAACCGGCGGCGCGCGCCTCCTGAGACCTCTGATCCGGGACGAAGACGACGATGAAGACGAAGACGATCCTGAGTCCGGGCGTGCGCCGCCGGACCCCGATGCTCACCGTGTTGGCGGTGTTCGCTCTCACCTTCCTGCTGCCCGCGGCCCCCGCCCTGGCCCAGGACGACGACGTCCAGGACCAGATCGACGTGCTGGCCGAGGAGATCGCCCGTCTGCGCGAGGAGATGGCCATCCCCGAGACCGACGAGGAACTGCGCGGCGCCTACGGCATGGGCCCGGCCGCGAGCAAGGTCTACGGGGTCTCGCAGGGCATCTCGATCGGCGGTTACGGCGAGTTCTACTTCGGCGCGCCGATCGAGGAGACCGACGAGACCGGCGCGGTGAACACGGCCGACTTCTACCGATTCATCGCGTACTTCGGCTACAAGTTCACCGACGACATCATCATGAACACCGAGCTCGAGTTCGAGCACGGGACCACCGGCACGGTGAACGGCCGCAGTGGCTCGGTCTCGGTCGAGTTCGCCTACCTCGACTTCCTGTTGAACGAGAGTTTCAACGTGCGCGCCGGCAACCTGCTGCTGCCGGTCGGTTTCGTGAACGTCATGCACGAGCCCCCCTTCTACCGCGGCAACTTCCGACCCGAGATCGAGCGCAGGATCATTCCCTCGACCTGGCGTGAGCTCGGCGCCGGCGCGCACGGCCAGTTGAGCGAGAACGTCGACTACACCGCCTACCTCGTGAACGGCCTGCAGGGCGCCGAGTTCGGCAGCAAGGGGGTGCGCGGCGGTCGTCAGAAGGGCAATCGGGCGCTGTGGGAGGACATCGCCGGCGTGGCGCAGGTGCGCTACGACAAGGACGGCCGCTACGGGGTCGCCGCGGCAGGCTACTACGGCGGTGCCGACCACGACCAGTTGATCGGCGACGCCACCGAATCCTTCGATCTCACGAACTGGATCGCCGAGGCCCACGGCTACGTCCGGGCGGCGAACTTCGACGTGCGCGCCATGTTCGCGATGTCGGGCATCGACGGCGCCGAGGACTTCCTGGCCGCCACCGGCACCGTGATTCCCGAGCGGCAGATCGGCTGGTACGTGGACGTGGCCTACGACATCAGCGACGTGGTGCTGGGCGCCGGAGCGACCACGCGGATCTCGCCCTGGGTGCGCTACGAGGACTTCGACCTGCAGGACGAGGTGCCCGACGGTGCCACTGCTGATCCGGCCCGTGCCGAACAGCTGCTGACCCTGGGGCTCGACGTGAAGCCGCACCCGAACGTCGTGCTCAAGGGCGAGTACGTGCACAAGAGCCACGACTCCGACGCCGCGCGCAGCGACGAGGTGCGCGTCGGTGCCGGCTTCGTCTTCTAGCCCCACTCCGAAGCGAGTCACCTGTGCCTTTTTCGTGCGACAAGTGCCGCTGTGGATCCGGGATCTCCACCCGGAACGGCCGCCGGGTGGCGACGGGTTGGTTGGTTCCCGTCGTCGCCCTGGCCCTCACCCTTACTGCACTCGTCGTCGTCGACGCGCGCGGCGAGGTCTTCCACAGCCGGGAGTCCGCCCTGCGGTTGGCCTTCGGCGACGCCGATTCGGTCTCCAGCCGCACCTTGATGCTCGACGACGGGCAGGTCGAGGAGATCGAGGCGCGTTCGCGGACCCGGATTTCGACCCGCGTCGTCCGCGCCTACGTCGGACACCGCGGCGACACCGTGCTCGGCTACGCCTTCATCGAGACGCATCGCGTACGCAGTCTGCCCGAGACGGTGATGGTGGTGGTCGAGCCCGACGGGACGGTGGCCGGCACGCACCTGCTGGCCTTCCACGAACCGCGCGAGTACCTGCCGCCCGAGCGCTGGCTCGGCCAGTTCGACGACCGACCCCTCGACGATCGCATGGCGCTGGGTCGTGACATCGCCGGCATCGCCGGGAGCACGCTCACGGCGCAGGCCGTCACCGCCTGCGTGCGACGCGCGGTGGCCACGGCCGAGGTGTGTCTGGTGACTCCGGAGACGGCGGTCGGGGACGCTCCCGTGTCGAAGGCCGGCACCCACTGACCGCGCGAGAGGAATCCCGGCGTGCGCTTCGTGATCACCGGCGAGTGGGACCGCAACACGATGTTGCGAATCATCCTGCTGTTCTTCCTGGTCTTCGTCGCCCTCTTCTGGGTGTCGAACTGGGCCGTGCTGCTGACCAAGATGGACCTCACACCTTCGTCGATCGCCGAGTACTACCGCGGGGATCCCGAGGCCGAGTTCGGCCAACCGCCGCGGCCCTGGGCGTCGCTGGCCGAGCAGAGTCACTTCCACCTGTTCGCCATGGGCATCCTGGTGATGACCCTCACGCATCTCCTGTTGTTCCTGCCGGTCTCCACCCGGGTGAAGGGAACGCTGGTGGTGGCGACCTTCGTGTCGGCGCTGCTGAGCGAGGGCAGCACGTGGCTGGTGCGCGCGGTCCACGCCGACTTCGCCTGGTTGAAGATCGTGTCGTTCCTGCTTCTGCAGGCGTCGCTGGCGGGGCTGGTCGTGGCGCTGGTGGTGGGGGTCGCTCGACCGGGGCGCAATGCCTACGGTGACACGGCGCGGGCGCGGCACTCGTGATCGGGACGCTGCTTTTGTGCATGGTCGTGGCGGCCGAACCGGTCACGTCGGTGCAGTGGCTGATGGGATCGCCGCTGCGCGTCGTCGTTCCCGCCGGCACCGATCGGGATCTCGTCGCGGCCTGCTTCGACGATGCCCGCGCGCTCGAGGACCTGCTCAGCACCTGGCGCGACGACACGCCACTGGAGCGCCTGAACGACGCCGGGGCCGGGCGGCATCGGATCGTCGAATCCCTGTACGAATACCTGCGACGAGCGCGCGCCGATCACCGGCGGACCGACGGTGCCTTCGATCCGAGCGTGGGCACCCTGCGTGCCGACGACACCGCCGTCCTCGGCATGGATCGTCTCGGACTCGAGCGTTCCGACGGGGAGTTCTTCGCGATCGTCCCCCAGGAAGCCTATCGCATCGACTCGGGGGGCGACGGCAAGGGGCTGGCCGTCGACGCGATGGTCGACCGTCTGCGGGCAGCGGGCGTCGACCGCGCGCTGATCGACTTCGGCGGCAGCTCGTGGTTCGGCCTCGGACGCCCCGATGAGGCCAACGCCTGGCGTGTCGAACTCACCGCACCCGACGGCGCGACCCTGGCGACGGTCGACCTGCGCGATCGCTCCCTGTCGGTGTCGAGCACGGTGCAGGTCGAGCAGACCGGGGACGGGGCCACCGAGCGTCGCTTCCATCTCGTGGATCCGCGGACGCGGGAGACGGTGACCGTCGACCGGACCGTGGCCGTCGTCGCGGCGTCGGCCACCGACGCCGAGGTCGTGAGCACGGCGGTCGCGGTCGACGGCTGGAGCCGCGCACGGGTCTGGATCGACCGGTTCGATGGGATCGAGGTGGCCGTCTTCGAGGACGGACGGCTCGTGGTCACGAGCCCGTCGTTCGCTCCGGCTCCCGGCCTTCCTCGACCGGAGTGACCACGCCGTCCACCGCTTCCCAGGCGATCGCGTATCCCAGCAGCACCTGCGACAGGTAGTGCTTGCGGTCGTGCAGCCGTGTCCAGCCGCACACCGGCGACAGGACTCCGCCGATCGCCCGTGCCCAGCTCGGACGCGCGGTACGCAGCAGCACGAGGAACGGTACGGCACCGATGAAGGTGTGGCCCGACGCCGCGTTCTCGTCGCGGAAGGGATGGAAGCGGGGGCCGTTCTCGTCGGTGGGGCGGGAGCTGCCCAGCACCCGCTGGGTGGTCCACAGGATCGGCAGCCCGTAGGCCGTGGCCTGCATGCACTGTCGCCCGAAGCGCCCGACCATCGACGGGCCGACGAGTCGGTCGATGAGGGCCATGCCCACCCACACGAAGGCCCAGTAGGGCTCGCCGAACTGCTTGAACTGGTGCGAAACGGGCTCGGTCAGGTCGTTGCTCCCGTGCTCGCGTTGCCAGTCGTCGACCGATTCGTCGACACCCGAGTACACCAGCACCGCGGCTCCGGCCACGGCCGTGCCATGCCGCAGGAAGGTGCGGCGCGAGTAGACCCGACGCAGCGCCTGCCGGGCCGTGGGGTCGGGCGAGGACGCCACCGGCGCGCGTCCGGAGCGCAGGCCCAGGACGACGGTGGCGATCAGGAGCAGAACGGCGAGCACGGGTGCGACGGTCATGGTCGACGGACTCTAGTGCGAGGCGGTCCGGACCACAACGACCGTCTCGGCGCCTTGCCCCCGGACCGCACTCGGCCTACGCTCCGACCACACCCGCTCCCCGGAGGCCCGCCGTGCGCATCCCGATCCTGTTGCTCGTCCTCGTCTGTTCCGCCACGACCGCGCACGCCCTCGAGCTGGACGGGGCCGGGGTGAAGGCCGGAGGCGCCTACCTCACGGGGAACGTCTCCTTCGAGGGCCGCGACGCGATCGACGACGACACCCGGATCGGGCTGGTGGCCGGGGCCTTCACCGAGTGGCAGCTCCAGCGCGACTCGGCCTTCCGCGTGATCCTCGAGGCGCTGTACGTGCGCAAGGGTTACGAGGGCACGCGTAGCATCGACGCGATCGACGACGAACCGGTCGACGTGCAGGCCGGGGCGGACTATCTCTCGGTGCCACTGCTCGGCCGGGTGTTGTTCGTCGACGAGGAGCTGTCGGTCTATGCCGTCTTCGGCCCGAGTCTGGAGTTCCTGTTGTCGAACGACGACGACCCCTTGCTCGACGAGTTCACGAGCTGGTCGCTGGCGGGCAACGTCGGCATCGGCCTGGAGTACCCGATCGCCGATCCGGCCCGTCTGCTCTTCGAGCTGCGCTTCAACACCGACCTCACCGACAACTTCGACGGCGACGACGAGCGGCTGCGCATCAACGAGGCCCGCTACCAGATGCTGCAGGTGACCGGTGGCATCCGTTACTGAGCCCGGGCCGGTTCGAAGGGCGTGATGGATCCGTCGCGCGGATCGGCCCACAGCAGCCGGTGGTTGTTGGTGTCGGCCACGAGCAGGCGCTCGCCGACCGCGCACAGTCCCCCCGGCTCGTTCATCACGTCGGGATCGCCGGTGCCGAAGGCGGTGCGCACTTCCATCGCGCGCAGATCGACCGCCTTGATCTTGTGGTTGTAGGTGTCGGCCACGTACAGGGTCTCGCCGATCGCCGCGACGTCGAGCGGGTGCTGCAGGAGGACGTCGGCGGCCGGACCGTCGACGTCGCCGAAGTCGAACAGGCCCTTGCCGACCACCGTCTCGACCTTGTTCTCGTGCAGGTCGATCGCACGTACACTGCTGACCTCGCTGTCGGCCAGGATCAGCCACTGCCCGAGGAGGGTCAGACCGCTCGGCTGGGCCAGGGCGGCCTCGTGCAGGGGACCGTCGACGTGGTTCTCGACTCCGCTGCCGGCCCACGCCCCGACCTGCTGGGTCTTGGTGTCGTACAGCCAGATCTGGGGGCTGCCGGCCATGGCGATCAACAGGTGGTGACCGACAGTCTGCACGTCCCACGGTGATCGCAGACCCACCTCGAGCGGCTTCGAGGGATCGAGGGCGCCGCGGTTCATGCCCTTCTCGCCGGTGCCGGCCACGGTGCGTACCCACATCAGGTCGAGGTCGACGGCGCGCAGCAGGTGATTGCCGCGGTCGGCCACGTAGAGTGTCCCGTCGACCACGTCCATGCCCTGCGGATCGTTGAAGGCGGCCGTGTCGTGACGGCCGTCGGCGTTGCCCACGCCGCGCGTGCCGCCCAGGACCGTTTGCACGCGGCCATCGTGGTCGGTGATCACCACGCGGTGATGGCCGCTGTCGGCGACGTAGATCCGCTCGTGGTCGGCGGTGACCTTGCCCGGGAAGGCGAGGAAGTGCTCGTCGAGACTCGGATCCGGACGGACGTCGACCGGACGTTCGGCCAGCACACCCCTGGATCGCGCTTCGTCGATCAGGGCCTGCACCCGGTCGCGCAGGCCGTCGAAGTCGGGCTCGCCCCGGATCTCGTCGCGGACACGTCCCTCGGCGTCGACCAGCAGCACGGTGGGCCAGGCCTTCACCGCGAAGGACTGCCACACGTCGTGCTCGGAGTCGACCACCACCGGGTGCTGCACGTGGTAGCGCTGCACGGCCATGGCGATGTGCCGGGGGTCCCGCTCGGTCACGAACTTGGCCGAGTGCACGCCGATCACCGCCACCGGTTGCTCGTCGAACTGCTGCTCCAACTGCGACAGGACCGGCAGCGTGTGCAGGCAGTTGATGCAGCAGTAGGTCCAGAAGTCGAGCACCACGACGTGCCCGCGCAGGTCCTCGTGCAGGCGCAGGGGGCGGTCGCTGTTGATCCAGGTGGCGTCGGTCGGGAACTCGGGTGCGTGAACGGGTGCGGTATCGGACACGGTCGGGCCTCGGGCGGGGGTGCTCCTCAACGGCGCCGGGCGCCGGATATGGCCTCCAACCTAGCCCCCGGGGTCGATCGCGACCACCGGGGACGAGCGTGCCGGCCGTCTCGGTGTACATTGACGGGCGGTAGCCCCCCTGCCATCCTTCTGCGCCTCGGCCCCGTCGCGGGCCGATTCCCGTACAGCTCCTCCGTCGGTGGGTCCGATCATGTCCAAGACCGGGATCTTCACGCTGATCTTCCTGCTCGTCATCGGCGCGTTGGTGTATTCGGCGCTGAAAGGCGTGGATTCGGCGACCTGTGAGGTGTGCATCACCTTCAACGGACGCACCGAGTGCCGCACGGGACAGGGCCGCGACCGGCAGGCCGCGATCCAGAAGGCCCAGACCGCCGCGTGTGCCGTCCTGGCCCCGGGCCGGTCGGCGAGCATCAAGTGCGGGAACGCGACGCCCACCTCGGTGTCCTGCGACTGACATCCGGTTTCAGGGCCGAAATCGCTGGCTTTCCCGAATTCGTCCGGCTTGACGGACGCGGCGTGCCGACTCGGATGTGAAACCGGCGACGGCTCACGCTTTTACCGTATCGGTACAATGGCTACGGGCCGAGCATAGCTCCTCGAACGACTGCGCCGACTGTCCGCCCGCCACACCTCCTCGCGTCGGACGGGCAGCGGTGAAAAGGAGGAGCGAGGCCATGAGGCCAATTCTTCTGATTTCGATCGTCTCCGTCTTCGCGCTCGCCTTCGCGGGCTGTGAGGGAGACGCCGGTCCCCAGGGTCCTCCGGGACCGCAGGGACCCCAGGGACCCCCGGCAGTGGATTCGGAGTTCTCGTTCGCGGGCAAGCAGGGAGAGCCCTGCCAGCACTGCCACCTGACCATCGTCGAGCAGTGGGCGGTCACGGGCCACTCCGAGGCGACGTCCGGGCTGGATCCCGAGGACCAGGACAACGCCTACTGCATGCAGTGCCACACCACGGGTTGGGATCGTCCCATCGAGAGCTTCGGGACCGCCTTCGAGACGGTGCCGGCCGGGCCGGACACGTCGGGCTACGACGACTACTTCCGGGTGGACTCCGAGCTCGCCGAGGAGCGCCGGATGGATCTCGCCGGCGTGCAGTGCGAAGCCTGCCACGGTGGCATGGGTCCGGACTTCAACTCCCACCGTCCCGAGGTGTCGTTCAGCACGCGCTTCGAGACCGTCGGTGGCGAGCAGGTCTCGACCTCGCTGTGCGCGCCCTGCCACAACAACCAGCTCGAGGAGTGGGCCGTGTCGGGTCACTCGTTCTACGATCCCGAGACCGGCACTCCGGGTGACATCGATGCCTTCAACGACGAGCACTACGTCTCGATCGGGCCGCGGTGCACCGTGTGTCACACGTCGGAGGGTTTCATCGCGGCGAACGATCCGGTGTACGCCGCGTACGATTTCCCCGAGCAGCAGAGCTTCATCGGTTGCGTGACCTGCCACGATCCGCACCAGGGTCCCAACGGCAGTGGCAACGAAGCCCAGCTGCGCACCGTGGGGGCCGTGAACGTCGAGTACGCGCCGTTCACCGACCCCGGTGAACCGACGAACCCGCGCCTCGAGAACGGTGGAACCGGCCAGACCTGTGCCCAGTGCCACCATGCGCGGCGTGACGACGAGAACGTCGCCGGCCAGATCGCCGAGGGCTACGCCCACTTCGGTCCGCACTCGAGCCCGCAGATGGACATGTTCCTCGGCTACGGTTCGTACGAGATCGAGGGCTACACCTACACCGGTCGCTACGACGGTGACGCCACCGCCCACTTCAACGGCACCACGGACTCGTGCGTCGACTGCCACATGGCTCCGGCCGAGGGCATGAACCACACGCCGCACGAGTTCTACGTCAACGATCCGGAGAACCCCGAGTGGCTGGGTTGCGTCGGCTGCCACGGCACCGCCGCGAATTCCGATCAGCTCTACAACACGCTCCGGACGACGATCGAGACGAAGATGGACGAGCTGGCCGTGCTGCTCGGATACACCGACGCGGCGGACTTCTTCGCGAACTTCGACAGTCAGGCCGACGGCGTGACGGTCCAGGAGCGCGAAGCCGCGTACGCGTTGGTGTTCGTCGATGCCGACGGCAGCTACGGCACCCACAATCCGGACTACGCCGTCGATCTGCTCGACAACGCGATCGATTACCTGACGCCCGTCAAGGGTGCCGGGAAGTAGTTTCCGCCACACCGGTGCCGTGACGGCGCCGAGGATCGAGGAGGAGGGCCGGGATCGGACGATCCCGGCCTTCGCTCGTTCCATGGGGTGGTGGAAGGTCAGACGCGGAAGACCGCGACGGCCTCGTTGAGATCGGAGGCGCGGTTCGCCAGGGCTTCGGCCATGGCCGTGAGTTCCTCGCCCGCGGTGGCGTTGCCCTGCACCGCCTGGTCGATCGAGTTCACGTTCTCCTGCAGTTGCTGGCTCGTTTCGACCTGCCCGGTCAGGTGGGCGGCGATGTCCTCGATCAGTCCGGCCGTCCGGCGGACCTCGGGGACGATGGTCTCGAGCATGGCGCCGGCGGCCTCGGACTGTCCACGGACGCTCTCCATGTGCTCGGTCACGTCGATGGCCGACGACCGGCTGCGCTCGGCCAGCTTCCGGACCTCGCTGGCCACGACCGCGAAACCGCGACCGGCCTCTCCGGCCCGGGCCGCCTCGATCGCCGCGTTCAGCGCGAGCAGATTCGTCTGTTGGGCGATGTCCTCGATCACCGTGATCCGGTCGGCGATGTCCTTCATGCTGTCGACCGTGCGCCGGACGGCTTCGCCGCCCTCGGTGGCGGAGTTTGCGACGGATTCGGCGACCTTCACCGCGTCGCCCGCGCGCTCGGCCCCGCTCTGCGCGGCATCGGTCATCGAGTGCATCCGAGTGCGCAGCTCGGTGATCGCGTGCGCCGCCTCCGTGGCGTTGCGGGCCAGGTCCTCGGTCGAGGCGCTCACCTGCGAACTACTCGAGGCCGTGGACTCGGCGCCCTCGCGGACCTGCCCGACGGTCGCGCGCAGCCCGCCGACCATCGAGTCGATGGAGGCGGCCACGCCCCGGTCGTGGTCCGCGCGGCCGGTGAGGTCGCCGTCGGCGACACGCTCGGCCACCTGGCGCAGGTCGTCCGGGTCGGCGCCGAGCAGGCGGCGGACGTCGCGGAGCATGAGCGCGATGAACAGGGCTGCCACGACCGCGGCGATCAGCGCTCCCTGCAGGACGGCCTCCACGACACGACGGGTGGCCCCCTGGGTCACCTGGGACTCCGTCAGGCCGAAGCCGAAGCCCCAGCCCCAGGGCTCGAAGTGTGTCAGGAAGCTGTACTTGGTCTCGCCGTCCCATTCGTAGCGCACCGGTCCGTCCTCGCCGGCGAGGAAGTCGTCGGCGAAGGGGAAGTCGTCGACGACGGATTCGTCGCGGACGGTGGCGCGCGGGTGGATCGTCCAGCGTCCCTGTCGATCGTAGGCGAAGCCGTAGCCGAACTCTCCGACCCGGGCCTCCTCGACCGCGGCCACGAAGTCCTCGGTGAGGATCTCGCGCCCGACGTAGGCGACGGCGATCACGTCCCCGCCGCTGTTCTCGATCGGGAAGTACGCACTCTGGCACCAGGTGCCGACGACGAGAGCGATGCCGAAGTAGGGCTCGCCCGACACGACGGTCCGGTAGACGGGACTGTCCGAGGGGATGAAGGTACCGATCGCGCGCTGTCCGTCGGCGCGGAGCACGTTCGTGCTCACCCGGACCAGGCGGTTCCCGGCGCGCTGGAAAAGGGTCACGGTGGCCCCGGAGCGTGCCTGGACCTCGTCGACGAAGGCCGTGTCGCGCCCGGCTTCGAAGTCCCCGAAGGTCAGAGCGGGCAGGTCGACGGTCGATCGGTCACCGGTCACCTGGTGGGTGATCATCCAGCTCCGGGAGCGGTCGGGGTCGAGCGTCGCCGTTCCCAGTTCCGAGAGTTCTGCGAGCAGGACCTCGGCATCGGCTTCGACGCGGTCGGTGAGCGCCTGGTGGTGCGAGGCGGCAACCGCGGCCAGTTGCTTCGAAACGGCCATGCTGGCATTGCTGCCCAGATCGAACAGGATCGAATTCACACGGGGGATGGCGAAGGCGGCCATGCCGACGATGGCGATGGCGACCGTAACGCCCACGCCCACACTGAGTTTGGTGGCGAACCGCACCTTCATGCCGGTCCTCCTGACATCGGTCTCGGGGGTCGAGGGCACGAGGGGGGTGCACCTCTCACCGGAGCGATTAGCAGGAAGTGGTGCAATCGTCCGGATCGTCCGATCCGTTCACCGACGGGGCGTTGCGTTTCCGTGATGACGTGACGACCGACGGCTCGTCATTGGAAGGGCCGGCCGCGGCGGCGATCGAGCATCGCCGCGATCCGCTCCCGCAGATCGCCGCGGCTCGCCAGCTCCTCGAGCGTCACCGGCATGCGCCAGCGCCAGTTGTGCTCGCCGTCGGTCGCCGGCGTGTTGATGCGCTCGTCGGCCGGGTCCTCGGGGCGTAGATCGGGCTCGAGGGCCAGCAGATCGTTCAGTGCCAGCACGCAGATGGCGGAATTCGCCGCGAGATTGCGTTCGAACATCTCCTGCAGGAGGCCCGGATCGGCGGTGTCGGGGGGCTCGCCCTCCTTGCCCATGGCCTGCCAGTAGGTTCGGCGGTCGCTCGGCCCGATCTCGGTCCACCAGCCGCGCAGCGAGCTGGCGTCGTGCACCGAGGGAGAGCACACGGTGTTCCGCGGGAAGTCCGACGGCGGGATGAAGGGTTGTCCCGGCTGGTCCCAGTGCCGGGTCCATCGCTCCACCCGCAGGCCGAGGATGCCCAGTTCTTCGAGTACGCCGGGCACGCAGTCGGGGACGGCGCCGAGGTCCTCGGCGCAGACCAGCGCGTCGGTGCTGCCGTCGACCATCGCCAGGCGCTCGCGGCCCGTGCGTGCCCACAGCTCCTCCTGCCGTGCGGTGTCCTCGCGGAACAGGTCACGAAGGGTGTCGCGCTCCCGGTCGCTCAGCTCCTGCGCCATGGGGGTGTCGTACCACTGCCAGAGCGGGCGGAAGCGTTGGCGTTCGCCGTCGACGTCGATCAGGACGCGGTTCCACAGCCGCCGCATGAGCGCCAGGCGTTCGTCGGGGTCCTCGATGGCCTGGTACTCGCGCTCCGACGGAAAGCGGGTGCCGACCCTGCCCTCCGGGGCGGCCAGGAAGTCGATGCGGTCGTCGTCGAAGCCGTGCGCGCGCAGATCGTCGCGGGTGATGGGATGCGTGGGGTCGAAGTGGCCGAGCATGCCGGTGATGCTCGAGGCCGGCACGCGCCAGATCCGGAAGAAGCCCAGGACGTGGTCGATGCGCAGGGCGTGGTAGTAGCGCGAGGCCTGGGTCAGCCGCGCGCGCCACCAGTCGTAGTCGCGCTCGGCCAGGGCGTCCCACTGGTAGCACGGGAAGCCCCAGAACTGTCCCGTCTCCGAGTACTGGTCGGGTGGGGCACCGGCGCGGCCGTCGAGGTCGAAGATGTCGCGGTGGTACCAGACGTCGCTGCTGTCCTCGCTCAGCAGGATGGGCAGATCGCCTTCGAGCCGCACGCCGACGGCGTCGCAGGCCTCGGCCGCGGCGCGCAGCTGGCGGTCGGCCTCGCGCTGCAGCCACACGTGGAACAACAGTTCGGTGGGGCGCGCGTCCCAGAAGCGATCGATGTCGGCGTGGGTGACGTCGCGCATCTGGTGCCACTGCTTCCAGCTACGCCGGTGGTTGCGTTCGCGGAGCACGCAGTACACGGCATGGGGGCCGATCCACGGATTGGCCTCGACCCACTCGTCGACCTCGTCCCACAGACGCTTCGGGTCGTGCCGGTCGAAGATCCGGCGGCTGAACTCCCGTTTCAGTCCGAGGATGTCGGCGTACTGCAGCCAGGGCGAGCCGGCGGTGGCGGCGCGGACGGCGTCGAACTCTTCGGCGTAGACGTCGGCGCCCTCGAGGTCCTCGAGCCGCAGGTACAGCGGGTGCAGGGCAAACGCGCCGCGCGCCGAGTACGGCGACGCATCGTCGTCGGTGTCGTTCACCGGCAGGATCTGCAGCAGGTCGAAGCCGGCGGCGCGGGTCCACTCGGCGGCCAGGGGCAGATCGGCGAACTCGCCCACACCGAGGCTGCGCTCCGAGCGCAACGAACTGACGGGGACCACGAGTCCCGAGTGGAAGCGGTCGATGTCTCCGTAGCGCACGCGTCGATTCCCTTCGGACGGGTTCGGGACGGAGGACGGGAGCTCAGGGCGTCCCGGGGAGCGCACGGGTCGCGTCGCGGACGAGGCCTCGCAGGACCGTCATCCGCGACGGGGGATCGGGAAGGACGCGTCGTGACAGCTCCTCGCGCACGGCCGCGGACAGCTCCGACGGTGTGGGCGGTTGCTGCAGGGGCACGACCTCGAAGTCACGGCCGGGATTCGTCTCGACGCGTTCGCGCTGCATCGAGAACACCAGCCGCCGCGTCTCGAGATCGAAGAGGTCGAAGGTCGCCGACATCTGTCGTCGGCCACGGGTCTGCACGTCGGCCACGACCCGGTCGAGCGCCTCCCGCCGACGATGATCGTGCTCGACGCTCTCGAGGTCCAGATCGATCCGCGCCAGCCAGACGTAACGTGCGCGGTCGGCGAGCACCGACAGCAGTTCGACCTGCTGCGGTCCGATGCGCCCGGTCGATCGGTAGGAGTCCAGCACCGCGGCCGTCTCCTCGGGTCCCAGCGCGATCCACGTCTCGCTGCCCTCGATCCACTCGAGGTCGGGACGGGTGTCGCGGCCGATCCGGGTCATCAGTTCGCGGTAGACGATGCGGGTGTCGGGGTCGTCCGGCCCGGCGAGGGCCACGGCCCCGGCCACCGCGATCGCGTCGGCGCGCAGGGTGGACGCGTCGAGGGCGGGATCGACGTAGGCTCCCGTTCCGCCCCCGCCGCAACCCGCGAGGAGCAGCAGCAGGGCGACGGCGGCCACCGTCCGGTGCTGGCGGGTGCTCACGGTGATCCGCTCTCGTCGTCGCGGGGCGGCAGGGCGCCCTCCGGTGCCCCGAAGGCGGTGGTGACCGCGATGCGCCAACCTTCGTCGGTGCGGACGAAGACCCGCTCGGAGATTCCCTCCTGCACGTCGTCGCCGTAGCGCACGCGGTAGCGGTACTGGCCGTACACGACACCGTCGGCGATGCCGAAGACCTGCAGATCCTCGGCGTGGAACGCTTCGGGCCAGGTGTCGTCGCCGACGCTTTCGGCGAGGCCTTCGTAGCCCAGGGCGACGCCTTCGAATCCGTTCCGCACGAGGTCGGGGCTGTCGAGATAGCACGCGAGGTAGGCATCGGCGTCCCGCGCCTCGATCGCCGCCAGGTTCCGTTCGAAGAGCGCGCGCGCGGCGGCCTCGTCGGCGTCGCGATCGGCACGGGCGACGCCGGTGGCCGACAGTGCGATCACCCAGGACAACAGCACCGGCACGATTCGCATGGACGACCTCGCGTCGTGGTTCGAACGAACGCGGCCGGGCACACGCGCCCGACCGCAGCGCGAGTCTAGCGTCAGCGATCCGCCACGGCCACCCTGCGTCAGCGATCCCGGAACCAGCGAGCGATCAACTGCGCGATGCCGCTGAGGACCAGCGAGATCACGAGCATCGACACCCAGGGGACGTAGATGCGGGTGGACTCGCGGACGATCCGGATGTCCCCGGGAAGGCGTCCGAACCAGTCGAGCGCCCCGGTCTTGACGACGACTCCGATCAGGGCCAGGGCCACGCCGGCGGTGATCAAGATATTGCCGATCGTCCCGCTCACGATGGTCTCCGCGTCAGGTCTCGGTGCTCACGGCCTGCAGCAGCAGTTCGACGTTGCGGCGGCCCTCGATGCCGTCGACCTCGGGCGGCCTGCCGTCGCGCACGGCTTTGACGAAGTCCTCGAACTCGCCCACGTAGGGATCGCGGACCGCGTACTCGAGCGGGCCGCGGTCGGTGTGGATCCGACCCGCCCCGTGCGGGCCGAGCGTGTCCTCGCAGATCACCCAGCCGCGCTGGCCGTAGATCTCGAAGCGCGTGGGGCCGTCGAAGAGGACCGACGAGACGATCTGCGCGGTGGCCCCACGGTCGAAGCGCAGCGCCAGCACCGCGGTCTCGTCGTGGGGGCCGTGGAACTGTTCGCGGGTGATCACGCTCCGCAGTTCGGCCACCTCGCCCGACTCGGGGACGAGGACCCACCGCGCGAGGTCGAGCAGATGGGTGCCCACACCGCCGAGTCCCCACCACCGACCCACGTCGGCGTGTGCCCGCCAGTTCGACGCGTCGCC
>CAZQHE010000058.1:0-22840 GCA_964593155.1 uncultured bacterium
GGCTCGGAGATGTGTATAAGCGCCAGGCCCGAAGGCGACCAGCGCGGTTTCGCCCGGGTCCTGCATGTCGTGGTTGTAGTCGTAGCCGGCGAGCAGGACCACGGCGTCGACGCCGTCGAGTCCGCTGCCGGTGAACTCGTGGAACAGCCCACCGTCGCGGACCTCGAAGCCGGCGTCGGCGAGGGTGGCGCTCACGTGGGTCTCGCTGCGGTCGTCGCCCAGGACGAGAACGGTGGGTCCGGCGGGCTGCTGCGGGCCGGTGGGTGATTCGTCGTCGTCGCTGCATCCGGTGACGGAGAAGGCGAAGACGAGCAGGAGCACGGGTAGGACCGAGCGGGCGGCGTTGGTTCGCCGCGTGGAGCGGTGCATGGTCGGATCTCCGAGGCGGGGACGGATCGTCGTCGGGGTCGACCATGCATGCGCGGAGGGGGCGCGAAGTGCGCAGGGGATCTTCGCGGGTTCGGGCGTCGCGCTACGGGCACCGTGTCGGGGCGTCCCGCCGCGGTCGATCGCGACGCCCTAGCCCCGCACCACCAGCGTCGCGCCCACGACCAGCATGACCGCTCCGCCCACCCGTGCCCACGAGATCGCCTTCGCCTGAAGCCCCAGCAGCCCGAAGTGGTCGAGCAGCATGGCCGCGATGAGCTGCGCGGCGATGAGCGTGGCGAAGAAGGCCCCGGCCCCGATCTTCGGCGTCGCCCACGCCGCCGTCGTGACGAAGAGCGCCCCCAGCGCCCCGCCCACGATCCACAGGTGTCTCGGCACCCGTGCCACCGTCTCGCCCGACGGCAGACTTCCGTCGCGGATCGTCATCGCCGTCACGATGGCGAGCAGGACGACGGTCCCCGCCACGAAGTTCACGAGCGCCGCCCGGAAGGGCGATCCGAGCAGGCCGGCGAGTTGGCCGTTGAACGCAGGCTGGCTCGCGACCGCCGCGCCGGCGACGACGACCATGGCCACGGGCAGGATGACGGAGGGGTTCATGGGTGGCTCCTGAAAGGGTCGGAAGGGGCATGCAGGGGCTGCGGCCGGAGGCTCCACGCTAGTGGAGGTCGAGAGGATGTGCATGGGGTGGACCCAACGGATCCACGTTTCCGACGACCGGCGGACGTGCTCCGACGCCGTGACGCTGTGGATGTTCCGCGGGGGAAGTCCGATGCTGCCGCCGCGGAAGTCGGGATCCCGCAATTCTTTCCCGGCGACTTCCGCACCGGAAGTGGGTGGGTGGCCCGAGTGAAGCGAGTGCGTGCGGACGATTGTTCGCAGGACGTATCGGTGCGAGGGGCTCGACGGAGAAGAGCACGGACGCTCGACGTCGACGACACGGGCCGACACCCGATCCGATCCGAAGCCGTGGTATGCTCCCCGCCGCCGTCCCGACCGAACCCCGGAGTAGCCCCCGAAAAGTCCCCCGACGACCCCGAACAGACCCCCGAACAACCCCAAGAGGAACAACCGATGCCGAAGACCTGTCTGTGGATGCTGCTGCTGGTGCCCACCCTGGCGCTGGCCGAGGAAACGAGACCCCTGTCGATCGAGGTCCTGTGGGAGATGGATCGCGTGGGTTCCCCGGTGGTCTCGCCGGCCGGCGGGCACGTCGTCGTCCCGGTCACGCACTGGGACACCGAGACCGACGAGTCGGAGACCCGCCTGTGGCTGCTGTCGACCGACGGGGGCGTGCAGCGTCCGCTGACGCAGACCGGCGCCTCGGCCGGCAGTCCGGCGTTCTCACCCGACGGTTCCACGCTGGCCTTCACGTCGAAGCGCGACGAGGACGACGCCGCGCAGATCTACCTGCTGCCCATGGACGGCCCGGGCGAGGCCACGCGGCTGAGCGACGTCCCGACCGGGGTGTCGGCCCTGCGCTGGGTGGGCGAACACCTGTACTTCGTCAGCCGCGTGTGGCCGGACAGGAACTGGGAGGAGATGGCCGAGCAGATCGAGGCCGACCGCGAATCGAAGGTCTCGGCCCACCAGTGGAACGCACTGCCGTACTCGCACTGGGATCACTGGATCGACGAGGACCACCAGGCCCACGTGTTCCGCATCCCGGCCGGCGGCGGTGAGGTCGAGGCCGTCACGCAGACCATGGGGCGGGAACTGCCGCGTTCCTCCCAGGGCCTGGGCAGCTACGACGTCCATCCCGACGAGACGTGGATCGCCTTCACCTCGGACTCGCGCGACGGCGAGGACGTCGATCCGGACATCGACGTCTTCCTGGGCCGCATCGGAGCCGACACGGTCGAGAACCTCACCGCCGACAACGAAGCCGGCGACGGCAACCCGATGTTCGGCCCGGACGGCCGCACGCTCGCCTACACGACCCAGGAGATTCCCGGTTTCTACGCCGACAACGTCGACATCGTCCTGGTCGACCTGGACGACGGCACCCGTCGCGAGATCACCAGCGACTGGGATCGCTCGGCGTCCGGTCTGGTGTGGGCGGCCGACGGCAGCGGGTTCTTCGGCGCCATCGACGACGCCGGAACGCGCCGCGTGCACTTCATCGATGCCGAGAGCGGCGAGCCGCGTGCGGTGACCGGCGAGACCAGCTACGGCGGTCTGAGCATCGCCGACGACGGCACCCTGGTCGCGACCAACCAGAGCTTCCTGTATCCGCCGCGCGTGGTGCGGGTCACCGCCGGCGGCGAGACGGTCCGCCTGGACACCTTCAACGACGAGGTCCTCGCCGGCGTCGACCTGGGCACCTACGAGTCGGTGACCTACACGGGGCACGACGGGGCCGAGATCCAGATGTGGGTGCACTACCCGCCCGGCTTCGATCGCAGCCAGCGCTATCCGTTGTTCCTGTTGATCCACGGCGGGCCACACAACGCGATCCCCAACGGCTTCCACTTCCGCTGGAACGCGCAGACCTTCGCGTCGTGGGGATACGTGACCGCCTGGCACAACTTCCACGGCTCGTCGGGTTTCGGTCAGGAGTTCGCGGATGCGATCAATCCGGACTGGGTGACCGCGCCCTACGAGGACACGGTCGCCGCGGCCGAGTGGTTCGCGGATCAGGACTGGATCGATCCCGAACGCATGGTGGCCGGGGGCGGCAGCTACGGGGGATACCTGTCGTCGATCCTGCTGGGCAAGGACCATCCGTTCGACGCGCTGGTGATCCACGCGCCCGTCTACAACATGTACTCGCAGATGGCGGCCGACTTCGCGGTGCACTCCACGCGCTTCGGTTCGTTCTGGGAAGAACCGGAGATCTACCGCGACATCTCGCCGCACTACTTCGCCGGTGACTTCGACACGCCGGCGTTGATCCTCCACGGTCAGCTCGACTACCGGGTGCCGGTGGGACAGGCCTTCGAACTGTTCCGCACGCTGCAGACCCGAGGCGTGGAGTCGCGTCTGATCTACTTCCCCGACGAGAACCACTGGATCCTGAAGCCGAACAACTCGATGTACTGGCACGACGAGGTCCAGCGGTGGATCGGGCAGTTCGCCGAGCCGGGGGGGCGCCCACAGGACACGTCGCGGCGTTGACGTCCGAGGCCGGGTGATGGGAGGCGGCGGCCCGACGGTCGCCTCCCGTCCGGCCGGTCGAACTCAGCGGTGACCGGAGCGCGAAGCGTTCTCGAGGCCTACGTGCTCGATCACCACCCGGCCGGCGCGTGCGTCGTAGCGCACGCACGCGGGGCCGATGACGTCTTCCGTGAACTCGTGGTCGTGCTGGCCGCCGTTCAGTCCCAGGCGGGTGCCGGCGAAGAGCCTCGATTTCACCCACACGAACGATGCGTGCCGTTGCTGGTGGAGTCGCTTGCGCAGGAGGAACTCGCGCTTGCGCGAACGTATCGCGCGTCGCTCGTACAGGCGCATGCGCTGTTCGACGACCTCGCGCTCCTTCGTGTTCAGCGAACCGACCGCGCCGGAGAGCAGGGGTCCGTAGCGGCGGCGCAGGTCGGCGAGTTGTTCCTGGTACTTCTTGCGGGCGCGGGTGAGCGTGCGGAGCTCGCGCTGCTGCCCGGCCGCCTGCCCCAGGGTGAGGAAGGTGGCGGCCTCTTCCCGCGAGCCGATCTCGTCGGCGGCGATGCTGCCGCCCACGATCCAACGGCCACCGATGATGCGCCCGTTGTCGATCAGCAGGTCTTCGTCGACCCGGCCCTCGCACCACAGGAGTTCACGCCGGGCGTCGAGACGGCCCCCGCACTCGATCGTGGCCTCGCGCGCGAAGCCGAGCGAGAGATCTCCCGCGCACACGATCACGGCGTCGCCCCGGCCCATGACGCCCCGCTCGATCGTGATGTTCCGGCGGGATTCGATGCGCGCGTTCTCGACGGTGCCGTCGATGATCACGGAGTCGGTGCCGACGACCGAGAACTTCGGCATGACGGTACCGCGGACGTGCACGGCGCCCTCGAAGTCGATCGAGCCGGTCGAGAAGTCCACCTGCTCGACGACCTGCAGATCGCCCACGGCGAGCTCGCCGTGGCTGTACTCGACCATGCCGGGCCGGGCGGCGCACACGAGACGGGGATCGTGTTCGTGGCGACGGACCGTGTCGTCGCATTCGAGGGGCGCGGGCGCGCCGGGCGTCGCCGCGATCCGGCGTCCGGTCACGTCGGTTCCGGGTGTTCCCGCGGTCGGGGAGTGGACCCTCAGGATCGGCTGTCCCTCGAACACGCTGACCTTCGTGCGGTGGTAGTGGTCCACCGCGCCGCTGGGCAGCCGGATCGCCCGCGACTCGAAGAAGTCGCCCAGCCATTCCAGGTGACCGTCCTGGCCGTCGATCGGGGCACGACCCCGGGCGATCACCGAGGACGTGGTCTCGGTGTCGGTGTCGAGTGCCGTGTCGAGGGCCTGCTCGACCGCGTCGACGTCCACGTCGACCAAGCGGTGCTCGCCGCGCAGGTGCTCCACGAGCACGGCCGGCGCGGGAGCGGCCGCGCCGCGCAGCGGGGGAAGGGTGAGGGTCGCGATGAGCCGGTCGTCGGAGATCGTCACCGAGAGGTCGTCGATCCCGGAACGGGCCGGGGGTTCACCTTCGGGAACCGATGCCGTGCGTTCGGCGGTGGCGGGTCCTTCCGGCGCGCCGGAAACGTCTGCCAACCCGGTCGCGGCCGCGGTGTCGTCGACTCCGGACGCGAACGAGGTGGTGGTGGCATCGGTGGTGTCACGAGTGTCGGGCATGGCCTCGGTCGCGGGGCGCGCGGGGGATCGGCGCCGGCCACGATCGCTTCGACGGCTGCACGCGCCGTGCCGGCCGGGGTCACGTCTCGAGGTCCTCGAGCGCCGGCCGCGGGCCGAGCGGCGTCGGCGTCGCGGCAGCGTCGGATGCCGTGTCCGCGGACCGCTCCGGGCCCCAGGCCCGCCGTACGCACGCCTCCGGAGCCGGCCGCCCCGCGAGCGTTCCCACCACGATCACGACGAGCGCGACGCTCGTGCCGACGACGAAGCCGTGCAGTCCGGCCAGGGCCGCAGGTAGCGCCGGCAGCCCCAGGTGCGGCCAGGCCTGCCACAGGAGCGCCGAGACGACACCGGCGATCATGCTCGCCAGCGTCGCGCGCGGACTCGTGCGCTTCCAGTACAGCCCGAAGAGCAGGGGCCACAGGTTCGTCGAGGCGATCACCGCCCACGAGAAGGCCGTCAGCACCAGCACGAGGGCGGGCGGCTTCAGCGCGATCAGCAGCGACACGAGCCCCACGGCCAGGCTCATGAGTCGATTCGCGCGGAGTTCCGTCGCGGGTTCCAGGCGGCGGCCGAGTCCGTGGACCCAGACGTCGCGCACCATGGAACTGCTGATGATGATCAGCACGCCGGCGAAGGTGCTCATGCCTGCGGCCACGACGCCGGCCAGGAAGAGGGCCCCGCCCCAGTCGTTCAGCACGAGCCGCGTGAGCGCGGGGATCGCCTGATCGGCGCTGTCGAGATCTCCGACCAGCACGCGCGCGATCGCGCCGTTCAGGTAGGGCAACATGGCCACCGAAGCACCGAGCGTGACGATCACGGTGCCGATGCGCAGCATCGAGTCCTTCTTGATCGAGTAGAAGCGCACGATCAGCTGCGGCATGCCCCAGGTGCCGAGCGAGACGATCAGGGTGAAGCTGATCAGGCCCGCCCAACCCCACGCGCCGGGCGTGTGCACGAGTCCCGGATCGATCGCGTTCAGCCGTTCGACCACGGCACTCATGCCGCCCACGCGTTGCAGCGACACGAAGGTCAGCAGCGTCAGGGCCACGATCATCACGATGCCCTGCACCATGGACGTCCAGACGACGGCCAGGTAGCCCCCCACGGACGTGTAGAAGAGGATGACCACGCCCGACAGGACCACGCCGACCCAGTAGGGCAGGTCCATCAACACCTCGAAGGCGTTGGCCATGCCCTTGAGCACCGACACGTTGTAGACGACCAGGAACAGCGCCGTGACGCTCGCCGAGAAGATACGGGCGTGCGGGCTGCCGTAGCGGCCGAAGAAGAAGCCGGGCAGGGTCATGGCGTCGAGGTTCTCGGTGAAGCGGCGGATGCGACGGCCGAGGACGATCCACGCGAGCGTGGTGCCGATCAGCACGTTCCCGGCCCCGACCCAGAGTGTCGAGAGCCCGAACCGCCACCCGAAGGCGCCACCGCCGATGATCACCACGCTCGAGTAGTACGCGGCCACGAAGGAGAGGGCCGTGACCCAGGGACCCACCGAGCGCCCGCCGATCGCGAAGCCTTCCGCGCTCCGTCCGCGCCGTCCCATGATCACGCCGATCATGGCCAGAACACCCAGATACACGACGAGAACGCCGACGTAGACGCTCATCGGTCGTTCTTCCGGTTCCGTCGGCCGTCGGCGCAGGCCCAGACCACGGCGAGAACGATCGTGCCGCCCAACACGAGGAAGGCTGCGAAGGTCGACCAGGGGAGTCCGAAGAGGGGCATGTCCAGACCTCGATCCGCGGGATCACCAGGAATAGCCGAGTTGCCATCGGAAGAACTGCACCGGACCGTCGATCGCGGGCAGGCCGTGGCGTCCGTCGTGGAAGGCACCGGGATCGAGACGCTCCCACAGCAGATGGGCCGTCAGGCCGTGACCGAAGTCGGCGTCCAGCGCGAGTTCTGTGAGCACGCCGCGGGCGTCGCCCGTGCTCGGCGACCAGATCGCGTCGACCACGCCGCGCAGACGGATCGAATCCGTCCAACGCGAAGTGAAGGGGCGTTCGAGCGCGAGTCGCGGTGCGGCCAGGTCCTCCCACGCGGCGACGTGCACGCGCCCGGGCGTGCTCTCGCCGATCAGCGAGTACAGGTACATCTCCGACCACTTCGGCCAGCGGCCCCACGGGGTGCGGAAGGGGCGGAGATCCCCGTCGAGTCCGGAGTAGGCGTAGGCGCCGGTCTCCAGTGTCCAGCCGCCCGCCAGCGGCCAGCGCACCGCGCCCTCGCCCGCGAAGGCGAAGCCCGTGCCGCGTGCGACCGCGTCGTTCGCCGCCGCGCGCACCGTGCCGTTCTGGTGCTGCGCGGCGATCTCCACGTGCCAGCGCTCCCGGACGCGTCGCACGCCCAGGGTGAGCGTTCCCAGGTCCTCCAGCGCGTCGTCGGGATCGGACTCGAACTTGCCGATGATCGACAGCGCCCAGCTCCCGTGGGCGGCGCGCAGCATCACGCCGGTCTCGTCGGCATCGGTCAGGGCCCGTTCGACGTCGTCGACCAGGACGAAGTCGTCGCGCTTGCGGTTGTGGACGACCGCGCCGTCGAGTTCCCAGGCGCCGGTGTCGTGGACGATGCGCACGCCGTCGTGGTACATGCTGCGGCTGCCGTCCAGAGGGTGTCCCTCGAGCACGAGAAAGCCACCGGGCCAGATGATGTCCTGCCGGCCGACGGTCCACGTGGTGGTCGCGCTCGGGGTCCACGACAACGACGCCCGGTCGACGATCACCTCGTCGAAGTCGGGCTCGCGCCGAGGTGTGCGCAGGTGGCGATGCTCGTTGTCCAGACGCGCCTCGAGCCGGAAGGTCGACGTCTCGTAGGCCAGCCCCACGCGAGCGCGTACGCGGACCCAGTCGCGATCGGGTTCCGGGGCGAAGTGGTAGACGCCGTCGAGGATCTCCTCGCGCACCCGTAGATCGAAGCTCGGCGTCCACGAGGCGGCCTCTGCCGTCGAGACGAGCGTCACGAGAACGAGGATCGATCGGAGCACGACGACGTCCTTTCGAACGTCGAGGCTAAGGGGGCCGATCGGGCAGGCCAAGATCGGGGCGTGGGCAGATCACACTTCTGGCCGGTCGGTCGCGCGGGACGGCGTGCACGCACCCGGGACATCGATGGAGTCCGCTCCCGGATGCGTGCACTGGACCTGCAACCGGATCAGCAGGTCACCAGCCGTGCTCGTCGATCAGCGACAGTCGAGACGAGCGATCTCGACCATCTGCTCGCCGTCCGGGCCCACGGATGGAGGGACGACATCCACACGTCCGCGGCGGAAGTCGACGTCCCGCCATTCCGCTCCGCCGACTTCCACCGCGGAAGTGTCCGCCCGAACCACAGGTGGGGACGTTCCGCGCCGGAACCCACCTGCCGTCGCGCACTCTATTCCACCAACGTCACCCTCTCCACGTCGACGTCGCGACCGCCGACCCGCAGCCGCACCAGGAACACCCCCGACGCAACACGCCGGCCGGCGTGGTCGACCGCCGTCCAGTGCACGACGCCGTTGCCGCGTCCGCGCTCGACGTCGAGCAGGGTCGCCACGTGACGCCCGCTCACGTCGTACACGTCGATGGTCACCCGTCCGGCGCGCTCGACGAAGTAGGGGATCGTGACGCTCGCGTTGAAGGGATTCGGCCGCCCGCGTTCGAGACGCGACGGTCCGGTCGCGACCGGTGGCGTCACCGAGGTCGCGGTGGCGAAGCCGTACACGCCGGTGCGTTGCGGGTCGTGGCGGTCCATCGGCCACTGCAACGCCGCCGCCTGGTAGCTGCCGGCGAGCAGGTCGAAGCACTTGACGACGCCGTCGCCGGCGATCACCAGTTCGAGGTGACCGTCGCCGTCGAGGTCGCCCACGGCCGGAGTGCCGGCCACGGGAGCATCCACGGTCAACACGCGGCACGGGAGCTCGTTCGCGTTCGGATCGAGGACGTGGCACGCACCGATGCTGCTGCCGAAGACCGCGCGTCCCAGCTTGCCGTGGCCCCAGTCGATCGGGCCGCCGGCGCAGCCCTCACCGTGGAGGGCCGACCCCCAGCTGTGGGGCCACGACGTCACGACGAGACCGTCGCCGTCGACCATCCAGGCGTGGTGGCGGTGGTAGCCGGGAAATCCGCCCACGAGTTCCTCGGAGTCGAACAGGATCTCGGGATCGCCGTCGCCGTCGGCGTCCCACACGCCGGGATTCGTGCCGATCGCGCCGACGAGCGAGACCGGGAAGGGACCGGTACCGCCGCTCAGCGTGTAGCCGTGAAGCCGGCCGGACAGGTCGCCGAAGAAGAACTCGAGGTCGCTGTCCCCGCCGACGTCCGCGGCCACGGGGGACGAAACGACGCCGAACGGCAACGACAGCGGCCACGGAGCGCCGATGCTCGTGCCGTCGGCGTGCAGGACGTGCACCCGCGTCTGTGGTACGTGCTTCGTCATCGGCGTCGCGACCGCGACGATCATCGGTGTCGAACCGTCGAGGCGGCCCACGAGGGGTGACGCGCGCAGGCCGACACCGCTGCCGAGAGAGACCGGCCATCCGCTCACCGTGTCGCCATCGCCGTCGAGCACGATCAGTGCTCCGCTGTGCGTGCCGACGATCACCTCGCAGCCGGAATCGCCGGTCAGGTCGAACAACGCGGGCGTGGCGGTGATCGTGTCCTTCATCCGATGGGTCCACAGCAGCGCACCCGTCGACGACAGACAGAGCACGTTGCCACTCTCGCTCGCGGCCACCACCTCGAGTCCACCGCCGGCCACGACGTCGCCCACGGCGACGGCCGCCGTGAACACCTCGTCGGACGTGTACGGCCAGTCCGGCAGCGGCTCGCCGCGGGCATCGAGGGCGTGCACCTCTCCGGTCGCCGTCGCGAACACCACGTGGCGCGGTCCGGCCACGTCGCGTGCGAGCGTGGCGATCGCCGGCGACGTGGTCATGCCCGACACGCTCACGGGCCAGCCCTCCTCGAGGGGATACGACCACTCGACGGTGCGCGGACCGGAGACGTTGTCGTCCTCCTTCCACTCGTCGACCTCCTCCTGCGTGTCGACCTGTATCCACGCGCGGCGCACGGTGACGTCGGACCACGTGAAGGGATCGGTCTCCCAGGTCACCGTCTCGCCCACGTCGAGGTCGCCGATGCGGCGCGTCTGGTCGCCCGCGACGCCGGGCACGGGGATCGACGGACGGTGTTCGTAGAAGTCCACGTCGAAGACGGTCGCCGTGGCGTGGCCGTCGTTGGTGATCTGGATCGTGGCGGTCACGGGCTCGCCCACCGCCGGTGTCTGTGCACTCAGCGTGAACGAGGTCACCGTGAGGTTCGGGCGCAGGACCCACTGCAGGGGGACGGGTCCGAGGATGTTGTCGTCCTCGTGGCCGATCTCGTCGACGTCCTCGCGGAAGTCGACGAAGGCCCAGGTCTGGAAGGTGGTCTCGTACAGGCTCAGGATGTCGCCGGTGAACACGGCCGAGTCGCCCGGGGCGAGTCCCGGGTGTTCGAAGATCGGACCGTTGGGCAACTGGCCGGGCGATGGGGGCGACGACAGGTCGTGGTAGAAGGCCAGGTCGAAGGCGCCACTCGCCACGTTGCCCACGTTGGCGGCCACGATCCGGCTGGTCGTGGTCTCGCCCACTTCGGCGGGATCGTCGGCGAAGCCCACGCTGCGCACGATCAGGTTCGGCGCACTCGGGGAGCCGCTCTGCTGCATGCCCGCGGCGTAGATGTCCGTCTCTGTCCCCTTGCGTTCGTCCTCCCAGGCGACGATCGGATCGAAGCCACCGCCGGGCTCGGCGACCACGTGCGGTCGCTCCGACGAGTAGCCACCGGGGACGAGCGCTTCGGTGCCGGGCCAGCCGTACTGCCGTTCGACGTAGCAGAACCGAACGCGCGACACGCCGTCGACGTCGTCGTCGAGCCAGGCCACGTAGCTGCCCCACACGCCGTGGTCGATGGCCAGGTCCGGAGCGTGGTTGCCGTCCTCCTCGTCGGAGACCAGGTTCGGGTTCCCGCCGTTCCAGAGCTCTTCGCCGTCGAGGGGATCGAGGCGCTGCATGTACACGCCCGCCCCGACGCCCGACACGTCGAAGCGATCCC
Source organism: uncultured bacterium (assembly GCA_964593155.1). Classification (GTDB taxonomy): domain Bacteria; phylum Krumholzibacteriota; class Krumholzibacteriia; order JAJRXK01; family JAJRXK01; genus JAJRXK01. The sequence continues at coordinate 11,226 of CAZQHE010000058.1, forward strand.
AGGCGACGATGCAGCCGCCCATGCCGTCGGGAATCATGCGCGGGTCGGGTCCCGGCCGGCGTCCGTCGATGGTGTCGGTGTCGACGACGGTGGTCCAGAAGCCGTAGGTGGACGAGTCGATGGCGGAGACGGCCAGGCGGTCGGCGCCCCACGGGATCGAACTCGACGCGGTGAAGCGGTAGGCGACGTACACCCCACCACTCGAGCGGTCGCGGTCGGCGAGGCGGACGCGCGAGCCGGGATTGACGATGCCGAAGTGCGTGCCGCTACTCCCGCCCCAGCGGGGAGCGCCGGTGACGTCGACCCACTGCACACGTCCGGTTCGGAGGTCGCTGATCCACGACACGAAGGCGCCGTAGCTCTTGCTCGAGTTCGAGATGATCTCGAGTTCGGCACTCGAGTCGGGATCGTTGCCGATGACCACACCGCCCGCGGACCAGCGGACCGTACCGCTCGCGTCGACGCGCTGCGCGCGGACCTCGTGCCCGCCGACCTTCTCGCGCACCCAGGCCACGATCACACCGCCGAAGCGATCGGTCACGCACACCGGCCGCCGGTTGTTCGCCGAGGTGCCGCCCGACGCGACGACGATTCCGCCGTCGCCGAACAGGTCGGGATCACCGTCGGCGTCGAAGTGCTGCACGTGGACGTCGATCGGAGTGATGATTCCACGTTGCCACACGACCCAGGCGCCGCCCGCCCCGTCGGGACAGACGTCCGGATGGATCTGCCCCGGTCCGGTGGGATCGACGTCGATATCGTCGGTGCCCCACAGTCCGTTACCGGCCGGATCGAGACGCTGCACGTAGGCGTCGAAGGCCATCGCGCGGAAGTCGGCCCAGGCGAGCAGCGTACCCCCCGAGCCGTCGGGGCTGGTCTTCAGATCGTATTGGTCGTTCGCCGCGGTGCAGACGGGTGTGCCGTTCGACTGCCAGCCGGTGGCGACGCCCGGCAGCAGCAGTAGGACGACGATGGCCGACACGGCCACGATGCCTCGGAGCATGACACGACCTCCCGGCTGGGCCGCGCGGGAGGCGGGCACGGTGGGGTCGGTGGCCGGCCGGGACGGGGTTCGCGACGGAATCGCGGGCCGGAGGGGCAGGACGACCGGACGACGTCTCGGTCAAGGGCCGCACGGCCTCGAAGAAGGGACCGTCTCTTCGCCACGCGGCGTACGACGGAGAGGTTAGCAGAGGCGCGCGCTGGTGCGTATGATGCGTCCGCACCGAAGCGTGCGTCAGTGTCCCTCGAGCGCGCGGACGACCTCGGCGTCGCCGGCGGTCATGCCCGCGCCGAAGCTCGACGACCAGGTGCCGCGCACGCCCGTGCCCGGATCACTCAACGCGAAGAGGATCGACATGTCCGAGGGATTGCTCTCGCCCTCGAAGCGCACCGTCTCGTCCACGTGCAGGTCGGCGGGGTCGAAGGTGTGCTCGCCATTGGCGGTGACCAGCCGCTGGTCCTCGACGCGGAAGGCCTCGGTGTAGCCGCTCTTCTGTAGTCGATTCATGGCTTCGGCCAGGGTCTCCATGGACATGGAATCGTTCCTTCTGCGGGAGACGGGACGGGCACGAGCAATCACGGAGTCGGCGCCGACGTTGTATCGGGGGATCCCCCAGACCCGTCCCGGGTGCGTGGTCGCCGTGCCCGCGTATGTCTAGGTTCATCGCATGGCCCGCACGCGATCAAGACCCTGGTTCGACCCGCGTCGGTGGTTCCGCTCCTCGGCGAGCTTCGTCGAGCGGATCACCGGACGTGTGCGCCGACGCGCCGTGCTCGCCCGCATGAAGAAGGGCGACATCGTCCTGGCCAGCCCCCGTCTCGTGCGTCTGTCGCCGATCGCGCTGGCGTACCGGCTGCTGCTCGGTTCACGCTACGTGCACAGCATGCTGTACGTCGGCTCCGACCGCATGATCCACACGACCACGCGCCACGGCGTGGTCATGGGGCGCATACCGCGGAAGCTCTTCGACCGCGAACGCTACGCGATCTACCGCGTGCCGGGACTCACCGACGCCGAGCGCGAAAAGGTCGTCGACCACGCCGTCGCGTCGCTGGAACGCGAGCTCGATCCGGTGGCGTTGGCCGCCAACATCCCCGCGCGCTGGTTCCGGCTGCGCGAACCCGTCGCGCGCATCGAGAAGAACCGGGTGTGGTGCAGCAAGCTGATCGCCGAGGCCTACCGCGAAGGCGCGGGCGTGGAGATCGTGCCTCGCGATGCCGAGGGTACGGTGATGACCGAGGACTTCGCGAAGAGTCCAGCCCTCGAGCGGGTCTGAACGCCGACCCGACGCGCTCGGATCCGTCAGGAGCACGGGACCACTTCGATCTTCCCCCGTCGAACGCCCGAATCCGAGTCCGGAGGTCGCCGTGCGCGCATCTTTCCTGTCGTTCCTCGTCGTGTTCTGTTGTGTCGCCTTCTCCACGACACCGGCCTTTCCTCGCGCGGGCAGTGGGCGACCGGAGAGCACACGGTGCAGTGGAACGGCCGTGACGACCGCGGGGGGAGCATGGCCAGCGGTGTGTACCTCTACCGCCTGCGGGTCGGGGACTTCGAGCGGACCCGGCGCATGACGTTGCTCGAGTGATCGCCGAGCGGAGCGGTCGTGGCCCGACGGAAACGGACGACGTCAGGGCTGCGACCGCTTCGACTCGAGCCACTGGGCGATCGGCTCCCACTGCTGCCACTCCTGCCAGGCCATGTACGGAGCCAGTTCCCACACGCCCAGGCCGTTGCCGTACGCACGCACGTAGTTCTGCGCGTCGCGCAGGTGGCCGATCACGGGGACCTTCAGCGTCTTCAGGAATTCCTCGAGCTCGTGGTAGATCGAGTAGTGCTCGCGCACCCGGTTGGCGACCACGCCGATCTTCACCTCTTTGCGCGAGACCTTGCCGACGTTGCGGATCTCCTCGATGAAGCGGCTCGCCGCGCGCATGTCGACCGTCGACGGCAGCACCGGAAGGATCACGGTCTCGGCGTGCTTGAGGATCGCCGTCAACTCGGGCCCGTGGGTGGACGCGGGGGCGTCCATCACCAGGAAGTCCGTGTGCGGGTTCAACTTCTTGAGCCCTTCGGAGTGAGCGTCGATCCCCGTGATCGGGGGACGGTCCTCGGGCCGCGCGGCCAGCCAGTCCATGCTCGACTGCTGCGGGTCGAAGTCGGCGAGGGTGACGTCGACGTTCTCCCACTGCGAGGCGAAGTAGGCCGCGATGTTCGTGGCCAGCGTGGACTTCCCGCACCCGCCCTTCGCGTTCACCACCATGTATCGACGCATGACCGGCTCCTGGATCGGGGATTGGCCGCTTTCCGGGAAAGTCTAACGGGCCTCGGCAGTTGGTCCACCCCTGGATTTCAGCGGGCATATCGTCCATAAATTGACCGAATCCCGAGGCATCCGCCTGTGGCCGGGCCACGAACCCAGTCCGGTACGGGCGACGGGAGTCGCAGGGCGTCGTCGCTCGGTCTCGTTCCCCGGCGTGCTTCGTACGTCTGCACGCCCCCGTTCCCGAGACCAGGAGCGACCCGACGTGGAGAAATCGACCTTCGCCAAGACTGCACTCGTGACCGTGGCCATGGCCGCCGCACTGACCTTCAGCGTGATGGGCATCACCTATTCCACCGGACCGGGTAGCTGCACGTATCCCAGCACCGGCTCGATGGGCCAGAGCCAGCCCGGGACCGGAGGCTTCGCGATCGAAGTGACGAAGGACGGTGATCCGGTCACCGCCTACGCCCCCGGCTCGACGTACACCGTGACCCTGTCGGCGCCGACGGACTACACCGGCTTCCTGCTCCAGTCCGTGGCCGGCGATCCGGGTGTTCCGAACGAGAACGGTGCCGGCGTGTTCACGAATCTCGGCGCGCAGTACCAGAACGGCCCGTGCGCGGTCGAGGCATCCTCGGTCGGACACTCCCTGGCGCGGCGCAACGCACCCGTCGCCAGCGACAGCTTCGAATGGGTCGCCCCCGAGGCCGGCACCGGGCCCGTGACCTTCCACGGCGTCGGTGTCTACAGCCGTTTCGATTGGCACGGGCAGGAGACCCTGATCGTCACGACCCTGTCCGAAGGTGACGTCGTGGACACCGGAACCGAGAGCTGGTCGACCGTGAAGTCGCGCTACGACTGACCCGGCCGATCCCCCCTTCCCGGAGAGATCACACCGTGAACATCCGTCAGCTGATCCCCCTCGTCACGCTCGTCCTCGTGGCCCTCGTGGTCGCCACCGCCGGTGCCGACGCACCCGCCGACTCGCGTAACGAGAGCTACGTCGACCCGGATCTCGACATGCAGCGCATGCTGAGCCGGCTCGAGCGCGAGACCCGCGAGGTCTATTCGTTGCGCGACGAGATCGTCGAGGCCTCCGGCATTCGGTCCGGCGACGTGGTGGCCGACATCGGCGCCGGAACCGGGGCCTTCATGGACGAGTTGGTCGAGGCGGTGGGCGACGACGGCCACCTGTACGCCGTGGAGATCTCGATCCGCTTCGTCGAGTACCTGCGCGAGCGCGCGAACGAGGCCGGCCACGACAACGTGACCACCGTCTTCAGTTCCTACACCTCTGCAACCTTGCCGACCGCGTCGGTCGATCGGATCATCACGATCGACACATACCACCATTTCGACGACTACGAGGCCATGCTGGCGTCGATGCGCGACGCCCTGGTGCCGGGCGGCGAGATGATCGTCGTCGACTTCGACCGGGTCGAGGGCAAGTCGCGCGAGTGGATCCTGAGCCACGTGCGCGACTCCAAGGAGGCCTTCCGGTCGGAGATCGAGGCCGCGGGCTTCGAATTCGTCGAAGAAGTGGAGATCGACGGCATGGTCGACAACTTCTTCCATCGTTATCGCCGTCCGTGAGCGAGGACGACAGGCGCCACTTCGGACCCACCACGCTGGCCGCGCTGGTGGTCGCGAACATGATCGGTGCCGGCGTCTTCACCACTTCCGGCTACGCGCTGGCCGACCTCGGCTCGCCGGCGCGCGTCCTGGCCGCCTGGGCGGTCGGCGGCGCGATCGCTCTGTGCGGGGCGATCGGCTACGGTGCTCTCTCACGACAGCTCACGCAGTCGGGCGGCGAGTACCTGTTCCTGTCGCGCGTGGTGCATCCGGTCGCGGGCTTCGTGGCCGGGTGGATCTCGTTGCTGGCGGGATTCACGGGCGCCATCGCCTTCGCGGCGCACGCCTTCGAGAGCTACGTCCGGCCGCAGGACGCCGCGATCGGCGAGCACCTGATCGCCATCGGTGCCGTGTTGCTGGCCGCGCTGTTGCACGGGATCCGGGTGCGGCCGGGGGCGTGGACGCAGAACCTGATCGTGGGTCTCAAGCTGACGCTCCTGGTGGCGTTCGTCGGCGTCTGCGTGGCCCTGTGGATCGAAGGCGGAGCCGACTGGGCGCCCGGAACCCCTGCGCCCGGCCCCTTCTCGATCACCGTGTTCGCGAGTTCCCTGGTGTGGATCTCGCTCAGCTACTCGGGCTTCAACGCGGCGGTGTACGTGGCCGGCGAGGCCCGCGACCCCGCGCGCACGGTTCCGCGGGCCATGCTGCGCGCCACCGCTGCCGTGACCGTGGTCTATCTCGCGCTGAACGCCGTCTTCGTCGGCTTCGCTCCGCACGAGGCCGTCTCCGGCCGCCCCGACGTGGCCTTCGCCGCCGCCCGTGCGCTGATGGGCGACACGGGGGCCCAGGTGGTGCGGGCGGTCGTCGGATTGGCCCTGTTGAGTTCGGTGTCGTCGATGATCATGGCCGGTCCGCGGGTCTTCGCGCGCATGGCCGACGACGGACTCTTCCCGGCCGCGCTGCGCTTCCGCGGAGAGGTTCCGACCATGGCGATCTGGGCACAGGCCGCGCTGGCCGTGCTCGTGATCGTGGTCTCGGATCTCGAGTCGCTGCTGTCGTACCTCGGACTCACCCTGTCGCTCTCGGCCGCGCTCACCGTGTCGGGCCTGTTCCTGCTGCGTCGGCGTCACGGGGCCGAACGCGTTCCGGTGACGGGTTCGATCGCGTTACCGGTGGTCTACGTGGTCGCGACGGTCGGACTGGGCGTGCTCGCGGCCTGGGAGAAGCCGTGGGAATGGGTGGCGGCGGTGGTGACGATCGCCAGCGGTGCGCTGGTCTACGCGCTGATCCGCCGCGGACGGACGCCGGCCTCGCGCTAGCCGGGGGTCTCGGGGGTCTGCACCCCCGCGCGGTCGAGGAGCTCGCGGAGGAGCCGGGCGAGCGTGTGCGCCTCGGTGTCGTCGAGCGCTCGGAGGGGAGCGTCGAGACGATCGCGATCGGCCTCGATCCTCTCGAGGAGCCGGACGCCCGCCGGCGTGATCGTCACGTCGACCAGCCGGCGGTCGTCGCAGCAGGGCGCCTTCTCCACCAGGCCCTTGCTCACCAGTCGATCCACGAGCCGCGAGGCGTCCGACGCCGGATCGACCGCGCGCTCGCGGATCTGCAGGGTGCTCAGAGGGGCAGGCGCACTGCTCCGCAGGATGCCCAGGATCTCGTACTGCGGCGGCGTGAGTCCGAAGGGCTCGAGGACGTCCCGGAATTCGCCTCGGAGCCAGGCCGCCGCGCGCATCAGGTTCCGGCGCAGGTCCTTCCGGGCGTCGGTGTCCACGGTCGTCACCGTGCTGCCGCCTCGAGGGCGGGCGCCTCGGGGAAGTCGATCGGGAAGTCGACGGCGTTGTGCATGTAGTTGCTGATGGTCTTCGCGCCGACCAGGGCCACCGCGTCGACGAACTGCCGCTGGTCGAAGCCGGCGTCGAAAAAGGCATCGGCGACCTCGTCGCTCACTTTGCCGCGGTTGCGGACGAGGTCGCGGGCGAGGTCGGAAAGGGCGCGCAGACGAGGGTCCTCGACGTCGCCCCGGCGGATCGCCACGGTGGTGGTCTGGTCGAGACCGGCCATCGTGCCGAGCATGGTGTGTGCGGCCAGGCAGTAGTCGCAGCCGTTCTCCTGCGAGGTGGCCAGGTGCAGTGCCTGCACCTCGGGCGGCTCCAGGCTCGATTCCTCGAGCGCCGGTTGGAACTGCAGGAGACCCTGCAGCGCCACCGGGGACAGCCCGAGGACGGCGTAGAGGTTCGGCACCGTGCCGTACTTCTGCTGGATCTGGTCGAAGATCTCCTGGCTCGCGGCGGGAACCTGCTCGCGGGTGGGGACGTCGAATCGACTCATGGTGATCTCTCGCGTTTCGTTCGGGTCTCGTGTCGCTCTCACCCGGGCGTACGGCGGATCACCATCGATGGGACGCCATCGCTCGTGAACGAATCGTCACGTCGGGATCGCCCCGAACGAAAGAGGCCGTGGAATGCTGCGTCTGCCGTTGTTGCTGCTCCTGGTGTGCGCCGTCCCCGTCGGGGCCGGCGAGCTGCCCTGCGACGAGCGTCTGCCCGAGTTCGAACTCGAGGACCAGTTCGAGAACGACCGCACGCAGGACGACGTGCTGGGCACGGTCAGCGTGCTGATCTGGGCCGACCGCGACGGCCGCGAGTGGTCCGGCGACTGGCGCGAGATGCTCACGGCGGCCCTGCGCGGTCAGGTGGAGGGCGGTCTGGTGCAGATCCGCGACTGGGCCCACACCAAGGGCGCCCCCTTCTTCGTGAAGGGCCGCATCCGGGGCTCGTTCCCCGAAGAGACCGAGCGCTGGGCCGTGCTCGACTGGGACGGCGTGTTCGAAGAGCACTTCGAGCCGCGGGAGGAGCACGTGACGGTGTTCGTGTTCGACCGCGAGGGATGCCTCGTGGCGCGGGAAAGCGGCCAGGAAGTGGAGACCCGGAGCGTGGCCACGCTGGCCGACGCCGCGCAGAAGGTCCTGGTGCGCGATCTCGAGCGCTCCGAGCACTGAATTCCCGTTGCTTTTCCCGGAGCCGATCGCGGCCTATACTCCCCTGCCGGTGCCCGTTCCCCGAGTCCCGATCGTGGTGATGACGATGAAGAACCTCTGCCTGTCGATCGCCCTGCTCGCCGCCGCCGTGCTGCCCGTCCGGGCGCAGGACGCCGAGCCCTTCTCCGCCGAACACCTGGTCATGATGGACCGGATCTCGTCGATGGCCGTGTCGCCCGACGGCGAGCACGTGGCCTTCGTGGTGCGCCACACCGACCTCGAGGCCAACCGCGGCCGCACCGATCTCTACCTCATGGAGAGCGACGGCGAGGATCTACGCCGGCTCACCGCCGACCCGGCCGGCGACTGGAACCCCGTGTGGGCGCCCGACTCGCAGTGGATCTACTTCCTGTCGAGCCGTTCGGGCAGCAGCCAGGTCTGGCGGATCCGCGTCGACGGTGGCGAGGCCCAGCCGGTGAGCGATCTCCCGCTCGACGTGGGCGTCATGAAGCTCTCGCCCGACGGACGGCAGGTGGCCTTCTCGATGGAGGTCTTCGTCGACTGCCCCGACCTCGAGTGCACGACCGAGCGCCTCGAGGAGCGCGAGGACGACGGGCGTAGCGGCATGGTCTACGACCAGCTCTTCGTGCGCCACTGGGACACCTGGAAGGACGGCCGTCGTCGCCATCTGTTCGTGGCCCGCGTGCTCGACGACGGCACGATCGACGAGCCGATCGACGTCATGCCGGACATGGACGCCGACTCGCCGAGCAAGCCCTTCGGCGGTGCGAGCGAGTACGCCTTCACGCCCGACGGCACCGGCATCGTGTTCACCGCCCGCAACGCCGGCGCCGAGGAGCCGTGGAGCACGAACTTCGATCTGTACCACTCCCTGATCCTCGATCCGCGCCCGCAGAACCTGACCACCGACAACGAGGCCTGGGACACCACACCCGTCTTCTCGCCCGACGGCTCGGCTCTGGCCTTCCTGTCGATGCGCGTACCCGGCTACGAGGCCGATCGCTACCGCATCGTCACCAGGAACTGGGAGTCGACGGGCAGCCAACCGAAGGTCGGCCCGCGGCACTGGGTGAGCGAGGACTGGGACCGCTCGGCCTACTCGCTGAGCTGGACCGAGGACGGCCGTGCGTTCCTGTCGCACGCCAACCATCTCGGCCGGCGGGCGCTGTTCCGCATCGACGCCCGCACCGGCGAGTCCGAGATCCTGGTCGACGGTGGTTCGGTGAAGAGCGAGGAGCACCGCGACGGGCGGATCTACTTCGCCGAGGACGACTTCCGCAGCCCCGTGCAGATCTTCTCGATCGACGAGGACGGCGGCGACCGGAAGCAGCTCACGGACTTCAACGCCGACCGCCTGGCGAAGGTCGCCATGGGCGAGCCCGAGCAGTTCACCTTCACCGGCGCGAACGGCGACGAGGTCTACGCCTGGATCGTGAAGCCGGCGAACTTCGATCCCGACCGGACCTACCCGGTGGCGTTCCTGATCCACGGCGGACCGCAGGGTAGCTTCGGGCAGGGCTTCCACTACCGCTGGAATCCGCAGACCTACGCCGGCGCGGGCTACGCGTCGGTGATGGTCGACTTCCACGGCTCCACCGGCTACGGACAGGACTTCACCGACAGCATCCAGGACAACTGGGGCGGCTGGCCGCTCGAGGACCTGCAGAAGGGCCTGGCCGCCGCGCTCGAGCGCTACCCGTGGATGGACGACGAGCGCGTGGCCGCGCTGGGCGCCAGCTACGGCGGCTACATGATCAACTGGATCGCCGGCAACTGGCCCGAGCGCTTCACCTGCCTGGTGAACCACGACGGTCTGTTCGACCTCGAGTCGATGTACTACTCGACCGAGGAGCTGTGGTTCCCCGAGCGCGAGTTCGGCGGCCAGCCGTGGAACAGCCGCGCCTACGAGCGCTGGAGCCCGTCGAACCACGTCGAGAAGTGGCAGACGCCCATGCTGGTGATCCACGGGGAACTCGACTACCGCGTGCCCATCAGCGAGGGCCTGCAGACCTTCACCGCGCTGCAGCGGCGCGGGATCCCCAGCCGTCTGCTGTACTTCCCCGACGAGAACCACTGGGTGCTGCAGCCGAAGAACTCGCTCATGTGGCACGAGGAAGTGATCGGCTGGATCGACCGGTGGACCGAGCCGGGAGGGGCGCGCTAGGCGTGCGCTTCGATCCCGACCTCCTGGTCCGTGGCGACGACGTGGAGCGGGCGGCGCTGGCGCTGTTCGGCGCCCCGCTCCGCGAACGTCCGGCGCTGGGTCACGTGGCGGCCGTGTGGTCGCCCGACGACCGCCACCGCCACGTGCTGCGCATCGAGCCGCGCACCCCGCGCAGCGACACCGATCGTTTCGTTCTCGGCCTGAGCCGCGCCCGCGCCGACGCGATCGTCACCACCGGCGCCATCCTTCGCGCCGAGCCCACGCTGCGCTTCGACCTGCAGGGCCCGGGTGCCGGCGCGCTCATGCGCTGGCGGGTGGACGTCCACGAACTCGGGCCGCCCACGGTGCTGATCCTCACCCGCGGCGCGCTCGACTTCGACCACCCCGCACTGAAAGGGCCCGCCCGCGTGGTCCTCTACGTTCCCGACGATCGGGTGGACTTCGTGCGCAGGCAGCTGAAGTCCTTCCGCTGGATCACCGTGTGCGGCGACGCGACGCCGACCCTGGAACGCGCGCTCGACTGGTTGCGCCGCGAACGTGCGTGCACGAGCATCTCGATCGAGGCCGGTCCGAGTACGGCGTCGCCGCTGTACGAGGGCGACGGCGCGGTCGACGAGTTGTTGCTGTCGCGGTGGACGGGACCGGAACCCGATCCGGACCTGATCGCCGGTGACCTGCCCGACGACACCACTCTGCACCGCACCATGGAGCGCGTGCACACCAGCCCGGTCGACGACGACGGCTGGGTGTTCGAGCGCTGGGTACGGCGCGAACGAGGAACGGAATCATGAAGCAGTACACCCACGAATTCACCGTCCGGACTGGTGGTCCCGGTGCCCACGAGTTCACGCACGACGTGGTCGACTGGGTGCGCTCGTGTGGGATCGAAGAAGGGCTGTTGACGCTGCACGGCCGGCACACCTCGGCCTCGTTGTTGATCATGGAGAACGCCGATCCCGAGGTGCTGCGCGACCTCGAGCGCTGGATGCGCCGGGCCGTCCCGCCGGGCGATCCGCTCTTCCAGCACACCGCCGAGGGTCCCGACGACATGCCCGCGCACGTGCGGACGGCATTGACCCCGATCTCGTTGTCGATCCCCGTGCTCGACGGCCGTCCGGCGCTGGGGACGTGGCAGGGTGTCTTCGTCTACGAGCACCGCGACCACGGGCATCGGCGGCGGGTGGCGGCGCATCTCTCGGGTGCGTAGTCGTTTGCCGATCAGGCGGCGCCCGGGCCGCGATCCACCCCTGTCCCCGCCCTGGAGTTCCCATGAAACCCGCCGTCAAACGGACCTTGATCGGCCTCGGTGTCGTCCTCGTCGGGGCGCAGTTCTTCCGCCCCGACCGACCGAATCCCCCCGTCGATCCGCAGCAGACGCTCGAGGCCAACCTGCAGGTGCCCGACGACGTGCTGTCGTTGATCGAGCGCTCCTGCGGTGACTGCCACACCCACGGGACCGACTGGCCCTGGTACAGCAACGTCGCCCCGGCGTCGTGGCTGGTCGCCCGCCACGCCACCCACGGACGCGACTACGTGAACTTCGACCGTTGGGGCGAGCTCACGAAGTACGAAGCCCAGGACACCCTCGACGAGATCGCCGAGGTCGTCGAGTCGGGGG
>CAZQHE010000058.1:22850-24947 GCA_964593155.1 uncultured bacterium
TGCCGCTTCCCGTGTACCTGCCGCTGCACCCCGAGGCGCAGATGATCCAGCAGGAGCGGGAGCGCCTGGTGGCGTGGGCGACGGAGACCCGCAACGCGTTGCGCGCCGAGATCGACGGCAGCGCGGCCGCGGAATCCGACGACGAGCACGCCGGCCACGACCACTGACCACGACCATCGAGCCGGTACGAACGAAGGCCGCCCCGAGGACAGGGGCGGCCTTCGCGCGCTGCGGCTCCGAGGACGGAACTACTCCTCGGGCAGCTCCGGCCTGCCCTCGAGGATCTCGAACTCCACGCGGCGGTTCTGCGAGCGACCCTCTTCGGTGGTGTTGTCGGCGATCGGCCTCTCCTCGCCGTAGCCCACGGCCACCAGCTGCTCGCCCGTGATCCAGTCGAAGCTGTCGACCATGTAGTCGACCACGGTCTGGGCGCGCTCCTGCGACAGCTGCTGGTTCGCCTCGACCGAGCCCCGGTCGTCGGTGTAGCCGCCGACCTCGATCTTCAGGTTCGGCCACTTGCGCATCCACTGGGCCATCGGGCGGAGCAGGGCCGTGCCACCGGCCTGCATCTCGGCGCTCCCGCTCTCGAACTCGATCTCGCTGAGGACGTAGAGCCCGGTCTCGTAGAACTCGCGCTCCTCCTCGCCACTGATGCGCGGGCACCCGGTGTCGCGGTCGATGGGCACGCCGGACGGGGTGCCGGGGCACTGGTCGATGCCGTCGAAGACGGTGTCGCCATCGGAATCGATCCCGCACCCGCGCTCGTCGACGACGGCGCCCGGCGGGGTCACGCACTGGTCGATGCCGTCGTAGACGCCGTCCTCGTCGCTGTCGATCGGTGTGCCGAGCGAGTCGACCTCGGCACCGAGGGGCGTGTCGGGCGCGATGTCGATGCCGTCGAACACGCCGTCCTGATCACTGTCGATCGGGCAGCCCTGGGCGTCGACGACCACGCGCTCGGCGGTGTCGGGGCAGTTGTCGAAGCGGTCGATGATGCCGTCGCCATCGGTGTCGCGGTGCCAGTTGTCGCCGATCTCGAACTGCACGGCCCCACTCAACAGGAAACTGTGCCCGGTCTCGGACGAGCGGACGTAGGGCTCGTCGAAATCGTTGTACAGGTACCGACCCTCGACCCGGGCCTGCACCCGGTGGTAGTCGCCCTCGCTCAGCTCGAGCATGGCGCCCAGGCCGGCCTGGTAGCCTTCGTAGTCCTCCTGGAAACCGCGGACGTCGCTCGGGTCGAAGCGCAGCTCCTGCCACCCGGCGAGGACGTAGGGGGTCACGTTGCGGTCGTGCCAGACCTGGTAGCGTAGATCGACGCTCACGTAGCGGACGTCGGTGTCCCGGCCCTCGGACAGCTCGGGTTCCGGGGAGAATCCGCGCAGCGAGGTCCCCGGCACGTAGCCCAGGGTGCCCTCGATGCCCCAGTTGCGGTTGAACATGAAGCCCACGCTGCCGCCCAGGAAGATGCCGGGATCCACGTTCGAGCGCTCCGAAAGGAGCATGTAGCCGATGCTCGGCGTGAAGGTGACCCGCTCGCCGTCCGGGTAGGCCGCGGCGGGCGCGGCCAGCGCGACGAGGGCGGCGACGAGGAGGACGGGGGCGATCAGGCGGGACACGGCGCACCTCCGGCGGTTCCGGACGCCCGGGACGCGCTCGCGGGGGAACGGTCGGGGCGCAGTTCGCGGATTCGGTGTCGAGACAACCTGCCAAATCAACCCCGGAACGAGCCTCGATGCAACCCCGAATCGGCCCGCCCGGAGCCCTCCGGAGACGCCGAGGGCCGGACCCCGCCACGGGATCCGGCCCCCCGGAGCACTCGCGCGCGGGTGCCGCCTACTCGCGGCCGGCCGTCGATTCGATCGGCGGACGCAGGTAGTGACAGTTGTACCCGCCGGGGTTCTTCACGAGGTAGTCCTGGTGGTAGTCCTCCGCGGAGTACCAGGCGCCGGCGTCCTCGATCGTGGTCACCACCGGGGCGCTCCAGGCGCCCGAGGCGTCCACCTCGTCGCGCACCCGCTCGGCGATGCGACGCTGTTCGTCGTCGCGGGCGAAGATCGCCGACCGGTACTGGGTGCCCCGGTCGTTGCCCTGCTG
>CAZQHE010000059.1:0-24857 GCA_964593155.1 uncultured bacterium
ATTCCTGCGTCCCCTCGACCGCGAACTCATCCTGCGCGAGGCCGCGCGCCACGAGTTGGTGTGCACGATCGAAGAGGGTACCGAGATCGGCGGCTTCGGCAGCGCCGTCCTCGAACTCTTCCACCGCGAGATGGTGCAGGTGCCGACGACACACGTCTTCGGCCTGCCCGATCGTTTCCTCGATCACGGGACGCCCGACCAGGTCCTGGACGATGCCGGACTCGACGCGACGCAGGTGGCCGAGGAGATCCTGGACATCTGGAACAATCGCGAGCGGACGATCGACTTCCACGGACGACGACTGGCCTGACGAGGGCGGACCTCGTCGGGTCGCCTTCGTCGTGACCCCGGAGGAGGGGCGGCAGCCAACGTGATCCAGCGGATCGGCATCATCGCGAACCTCGACAAGCTCCGCGTGGGAGAGGCGGTGTGCGAGTGTCTGACCGCGTGCGAGCGTCGCGGAATCGAAGTGGTGCCCGAGCGGGCCATCGTCGACCACTTCGAGTTGAGCGCGAACGCGAGTGCTCCCGAGGACCTGCCCGGTCACGTGGACCTGTTGATGAGCTTCGGTGGCGACGGGACCTTCCTGCGCGCGGCCAGACTCGCGGGCGAGACGGCGACCCCGCTGCTCGGCATCAACCTGGGCAGTCTGGGCTTCCTGGCCGAAGTACGGCTGGAAGAACTGCACTCGGCGATCGAGGCCATCGACGGCGGCGAGTACATGCTCGAGAAACGGCGCCGGGTGGCGGCGGTGGTGCTGCGGGGCGACGAGATCGTGTTCGAGGCCGCCGCCCTGAACGACATCGTCCTGAACATGGGCGGTACGCCGCGAGCCGTGGACTTCGAGGTGCTGGTCGACGACATCAGGGTGGGCCGCTACCTGGCCGACGGCATGATCGTGGCCACGCCCACCGGGAGCACCGCCTACAACCTGTCGGCGGGCGGGCCGATCGTGGAGCCCTCCATGGACGCCGTGGTGGTGAATCCGATCTGCCCGCACACGCTCGGCGTGCGTCCCCTGATCCTCGGACCGGGCCGGGTGGTCGAGCTCCGCCTGCGCGAGTGCGACGCCGCGATCCTGAGCGCCGACGGCCAGATCACGGCGGAGCTGCGAACCGGTGATCGGATCGTGTATCCGCGCACCGATGCCGGGTGCTACTTCCTGCGTCTGCGCGATCGAAACGTCTTCCAGATCATCCAGGAGAAGCTGCGTTGGGGTGGTCTGCCCCGACACCGGGGCGACCGCGCGGGCGGACGCGAAGCCGATCCGGAGAAGTGAACCGGTGCTCGTCGAACTTCGACTGAACGACCTGGCGGTGGCCGCCGACGTCCGCCTCGAACTGGGCGACGGACTCAACGCGCTGACCGGCAGCACCGGGGCCGGGAAGTCCCTGGTGGTCACCGGGCTGCGCTGGATCGCCGGCGAGGACGTCGACCGCAACGCCCTGCGCGAGGGAGCCGACCGCGCCAGCGCCGAGGCGGTCTTCGACCTGCAGGGCCGCGACGACCTCGTCGAGGCACTTCGCGACGTCGGCGTCGACGTGCCCTCGGACGGCTTCTTCCTGCTCCGTCGCGAAGTTCGCCGCGAAGGGCGGGCCCGGGCCTTCGTCAACGGACGCGCGAGCTCCGCCGCCGTCCTGCGCGCCGCGTGCGACTGCCTGGCCGAGATGCAGAGTCAGCACGAACAGCTGCTGCTGCGGCGCGGCTCGGAACACGTGCACGTGCTCGACGCACTCGGTGTGGATTCCGGGGTCCGCGAGGACTGGCGTCGGGCCTTCGACGATTGGCGCGCCGTGCAACGCGACCTCGAGCGCTGGCGCGCGCGGCAGGATCAGCTGCGCGAACAACGCGAACTGCTCGAGTACCAGCTGCGCGAACTCACCGATGCCGCGCTCACCGGCGACGAGACCGAAGACCTGCGCGTGCGGGTGGCTCGCAACGAGGGCGGCGCGCAGTTGATCGAGAACGCCGCCGCGGCGCTCGACGCCCTCGAGTCCGAGGACGCCGGAGCGCACCGTGCGCTGTCGGAGGCCACGGCCCGGCTGCGGAACGTGCCCGACGAACTGACCGATCTCGTCGAGGTCCGCGAACAACTCGAAGCCGCGATCGACCTGGCCGCCGATGCACGGCGCGCGCTCGAGCGCTTCGTCGACGCCCGCGACTTCGATCCCGAGGCCCTGGCGCAGGACCAGGCCCGTCTGGCCGAGTTGCAGAACCTGTCGCGCAAGTACGGAATGACCGAGGCCGAGCTGGTCGCCCTGCGCGATCGCCTCGACGGCGAGCTCGGGGGTCTGTCCGCGTCCGGGGAGCCGCCCGAGGCGCTGCGCCGGCGCCAGGAGACCGCGCTCGACGCCCTGGGCGAGGCCGGTACGGCGCTCGACCGGTCGCGGCGCCGCGTCGCCCGGCGCGTCGAGCGCGAGGCGCCCGACCTGCTGTCCGAACTGGGCATGCCGGGCGCGGCGATCCACTTCGAGCTCGTGCCGCACGAGGACCCCGACGGCGACGTGCGCGTCGGAGGACGCCGGATCCGGCCCGCGGCCGACGGACCGAGCCGGGTCGAGCTCGTCGTCCGGACCAATCCGGGTGAGCGGCCGGGGCCGATCGAGACCGTGGCCAGCGGGGGCGAGCTGTCGCGGATCGGTCTCGTGCTGCGGAGTCTGGCCGCCGGCCGACGGCGCGCGGCGTTGCTGGTGCTCGACGAGGTCGACGCGGGGCTGGGTGCCGACCTCGGGCCGGCCCTGGCGCGGCGCCTGCGGGCGCTGGCGCAGCACGGGCAGGTGCTCGTGATCTCGCACCTGCCGGCGGTGGCGGCGGCCGCGGACACCCACCTCGTGGCCGCCAAGTCGAGCGACGGGGAACGCACGGCCAGCCGGGTCGACACGGTCGGCGGCGAGGGCCGTGTCCGCGAACTGCAGCGCATGCTCGGGGGCGAGACCGACCGTTCGCTCGCCATGGCCCGGCAACTCCTGCAGCACCGGGGAGACCTGCCCGTCGTCCGCGAGGAGTCGTCGTCCGCATGACCGACACACCACGGCGTGCGGAGTTCCGACGCCTCGCCCGTTCCTACGACCTGATCCCGGTCGTGCGCGAGATCCTGCTGGATCTCGACACGCCCGTCTCGGCCTATCGGAAGCTCGCCGCCGACGGCCCGGGCTTCCTGCTGGAGAGCGTGGAGGGGGGCGAGACCTGGGGACGCTATTCGGTGCTCGGTGCACGTCCGGCCGGAAGAATGCGCTCGTTCGGTGACGAGGTCGTGATCGAGTTCGACGGCCGCCGCCGGGTGCGACACACGCGCGATCCGCTCACGGCACTCGAGCACTGGCTCGACCGCTTCCAACCGGCACCCGTCGAAGGACTGCCTCGCTTCTGGGGAGGTGCCGTCGGTCGCCTGGACTTCGAACTCGTGCGGCGCATGCAGGAGCTGCCCGGCCTTCCTCCGCTGGAGGCGAGCGCGCGTCCCGAGCTGGATCTGCAGCTCGTCTTCGACGTCGTCGTCTTCGACAACCTCACGCACACCGTCAAGCTCGTGGCCTGCGCCCGGGTCGACGATCCGGGCGACGCCGACGCCGCGCTCGTCGACGCGACCGTGCGTCTCGACGAAATGGAACGCGCCCTGTCCGTACCGTCGCCGGCCGACGAACGCGGCGGCGAGACGACGGGCGACTGGAAGAGCTCGAGCGCGAAGCGTCGATTCGGCATGGCGGTGAAGCGGGCCGGCGAGCACATCCGCGCCGGTGACATCTTCCAGGTCGTGCTCAGCCACGAACTGCGCCGGCGGGTCGGAGCGCCCGCGCTCGACGTCTACCGGGCGCTGCGGAGCATCAATCCGAGCCCGTACATGTTCCACATCGACGACGGCACGTCGCAGGTCCTGGGGAGTTCCCCCGAGGTGCTCGTCCGGGTCGACGGGCGCCACGCCGCGGTGCGGCCGATCGCGGGCACGCGGCGGCGCGGCCGCGACACCGCCGAGGACGAAGCCCGCATCGACGACCTCTTGTCGGATCCGAAGGAGCGCGCCGAGCACGTCATGCTGGTCGACCTGGGCCGCAACGACCTCGGCCGCGTGTGCGAGGCCGGCACCGTCACGACCACCGACCTCATGAGCATCGAGCGTTACTCGCACGTGCTGCACATGGTCAGCCACGTGGAGGGCCGCCTGGCCCACGACCGGACCCCCTTCGACGCGCTGCGGGCGACCTTCCCCGCGGGCACGGTGAGCGGGGCGCCGAAGGTGCGGGCGCTGCAGATCATCGACGAGCTCGAGGCCCGTCGCCGCGGGGTGTACGCGGGTGCGGTCGGATACTTCGGCTTCGGCGGGGCGCTGGACACCTGCATCGCCATCCGAACGCTCGAGATCGAGCGGGGGGTCGCGCGTCTCGGGGTGGGTGCCGGCGTGGTGCTCGACAGTGATCCGGCGCGCGAGTGGGAGGAGACCATGGAGAAGGCCGGCGCCGCCCAGGCCGCGATCGAGTGCGCACAGCGGGGACTGAGACCATGAGCAGCGCTCCGCGGATCCTCGTGATCGACAACTACGACAGCTTCACCTTCAACCTGGTGCAGTACCTGGCCGAACTCGGGGCGAAGACCCGCGTGGTGTTGAACGACGAGGTCGGGGTCGAGCGCATCACGCGCATGCGGATCGACGGTCTGCTGATCTCGCCCGGCCCGGGGCGCCCGGAGGACGCCGGTGTGAGCATGGACGCGATCCGCGCGCTCGACGGTCGCAAGCCGATCCTGGGCGTCTGCCTGGGCCACCAGAGCATCGCCTCGGTGTACGGTGGGGCGGTCGAGAGGGCCGACAACGTGCTGCACGGCAAGACCTCCGACGTCCTGCACGCCGCCCATGGACTGTTCGAGGGTCTTGCGAATCCCTTCGTGGCCACGCGCTACCACTCGCTGATCGTCCCGCGCGCGGGCCTGCCCGACACCCTGCAGGTGACCGCCTGGACCTGCGACGACGAGATCATGGCCGTGCGCAGCCGGAGCACGCCCACCTGGGGCGTGCAGTTCCATCCCGAGTCGATCCTGACCGAGGCCGGCCACGACCTGCTGCGGAACTTCCTGCGGCTCTGCGCGCGCTGAGCGTCGGGCCTGGCCATGGGGGTGGGGCCCGCGCTAAGCTGTCCGATCCCACCCGACCGCCCCCGCAGAGCAAGGCACCGTGGATCCACGCGAAGTCCTCGAGACCACCCTGTCCCGCCGTGACCTTCCGCGCGCCGAGGCGCGCGCGGTGCTCAACGCCGTGCTCGACGGAGACGTCGACTCGCACTGGCTGGCGGGCTGGCTGATCGCCCTGCGGGCCAAGGGCGAATCGGTCGACGAACTGGCCGGCATGGCCGAGGCGATGCGCGACCACGTGGATCCCGTGCGCTCGGACTTCGACGCGCTCGTGGACACGTGTGGCACCGGGGGAGACGGTGCGGACACCTTCAACGTGAGCACGGCGAGTGCCTTCGTGGCGGCGGCGGCGGGGGCCCGCGTGGCGAAGCACGGCAACCGCGCCGTGAGCAGCCGCAGCGGCAGCGCCGACGTGCTGGAGGCCCTGGGCGGCGCCATCGATCTCGACACCGCGGGAGTCGCGGCCTCGATCGACGAGGTCGGCTTCGGCTTCCAGTTCGCGCCGCGTCACCACGCAGCGATGCTGCACGCCGTTCCCGCTCGCCGCGGTCTGGGGGTACGCACGGCCTTCAACCTGCTCGGCCCGCTGACCAACCCCGCCGGCGCGGCGCACCAGCTGGTGGGAGTGTTCGCACCCGAGCGTCTGCACATCCTGGCCGAGGTGCTGTCGGCGCTGGGCACGCGTCGCAGTCTGGTCGTGCACGGGCGTGACGGCCTCGACGAGCTGAGCGTGTGCGCGGTGAACGACGCCGTCCTCGTCGAGGACGGCCACCTGCGCTCCCTCGAGATCGACCCGGCGGCCCACGGTCTCGGTCCCCATCCGCGCGAAGCCCTGCGCGGCGGAGATTCGCGGCGCAACGCCGAGATCGTGCACGCGGTCCTCGGGGGCGAGGCGGGAGCCGGGCGTGACATCGTCGTCCTCAACGCGGGCGCGGCGCTGTGGACGGCGGCGATCGCCAACACCCTGGCCGACGGCGTCGATCGCGCCGCCGAGGCCATCGACGATGGCCGCGCCTCTGCACTGCTGCAACGCTGGATCGAGTTCACCCGGGCGCGCGCCCACGGAGGTGGGCGTTGAGTTCACGTCTGCGGCCCATTCTCGAGTCGACCCGCGCACGTGTCGACGCGCTGGCCGGTCGTGCCGACGAGCTCGCGGCACGGGCGCGTGACCGGGACCCGGCGCGGGACCTGCACTCGGCCCTTCGCCGCCCCGGGCGCACGGGTCCGCTGCGGGTGATCGGCGAGCTGAAGCGTCGCAGCCCCTCGGCCGGAGCGATCCGGGAGGACCTCGATCCCGTGGACGCGGCCCGGCGCCTCGAGTCGGCGGGGGCGGCCGCACTGTCGGTGTTGACCGAGCCACGGTTCTTCGGGGGTTCGCTCGAGTTCCTGCACACGGTGCGCGCCGCGGTCGACCTGCCGCTGTTGCGCAAGGACTTCGTGCTCGATCCGGTGCAGGTGGCCGAGGCCCGGGCGTATGGTGCCGATGCGGTGCTGCTGCTGGCCGTCGCCCTCGACGACCCCGCGCTCGAGCGCTGCGCGGACGAGGCCCGCAAGTGGGGGCTGGGCGTGCTCGCCGAGGCCCACGACGCCCGTGAACTCGACCGGTTGCTCGCGCTGGACCTGCCGATCGTCGGTGTGAACGCGCGCGACCTCGACACCTTCGCCGTCGACCTCGAGCGCGGCCTGGAACTCTGCCGGCGGATCCCCGACGATCGCATCGCCGTCGCCGAGAGCGGGGTCCGCACGCGCTCCGATGCCCGGCGCGTCGAAACCGCCTCGGTGGACGCGGTGTTGTGCGGCGAGGGGCTCATGCGCCCGGGCACGCCCGAGGAGCGCTTCGCCGAGCTGTTCGGAGGCGATCGAGAATGAGCTGCCGCGTGAAGTTCTGCGGTCTGACCCGCGCCGACGACGCCCGCTTCGCGTCGGAGGTGTGCGGGGCCGACTACCTCGGATTCGTCTTCGCGCCCGGCACTCCTCGCCGGGTCGACCCGGAATCCCTGGTGACCTGGATCGAGGACGTCCGGGGCGACGCCGAGGTGGTGGGGGTGTTCCGCGACCAGCCCGTCGACGAGGTCGTGGCCGCGATCGACCGTTTCGACCTCGACTTCGTCCAGTTGCACGGCCGGGAGTCGGGGCGCGAGTGGAAGCGCCTGCCCGTCCGGATGCTCGAGGCCCGCATCGTCGACGACGCACTGCCGCCCGCCCGCTTCGCCGGCACCGCCTGGGCCCATGTCCTCGATGCCGGGGCCGGCAGCGGCCGGACCTTCGACTGGTCGGCAGCGGTGGAGACCGCACGGTCCGAGCGCGTGTTCCTGGCCGGTGGTCTCGAACCCGGGAACGTGGCCCGGGCCATCCGGCAGGTCCGTCCCTTCGCCGTGGACGTGGCGTCGGGGGTCGAGGCCGCGCCGGGCGTGAAGGATCACGAGAAGATGCGCCGCTTCGTCGAGGCGGTACGCGCGGCCGAGAACCCCCGCGAGGAGCCCGCATGAGCCCGTTCACCTACGATCCCGCCCTGGGCCGCGACGGCCACTTCGGGGATTTCGGCGGACGCTACGTCCCCGAGACCCTGGTCAGTCCGCTCGACGAGCTGGCCACCGCCTTCGACGACGCGGTCTCCGACCCGGCCTTCGGGGCCGAGCTCGACCAGCTGCTGCGCGACTACGTCGGCCGTGAGACCCCGCTGGCCCTCGCACCGCGGCTGAGCGAGCACTACGGCACCGCAACCGTGTGGTTCAAACGCGAGGACCTGGCCCACACCGGAGCGCACAAGATCAACAACGCGCTCGGGCAGGTGTTGTTGGCGCACCGCATGGGCAAGCGACGGATCATCGCCGAGACCGGCGCCGGACAGCACGGGGTGGCCACCGCCACCGCCTGCGCGCGCCTCGGCCTCGAGTGCCGGATCTACATGGGATCGGTGGACATGGAGCGCCAGGCCCTGAACGTCTACCGCATGCGGCTGATGGGGGCCGAGGTCGTCGGCGTCGAGTCGGGCAGTCGGACGTTGAAGGACGCCATCAACGAGGCCATGCGCGACTGGGTCGGCAGCGTCGTCGACACGCACTACGTGATCGGCAGTGTCCTCGGGCCCCATCCCTTCCCGCTGATGGTCCGCGAATTCCAGAGCGTGATCGGTCGCGAGACACGCCGGCAGATCCTCGAGCGCACGGGACGTCTGCCCTCGCACCTCGTGGCCTGCGTCGGCGGCGGCAGCAACGCCCTGGGGCTGTTCCACGCCTTCCTCGCCGACGTCGACGTGCGCATGATCGGCGTCGAGGCGGGCGGAACCGGCGCGGGCGCGGGGGAACACGCGGCCCGCTTCGACACCGGCCGGACGGGGGTCCTGCACGGCACCCGCAGCGTGTTGCTCCAGGACCCGGACGGGAACGTCCTGCCCACGCACAGTGTCAGTGCGGGTCTGGACTACCCGAGCGTGGGCCCGGAGCACGCCTACTACCAGCAGGCGGGGCGGATCACCTACGCCGCGGTGCGCGACGAGCAGGCGGTCGAGGCCTTCCACCGTGTGAGTCGGCTCGAGGGGATCGTGCCCGCGCTGGAGACCGCACACGCGCTGGCCCACCTCGACGACCTGATGCCGAAGTTGACCAAGGACGCCCTCGTGGTGGTCAACATGTCCGGGCGCGGCGACAAGGACGTGGAGTCGGTCCGCGCCTGGGACGACGATCACGCCTGAGGTCGAGGTCGTGCGTTGCGCCCCCGGTGCGGACGTGCCATATTCCCGTCGTGACGCCGCGCCGCCACGTGTCGTGCGCCCGTAGCTCAGCTGGATAGAGCGTCTGCCTCCGGAGCAGAAGGTCACAGGTTCGAATCCTGTCGGGCGTACCACTTTCCATCGGCCGCCCCCGCCGCGCGCGCGGTACACCTCCCCGGGGAGCGGAAAAGGGCCGTGCTCAAGCTTCTGCTCAACCTGGCCATCCTCTTCCTGGCGGCGACCTTCGTCCGGCGTCTCGTGCGCGGCTGGCTCGGGACCAAGGCGGGGCGTTCGCAGACCCGCACCACCCGGCAGAAGCGCCGGGAGGCCGACATCGGCCAGGGGCAGAAGATCGAAGAGGCCGACTATGAGGATCTTCCGTGAACGGGGCCGGAAGCGTCTCTCGACGCGGGAAAGGTCCCGCTTCGGCCGCCACAGCAGGGCCGGCGGTCGGGACCTGATCCGGTTCCGCCGGAACCAGGAGAGCCTGTGGCGCGAGATCACCACCCTGGTCCTGTGGGTGGCGATCGCCGTCATGTTGCTCAACCTGGCGGGCACTCTGCATCGCTTCGGGGAGCGTCATCTGGCGGAGCGGGGACTGCCCCTGCGCGTGGCCTTCCCCGCCCTGGCCGTCGGGGCCGCCGTGTTCTGCGCGTGGAGAGCACGGGGCGGCGTCGTGGAGGTGGTCGACATCCGCCGCGAGCAGAAGGTGATTTCGGACCGGTTGCGGGCCGCGCAGAGGGACGAAGCGGCCCCGGACGCCTAATCGGCGCCTCGTCAACACCTTACGGTTCCCATCTGGCACGCTCCTTGCCGCCGATCCTCGGAGGATTCCTCTCGCGGACCACGATGGAGCCCAGCGGTGCCGACCGTCCCCGATCCCCGATTCGCCCAGCTGCTGGAGGTGGGTCTCCAGCTCTCCCGCATGGCGCCGGGCGAGTTCGGTGACCTGGCCGTGGCCAGCCGGATCCTCGCCGGGATCGACTCGTTCTTTCCCGGCACCGATCCGCGACTGGGGCTGATCGACGGCAACCGCCTGGTGTGCTTCGCGCCCCGCAGGACGCCGGGCCGCGACCGCCCCGTGGACCTGACGACGGTGGACGTGTCCCCGCTGTTGATCGAGTGGATGCGACTGCGCCGCGACGACACCGGCGCCGGGGCCGAGCTCGGACTGCCCCTGGGTCTGCGCGAATCGATGAAGCTCGGACGACCCGGCCTGCGGATCGCACCTCTCGAGGGCGGGGGCTCGGTCCTCGGCTTCGTCGGGATGCACGCACCCTTGCTCGACTCTGCGGAGCGGCAGGCCCTCGACGTGCTCGCGCTGTACGCCGGGACGGTGGTCGAGAACGTCCGCCTGTACCGACGGATCGAGCGAGAGGCCGAGACCGACGGTCTGACCGAGATCTACAACTACCGCTACTTCATGCGCGCCCTGACCCACGAGATGGACCGGGTGCGGCGGCACGGTGGCGAGGTCTCGGTGGTGATGGTCGACGTCGACAACCTGAAGGAATACAATGACCACTTCGGTCATCTGGGCGGCAGTGCGGCCCTGCGCGAGATCGCGGCGATCCTGCGATCGGGATCGCGCACGATCGACGTGGTCTCGAAGTACGGCGGCGACGAGTTCAGCGTGCTCCTCCCCGGGTGCGGAGCGCAGGGCGCCCTCGCCTACTGCGAGCGAGTGCGGCAGCGCGTCACCGACCACGCCTTCGAGGGCGATGCCGCCCGCCGCTTGACCGTCAGCATGGGTCTTGCCGTGTTCCCGACCGAAGGTCGCGATCCGCGGGATCTCCTGCGACGCGCCGACGGCCGTCTCTACGATGCGAAGCGCGCCGGCCGCGACCGGATCGGCGCCACCCACTGACCCTCCGCAGATGCCGGAGGGTCACCCCGGAACCCACTCCCACGGAGTCGTCCCCGCATGAGCCTGGTCGACAAACTGCAGGACCGCACCGCCACCTGCGGTGTCATCGGTCTCGGTTACGTTGGTCTCCCGCTGGTCATGGAGTTCGTCCGCGCGGGTTTCCGGGTGATCGGCTACGACGTCGACGCCGCCAAGGTCGCCCGTCTGCGCGAGGGCGACAGCTACGTGGGCGACGTGCCGTCGTCGGCGTTGAAGGAGGCCGTCGACTCCGGCGCCTTCGAGGTGACGACCGATCCGGCCCGTCTGGCCGAGGTCGACACGATCGACATCTGCGTTCCCACGCCGCTGTCGAAGACACGCGATCCGGACATGTCCTACATCGACACCGCGGTCGAGGCGATCGCGAAGGTCCTGCGGCCGGGTCAGCTCGTCGTCCTCGAGAGCACCACGTACCCCGGGACGACCGAGGAGGTCATCCTGCCGCGTCTGCGCGAGACGGGCCTGGAGGTGGGCAAGGACTTCTTCCTGGCCTTCTCGCCCGAGCGCGTCGACCCCGGCAATCCGAAGTTCCAGACGGGCAACATCCCGAAGGTCGTCGGCGGGATCACCCCGGCCTGCGGCGACGTGGCCGCCGAGCTGTTCTCGCGCTGCATCTCGGAGGTCGTGACGGTCTCGAACGCACGCGTGGCCGAGACGGTCAAATTGCTCGAGAACACCTTCCGCAGCGTGAACATCGGCCTGGTCAACGAGATCGCGCAGATGTGCCACAAGATGGACATCGACGTCTGGGAGGTCATCGACGCCGCGGCGACCAAGCCCTTCGGCTTCATGCCCTTCTATCCGGGTCCGGGACTCGGCGGGCACTGCATCCCCATCGACCCCTTCTACCTGAGCTGGAAGGCCCGGGCCAGCGGCTTCGAGGCGCGCTTCATCGAACTGGCCGGCTTCGTGAACCGGTCCATGCCCGAGTTCGTGGTCGACCTGGTCGGGCAGTCCCTGAACGAGGTGGGCCGGGCCATCCGCGGCAGCCGCGTGCTGGTGGTGGGGGTGGCCTACAAGTCCGACATCGACGACGTGCGGGAATCCCCGGCCCTGGACGTCATGCAGCTGCTGCACGAGCGGGGGGCCGAGCTGTCGTGGATCGACGGCCACGTCCCGGCGTTGCACGGCTTCGATTTCGCGCAGAAGGTCGACACGCTCGACGCCGACTTCGACGCGGCGGTGATCACCGCGGTGCACCGTGACTTCGACCACGCGGCGCTGCTCGAGCGGTGTGCCCGCGTCGTCGACACGCGGAACGCGCTGCGCACGGTCGATTCGGAGAAGATCACGAGACTCTGATCGCGGTGCCTCCGTGCGCCGTCGACACCCCCGACGAGGAGAGCGGATTGGAATGGCGAAGATCCTGGTGACCGGAGGTGCCGGCTTCATCGGCTCGCACATCGCCGCGGCCCTGAGGGCCCAGGGCGACGACGTGGTCGTGCTCGACGACCTGTCGACGGGCCACGAGCGCAATCTCGAGGCGATCGGCGACGGCGTGCGCTTCGTCCGCGGTTCTGTGGTCGATCCCGCCGCGGTGGCCGAGGCCATCGAGGGCTGCGACCACGTCTACCACGAGGCTGCCCTGGCCTCGGTGCCCCGCAGCATCGACGACCCGCAGGCCAACAACGAGGCGAACGTCACCGGCACGCTGAACGTGCTGGTCGCCGCGCGCGACGCGGGTGTGAAGCGCTTCGTCTACGCCGCCAGCAGCGCTGCCTACGGCGACAGCGAGACGCTGCCCAAGGTCGAGACCATGCCCACGAATCCGCTCTCACCGTACGCGATCGCCAAGCTGGCCGGTGAACACTACGTGTCGGTGTTCGCGTCGATCTACGGGATGCAGACCCTGGCGATCCGCTACTTCAACGTGTTCGGTCCGCGCCAGGATCCCGACAGCCCCTACGCGGCCGTCATTCCGCTGTTCATCGACGCGCTGCTCGACGGGCGACCGCCCACGATCCACGGCGACGGTGAACAGTCGCGCGACTTCACCTACATCGACAACGTGGTCGAGGCGAATCTGCGTGCCCTGTCGGCCCCGAAGCTCTCGGGCGAGGTCGTGAACGTGGCCCTGGGCGATCGCACGTCGCTGAACCAGCTCTACGGTTGGCTGCGCGAGATCATCGGCACCGATCTCGAGGCCCACCACGGACCGCCGCGGCAGGGCGACGTCAAGCACAGCCAGGCCGACATCACGCGGGCGCAGGAACTGCTGGGCTACGAGACGAAGGTTCCGGTGGCCGAGGGTCTGGCCCGCACGGTGGAGTGGTACCGGGAGTTCCGCGAGGGCCGTGCCTGAGGCTTCGCCGGAGTCGTCACGCGTCGGGTGAGGTGGCCTCGGCCGTCACCTCGTCCCAGCGCAGCCGGCGACGGAACACCAGGGTCACCGCGAGTCCGAGCAGCACGGCGAACCACAGGGTCGCTCCGCGGACCAGAGCCGTGGCGCCCACGGCGCCGGCGTCGGTCACGTCGAGAGCGCGCAGCAGGGCCAGCAGGCTGGCCTCGGTCCCCACGAGACCCCCGGGCAGGAAGGTGAGATTGCCCAGGAACGTGGAGGTCGCGTAGACCCACGTGGCATCGACGAGGGCGATGGGTTCGCCCAGTGCCCGGCAGATCAGACCCAGCCCCAGACACTCGGCCCACCAGGCGAGCGTGCTCGCCACGAGACTCGGCCCGAAGATCCGTGGCCGGAGCAGGTCGGCGTGGCCCTCGAGCAGGGTGCCCACCCGTTCCCGCCGCCTGCGCAGCCCCGGAACCGACGCGAGCCCCCGCAGCGCCCAGTCGCGCGGGCGCCGGTGACCGAGGGCCGCCGCCATGACCACCATCGCGCCCACGACGAGCCCCACGGCTCCGACGGCAGCGACGGGTCCGAAGGGCTGGGCGGCGATCAGTGCGAGAACGGCGAGGGCGTCGGTGATGCGTTCGAGCACGAGCGGCGGCAGCGAGCGATCGGCGGGCACGCCGTGGAGCTTGCGCAGGAAGACGAGCTTGTACAACTCCCCGAGGCGCGCGGGCGTGACCACCATCGACAGGCATGCGTAGTAGAGCCGGGCATTGGCGGCGGTGGGGATCCGGACGCCTGCGCCGGCGAGCAGCCAGGTCCATTTCCAGAAGCGCAGGGCATAGTTGACGAGCGTCAGGCCAAGGACCGCCGGCAGCCAGGGGAGCGCGAAGCGATCGAGCGCGAGGGCGAGCTCGTCGCGGGCGAAGATCGCCGACACCACCACGACCAGACCGGCGAGGACGGCCAGATAGGCGAAGAGATGGCGAGCCACGAAGCTCCGCCAACGTGCGTTGCGTCCGGTGGGCGGGGAGTCCATGCGGCAGACCGATCGCGGACGGTGAGCGAGGCTGCGCGGCGCGCCCGCGCGGTTCCTGTCTTCTCGCCGATTCCGCCGCCGAAGTCAACGGACGGGCACGGGCGACCGCGGCACCCCTTGCATCGGTGGACGGAAATCTGTCACGCTTGTGCGGTCCGGGGAACGAGCGGGTTCCCCGAACGAAGGAGGACATCGAGGTCCTCGCGGCCCTGGTCGTTCACCATGATTGTTTGGCATCCGGTATGGTCGCATCGCGGATCGTCCGAACAGGATGGATCGGGAAATGATCATCGTGGGTTTTCCACATCTTGATCGTGATTCGATCACATCTGTTGCAGCCGGCGAGGAAGATGTCCTACAATGGTCAGGATCTGTGTCGGGCGGAGCGACCCACGCCCGGGTTCGATTCGGAGATCCAGCGGTCCCTCCCGAATCGTCCGCTCCGCTGCCCCAGGGCCGGCGACTCTCGTCGGCCCCGAGGCGCATGCATGGTTCGTCCACCGACCGCAACGTGCGCTGAGGTCGCCTGAACATGTCTCTCGATCCCGCGATGACGCACCGGGTGCGCAACGTACCCGTCTACGTCGGGCCCCGGCTCCGCGAGATCAAGCCGGGTCCCCGGTTGTACTCCGACGTGCCGCTCTGGAAGCGTCGTGTCAAGCGAGCCATCGACGTGGTGAGTGCCGTCGTGGCCCTCACCTGCTTCACCGTGATCCTCCCGCTCATCGCGCTGATCATCCGTCTGGACTCCCGCGGCCCGATCTTCTACGCGCAGCAGCGGGTGGGGATCAATCGCCGTACCGGCGATCGTCGTCGTGATTCCAGTGACCCGCCGAGCGTCGAGCGCCGCTCGTCGCAGCAGGCGCGCGACCGCCGGAAGGTCGTCGCCCAGGGCCAGCTGTTCACCATCTACAAGCTCCGCACCATGCGGAACGACGCCGAGAGCATGGGTCCGCAGTGGGCCAGCAAGTCCGACGCGCGGATCACGCGGGTCGGCGCGATCCTGCGGAAGACGCGCCTGGACGAGGTCCCGCAGTTCTGGAACGTACTCCGCGGAGAGATGAGCCTGGTGGGTCCGCGCCCCGAGCGGCCCCCGTTCATCGACGTGCTGAGCAACGAGGTCCCGGGCTACGTCGACCGACTCCGGTTCAAGCCCGGGATCACCGGGTTGTCGCAGGTCGAACTGGGTTATGACACCGATGTCGAGAGTGTGCGCAACAAGGTCGAGACCGACGTGCGCTACATCTCCGAGTTCGGTCTGCGGCTCGACCTGAGGATCATGCTCCGCACGGTGCGTGTCGTCCTCACGGGCGAGGGCGCGTACTAGACGGAGCTCCACGCTTCCGGTCTTCTCCGAAGGCCCGTGCCCGGCGGCACGGGCCTTCGTCGTGTGATCCGCTCCGGGCACGGATCTTGTTTCTCCAGTGGGGGATTTCGCGCACCCACTGGGGGAAGCTTCGATGCCCACCTGGGCCGTCACGTGGATCATCGCGGGGCTCGCGGCCTCGTGGTCGGGTTCGGTCGCCGGACTCGATCCGGGTTCGGCGCTCGGACGCGGCCTCGCCGTGGCCGGTGGGGTCCACCTGGTCGTGGCACTCGTGCTGCGTTTCGCCCTGGAGGGGCGGGTCGAGGCGCGCGGATGGCGACCCTGGCTCGATCCGTGGGCGACGGCGCTGCGGTCCCGCCGGGACGCCGCGCGTGAAGCGCACGCGGCCTCGGTGGAGCGTGTGCGCGGGAACGTCCGCCTCATGGGCCTCGCCGAGTTGTGGACCGCGGTCCGCGACGACGACCCCGAAGCGGGGCTGCTCGAGCGTGCTCAGCAGTTCTGTGCACGCGAGACGGGTCACCGTGAGATGGGGCTGCTCACGCTCGACACGCGGGCCGTCGAACTCAGCGGTCACTGGATCCGCCCGCTGTCCGACGGCGCCCGCTGGCACCGGCTGCGCTGGGCCGTGGGCGGCCTGCAGGGGGCGATCGTTCGGACCCTGCGCACGGCGCGCCCGGTGGTGGTGCTCGACGAGCCGGGTCCACCGCTTCTGACCGTGAACGGCGAGCGCCCGGCCCTGCTGCGCCGCGATCGGGGCTACGCCGTGTTTCCCCTGGTCTCGCCGGCGCCCCTGCGCGGTTGCGACGGGGCCGCCGACGGCACGACCTGCGCGTCCTACCAGCCGCAGTCGCCCGATGCGACGCTGGCTTCGGTGGGCGGCACGGGCGACGTCCTCGGCTTCGGCCCGTGTGCGACGTGCCGGCGCCTGCCGCTGCACGGTGTCCTGGTGGTCACGCAGGAAGGGCGAACGGAGACCCCGACGGCCGGCGATCTCGGCCTGCTCGAATCGCTGGCCACGACCGTGTCGTCGGTGCTCGAGCACGCCGCCCTGTTCCGCGACGTGAAGAACGCCGAACGTTTCCGCGAGCAGGTCCTCGACGCCATGACGAACGGACTGCTGAGCACCGACGCCCAGGGTCGGGTCGTCTTCGCCAACCGGACCGCGCGTGAACTCCTCGGCGATCGCATCGTCCTGGGCGAGCGTCTCGACTCCCTGCTCCGCCTGCCGGAGGGTCGCAACGCGATCACCCGCGCGCTGATGGAGGGCGAGGCCCACCTGCAGGCCGATGCCCTGCTCCGGACCGCCGACACGTCCGATATTCCCGTGCGCGCGAACCTCACGCCCTTCCGTCCCGAGGAAGGCGGCCGCAAGGGCGTGGTGTGCGTGGTGGAGGACCGCCGTTCCGTCCGCGCCATGGAAGAGGAGATCCGCCACCTCGACACCCTGGCCGCCATCGGCCGTTTCGCGAGCAGTCTGGCCCACGAGATCCGCAATCCCCTCGGCGGGATCCAGGCCGGGATCGAGTTCCTGGGCCGTGGTCTGGGTGACGACGCCGACACACGCGAGAACCTGGCGGTGATCCACGGCGAGATCCGTCGCCTCGACGGGATCCTGCGCAACCTGCTCACCGTGGCCCGACCGCGGGAACTCGTCCTGGGCGACTGCGAGGCCGCCGAGCTCGCCCGGCGCGCGGCGCACGGATTCCACGCCCTGGGCGAAACGGTGGGGGTCGACCTGCAGGTGCGGGCCGACCCCGAGACCGGGACCCTGAACGCCGACCGCGACGTCCTGCTGCAGGTCCTGACGAATCTGCTGAAGAACGCGATCGAGGCCTCGGCTCCGGGGGCTTCGGTCGAACTGACGGTGGGCCCCGGCCGGACCGACTCCGACCGGGAGCTCGGAGGGGTCGTGTTCGAGGTACTCGACCGCGGCCCGGGGATCGACGAGGCCGATCTCCCGCACCTGTTCGAACCCTTCTTCTCGAGGAAGTCCAACGGCACCGGCCTCGGCCTGTACGTGTGCCACGGACTCGTCCAGCGGCACGGAGGCGATCTCCGCGCCGAGAACCGTCCGGGTGGCGGCGCCCGCTTCGTCCTGGAGCTGCCGCGCGTCCCCGCCCTCATGGGAGGCAGTCATGAGCCGTCGCATTCTGGTGGTCGATGACCAGGAATCCATCCTGTTCTTCCTGCGCAAGACCCTCGAGCAGGAAGGCTACGAGGTCATCGGCGCGGCGAGCGCCCGGGAGGCCCGCGAGCACCTCGCCGCGTCGATCCCCGACGTGGTCCTGCTCGACCTGAAACTCCCCGACGGCTCCGGGCTGTCGATCCTGGAGGAGTTGCAGCGCGACGAGCCGGAGCTGGCCGTGGTCATGATGACCGCCTTCGGCGACGTCGACACGTCGGTGCGCGCGATGAAGCTGGGCGCATTCGACTACGTGAACAAGCCGATCCGTCTCGAGGAACTGCTCGGGATCCTCGACCGCGCCATGAGCCGTACGCGTCCGAAGCCGCGCGCGGCCGGCGGCGACGAGAACGCCCAGCTGTTCGCCCGCGCCGAGGGCATCGTCCCGAGCGCCTCGCAGAAGATGCAGGAGGTCTACGACCTCGTCCGTCGGATCAGCGTGAGCGACAGTTCGACGGTGCTGATCCAGGGCGAGAGCGGCGTGGGCAAGGACGTGGTCGCCAACCTGGTCCACCAGAACTCCCAGCGCGCCGACCACGCGATGCTCGAGATCAACTGCGCTTCGCTGCCCGAGACCCTGCTCGAGAGCGAACTGTTCGGTCACGAGCGGGGCGCCTTCACCGACGCGGTGAGCGAGAAGGTCGGCCTGCTCGAGCTGGCCAACAAAGGAACCCTGTTCCTCGACGAGATCGGCGAGATGAGTCTGCCCGTGCAGGTCAAGCTGTTGCGCGTGCTCGAGAAGATGAGCTTCCGGCGCGTGGGTGGGATCAAGGACATCACCGTCGACGTGCGGATCCTCGCCGCCACCAACCGGGATCTGAAGACCGAGGTTGCCGCCGGCACCTTCCGCGAGGACCTGTACTACCGGCTGAACGTCCTGCCGATCCGCATTCCGCCGCTGCGCGAGCGCCCCGAGGACGTGGCGGTCCTCGCCGAGCACTTCCTGAGGCTCTACAGCGAACGCTTCGGCAAGCACTTCGAGCGCCTGGGCGACGATGCGCGCCGGCTGTTGACCGACTACGGCTGGCCGGGCAACATCCGCGAGCTGAAGAACATGATGGAGCGCGTGGCCCTGCTCGAGGACGGCCGCGAGCTCGAGATCGGGCAGATCCCGCTGGGCCGGTCGGAGGAGCAGGAGACGCTCGACGTGATCCGCTCGATCGAGCAGGCGATCACGGCGACGATTCCCGACGACGGCCTGGACTTCGAGGCCCTGGTCGAGGGCCTCGAGCGCTCGCTGATCGAGAAGGCCTATCGCGCCGCCGACGGCAACCAGAGCCGAACGGCCAAGCTACTCCGGCTGAACCGTGATAAGTTGCGGTACCGGATGAAGACCTTCGAGCTGCTCTGACGCGCGGACCGCCGGATCCCGGGGGCGGGCGCGCCGGGCGGCCTCCACGGGGGATGGGCGTGCGACGGTTCCTGATACGAGCGATGGGCGTGCTGGGCGTCGTGCTGGTCGTCGCCGGCTGCGGCGTGTACAGCACCAAGCCCGGGCGCCTGCGCGAGGGCCTCGAGACCATCGCGGTGCCGATCTTCGAGAACCGGACCACCGAGCCCGGGATCGAGATCCAGCTCACCGACACCATCACCGAGGCCCTGATCCGCGACCGTACCCTGCGGATCGTGAGTGAGAACGAGGCCGACTCGCTCATGCTGGCCACCATCCGACGCTTCCGCTTCGGCGAGGCCTTCTTCGGGGCCGATCGCACGGCCGAGGAGTACAAGGTCGAGATCGCGGTGGAGGTGACCATCGTCGACCGGGCCGGCGGCGACCCCATCGTGGAGCCCCGTACGATCCGCGGCGAGGGCAGCTACTACATCGACGAGGGCCCCGAGGGCGAGGCCGCGGCCCGGGAACAGGCGACTGACCAGATCGTCGAGGGCATCCTCGGCCTGGTCGTCGAGGAGTGGTGATCGAACCGTGGCGAAGGTCCTCGATCCGGCCGGCCTGCGGTCGGAACTCAGGCAGAACGTGATCGCACCGGCCTATCTCCTTGCCGGACCTGACGGTCATCGGTCCGAGCGGACCGCGCGGTGGCTCCGTGACAAGGTCGTCGACGCGGCGATGGGTGGCCTGAACAGCGAGTCGGTGTGGGCCGACGAGACCACGCCCGGCAAGATCGCCGAGGCCGCATCCGCGTTCCCCATGTTCGGGGGTCGCCGTTTCCTGTGGGTCCGCCACGCCGAGGCGCTGCCCGCGGGATCGGCGGTGGAACCACTGCTGCGGTACCTGGAGAACCCGTCGGATTCCACGATCCTGGTGCTCACCAGCCAGAAGCTCGACAAGCGACTGAAACTCACGACGGCCTTCCAGAGGCACGGCCGTGTCGTCGAGTTCGCGCGCCTCACGGGACGCGACCTGCACGACCAGATCGCGCGCCAGGCCCAGGCGCACGGCCTGCAACTGGCCCGAGATGCGGTGGCGGTGATCATGGATCTGGTCGGCGAGGACCTCGCGGAGATCGACCAGGAGCTCGCGAAGCTCGCCCTGCAGCCCGACGCGGCCGACGGCACGCTCGACGCCGCGCACGTGCGCGAACTGGTGGGTCGCTCGCGCGACGTCGACGCCTTCGAACTGGCCGACGCGCTGGATCCCACCCAGGCCATCCATTTCGTCCATGGATGGACCGAACAGCGCCGTCGTGGGGGCGACGTCTTCGGGGCCGCGGCCATCCTGGGGTGGCGGATCCGGCAGCTGTCGACCCTGCGGGCCGCCCTGGACGCCGGCATGGACGCCCGGGAGGCAGGTTCGGCGGCCGGGCTGGCGCCGTTCCAGCAGCGCCGCGCCATCCCGTTGGCGCGCAACCACTCGCCGGCGCACCTGCAGAAGACACTCGAAGTGTTCCGGCGGGCCGATCGCCAGGCCAAGAGTTCGAGCCTCGGCGCGGAACTGGCCTTCGACCTGGCCGTCCTGCGCTGGGCCGTCGGGCCCTCGGCCGGCGGTCGCCTTGACACGGGCCTCGCTTGACCTATTCTGCGCCGCACGAGGGCGCCTTGGCCCGGGGGCGTCATGGTGAGAACCACAGCCCGAGGTGAACAATGCCTGGACCGGTGAACATCGACGAATCGACCTTCGAGGCCGAGGTGACCAACGAGAAGGGGCTCGTCCTGGTGGACTTCTGGGCGCCGTGGTGTGGCCCGTGCCGCATGATCGCGCCCGTCCTCGAGGAGCTTGCCGGCGAATACGACGGCAAGGTCAAGATCACCAAGGTCAACGTCGACGAGAACCAGACCCTGGCGGGTCAGCACCAGATCCGCAGCATCCCGACGCTGATGATCTTCAAGGACGGCCAGCACGTCGACACGGTCATGGGCGCCGTGCCCAAGCAGGCCCTGACCGAGAAGATCGACCAGCACGTCTAGGGCGAGGCTGGTCCGAAGCATCCGACGGAGCCGGGGCGCGGCATGCGGTCCGGCTCTTTCTCGGCCCAGGGCCGTGAGTTTACATAATGTATCTTATGTGCCATTTCGTGGGTGCCGTGTCGAACTGCGGTCTCCTGCTGCCTCGAAGGCCTCTTCCACGCTCTCGCGCTGATCCGGAGGTCTGTCCCGATGCCGGAGCGCCTCGCAGCCCGTCGCCGTCAGTCCCCGGTCGCACCCGGGACGTGCTTCGCGTAGCGCGCCACGATCGGCAGCTCGGTGTGTTCACCGGCCAGGGCCTTGACGAAGGCGACGGCCGAAACCACCAGGAAGCCGGCGACCAGGCCGACCCGCAGCACGAGCATGACGAGCAGTCCGACCCACGGGATCTGGCCGATCGTGGCGTCCACCACGATCGCCAGGCCCAGTGCGATGGCCTCGAGGAAGAAGAGCGCGAACCCCTGCGCCGTGTGCCAGCGCACGTAGGCCTCGCTGCGTCCGGCGAGGATCGGCACGAGGAAGCCCGGCCCCAGGTACGCCAGCGCGGCCATCAGGCGGTCGCCGGTGCTCGGCCCCGATCGTGTCGAGGCCCCGGTCGCCCGGCGGGCTTCTTCGGTCGTCGATTGGCTGGCCACGCGCCGGTCCTTTCGGTGACCGGCCTCCACCTGCGGGTCGCGGCAGCGGCCGGTGGGTCGGCTCCGCTCGGCGCGCGTGGTCGCTCGGGTCAGCGCAGCGCTTCGAGCGTGTCCAGTCGGTTCTGGATCTCCTGACGCGACGAGAAATCCTCGACGTCGGTCAGGGGTGCCAGGGCCGTGATGGCCTCGTTGATCCGCCCGAGTTCCTGCAAGACCCGAGCCTCGCCCAGGGCCGCCTGGACGGCCGCGGGCGCATCGGGCGGGACACCCTCACGTACGGCCCGGAACTGCTCGACGGCCAGTTCGAGTTCCCCGAGGCCCTCGTGCGCGAGCGCCAGGCCCATGCGGGAGCTGGTCGCATACTGGCCATCCGGGGCCTCTTCCAGGTAGGAACGGAACCGCCCCATGGCCTCTTCGTGCTCGCCCAGCGCGAGATGGCTCGCGCCCGCGAGGTACAGGGCCGCCTGACCCTCCTCGGTGCCCGCGAAGCGTCCCAGGAGCTCCTCGACCTCGAGCAGGGCCTCGTTGTACTGGCCGTTCGCGTAGGCCGAGCTGGCCGAGAAGTAGGCCCGAGCGGCCTGCACCTGGCTGCTCTGGCGCGACTGCTGGATGAACACCGCCACCACCACGACGACCGCGACGGCGGCCACGCCGACCAGGATCGCCATGAAATTCTTCTGGAGGTAGGCCGTCACGCGCGCCGTCGTGTCGAGGAAGGGATCGTGACGGAGCTCTTCCTTGGTCAGTCGAGCCACTGCGGGGTCCTTCGGGATTCGATGGAAAGCCGGGCCGGGGTCGCGCCGGAGGGCGGCGTCCCCCTGTTCTGCGAACTCCCAAGTGTAGTGGCGACAGGCGGCCAGGGCAATGTCGGGCGGCGGGCGGGGGTCGGCTCCGGGATGGGGCCGCCGCGACCAGGCGGAACGGCCTTGTCAGGACGCCCGGAGGTGGCATCGTAGAGGGGAACCCGGTCCCCCCACCACGTCTGACCGATGACGACCTTCACGTGCCACCACTTCGAGGCCCTCGACCCGCGGGAGCTGTACACGATTCTGCGGCTGCGGCAGGAGGTCTTCGTGGTCGAGCAGGACTGCGCCTACCTCGACGCCGACGCCCACGACCTCGAGGGCTGGCACGTCCTCGGCCGCGAAGCCGACGGCCGGGTCGTCGCCTACGCCCGCATCCTGCCGCCGGGGACCACCTACCCCGACCACGTGTCGATCGGCCGGGTCCTCACGGTGTCCGATCGCCGCGGAACCGGCGTCGCGCGCGCGCTCATGGAATCCACGCTGGGCGTCGTCGCCGAGCAGTTCCCGCGACGCGCGGTGAAGATCTCGGCCCAGAGCTATCTGCTCGACTTCTACGCGTCGTTCGGGTTCCGCCGCGTCGGCGAGCCCTACCTCGAGGACGGCATCGAGCACGTGGCCATGGTCCTCGACGCGCGCAGCGCCGACTGAGGGCACCGCGCGTCGGGCGCAGGCCACGTGCCTCCGGACGCCACGCGCCCGGTGACCGTCGCATCGTGGCCTCAGCCCGCCGTGGCGATGTAGTTCTCGAGCTGCTGGATGTGGAAGTCGCGGTCGTCGATCGCTGCGCGCACCACGTCGCCGATCGAGATCACCCCGATCACGTGTCCCTGCTCCACCACCGGCAGGTGACGGATCCGCTTCTCGGTCATCAGGGCCATGCAGGCCTCGATGTCGCGGTCGGGCTCCACGCAGATCACGTCGCGGGTCATGATCTCCGACACCGAGGTGGTCCGCGAATCACGGCCCCGCAGGATGATCTGCCGGGCGTAGTCGCGTTCCGAGACGATCCCCAGGAGACGGTCGCCCTCCATCACGAGCAGGGCGCCGATCCCGCGCTCGGCCATGGCTTCGACCGCGCGGAAGACGGTGTCCAGGGGCTCGACGGCGTGGATCGCGTGCCCCTTGTGTTCGAGCAGACGTCGGACGGTTCGAGACATGATGGCTCCAGCGTCCAGGGGGATCTGCCGTTCGTAGCGTATACGATTTCGGGGAGCGGGCGGGACGCGGCGCGAAGGTGACGTCGAGGGGCGTCGGCGGGTGGTGTTCTTCTGTCACGCGCGCTGGTCACTTCCGCCGCGGAAGTCGGGCCGGAAGAATCGCGGGATGACTACTTCCGCCGCGGAAGTAACAACCAGCTTTCCCCCGCGGAACATCCCCAGCCGTCACGCGCGCGGACACCGACGCCGTGCGGGGTCGGCCGCCGATCGCAGCCAGGCATCGATCGGCGCGAGCCGGTGGGGCCTCGCCTCGAACGTCCGGATCCCGGGCGCGTCGGCCGACGACGGTCGGGTCGGTCGACCCGGAAGCAGGGAATCCGCGCCGAGGGATCCCCGGATCGTAGCGCGCGAAAAGTGGCCCCCCGTTGGTACCCCGCGGCTCGGCGAATGCGCGCCACCGCACCCCCCGTCCGCCGTAACCCCCTGCGAAACATGGTGCCCCCGGCAGGACTCGAACCTGCGACACCCGGTTTAGGAAACCGGTGCTCTATCCACCTGAGCTACGGGGGCCCCAGCGGGCCGGAAGGCAACGGAACCGCGAGCACGACCGTCGGCGATCGTGCCACGACGACGAGAGACCTCAGTCCCCGTCCGCCCCCATCGGCATCAGCACCTCGACCCGACGATCGCCGAGGGCGGCGCGGCCGTCCAGTCCGAGCAGTTCGATCACGAAGAGCAGCGACACGATCTCGCCGCCGGCCTCCTCCACCAGCTCGGCCGCGGCGCGGGCGGTGCCGCCGGTGGCGAGCAGGTCGTCGACGACGACGACGCGGTCGCCCTTCTCGATGGCGTCGGTGTGCAGCTCGAGCGTGGCCTCGCCGTACTCGAGCAGGTAGCTGCGCGACAGTTTGGTGAAGGGCAGCTTGCCGGGCTTGCGCATGGGCACGAAGCCGGCGTCGATCTCGGTGGCCAGTGGCGTGCCGAAGATGAAGCCGCGGCTCTCGATCCCGATCACCTTGTCCACGGGCTGGCCGTCGACGGCGCGCACGAGCTGTTGCACCGATTCGCGCAGGGCGCCGGCGTCGGCGAGCATGGGCGTGATGTCGCGGAAGAGGATCCCGGGGATGGGGAAGTCCGGGATCGACCGGACGTAGGAGCGGAGGTCCACCGCGGCGCTCCAGCGTTCGGGTCCGGGCGGGGACGGCGTGCTCCCCCACCATCTCGCAACGGCGTCCGGTGGTCTCGGGTGGTCGGGGCGAGAGGATTCGAACCTCCGACCTCCTGCTCCCGAAGCAGGCGCGCTAACCGGGCTGCGCTACGCCCCGACC
>CAZQHE010000060.1:0-24114 GCA_964593155.1 uncultured bacterium
TGGCCGAGCGGCTCGCGGCGCTGCATCCGGCCCGCTTCACCGACCTCGACGAACCGCGGACCGAGATCGTCGACCTGATCGACGACCGCATCGACGAGGCCGATCACCTGCTGTGGGCGCGACCCACCGAGCAGTTCGAGTTCATCTGCTCGCAGGTCGTGGTCTTCGACACCGAGGACCGTCTTCGGCATCCGCGCGAACTGGCCGAGCACGTACCGCGTCTGACGACGAGCAGCGTGTTCTACCACTTCATCGACGCCCGGCGGCGAACGCACGACCACCTCGACGACTTCAGCGACTGGCTCGGGGCCTGGGGCGACGAATTCCAGCCGGTGGTCGAATGTCTGGCCGGGGTCGACCCGTACTTCGGCAGCCTTGCCGAGCTTCGCAGCGAGCTGGCCACCGTGCTCGCGGCCGTCCAGTCGGGGGAGGACTGAGCATCGTGTTGCAGGACTACGAACGTGTCGCCGGCCGGGACGTGATCGCGCACGTCCGGCAACTCACCCGGCCGCTGCAGGGCGCCAAGGTCGTACACGTGAACTCGACGCGCAGCGGAGGCGGCGTCGCCGAGATCCTCCGCAAGCTCGTGCCCTTCATGCAGGAACTCGGGATCGACACGCACTGGGAGGTGATCACCGGCGAATCGGACTTCTTCGAGTGCACCAAGGCCATGCACAACACGTTGCAGGGCAACCGGGTGCCGATCGGCCAGAACCTGTTGCGCGTGTACGAGGAGACGAACGCCCGCACCGCCGAGGAGCTGCGGCCGGTGCTCGAGGACGCCGACTACGTGTTCGTGCACGATCCCCAGCCGGCGGCGCTGCTGAATCACTTTCCCGATCGCAGGGGGAAGTGGGTGTGGCGGTGTCACATCGACGCCAGTCATCCCTACCGCCCGGTGTGGAAGTACCTGCGACGCTTCGTGACCGCCTACGACGCCAGCGTGTTCTCGCTGGCCGCCTTCGCCCAGGAACTGCCGCACCGTCAGTACCTGGTACCTCCGAGCATCGATCCCCTGTCCGAGAAGAACGTCGACCTCGATCCGATCGAGGTGCAGGAGATCCTCACGCGGTACGGGATCGACCCCGACCGGCCGCTGATCGTCCAGATCTCGCGCTTCGATCGCTTCAAGGATCCGGTGGGCGTCATCCGTGCCTTCCGGCTCGCGCGACGCTTCGTTCCGTCGTTGCAACTCGTCCTGGCCGGCGGCGGCGCGAGCGACGATCCCGAGGGCGAGATCGTGCTGTCCGAGGTGAACGCGGCGGCCGAGGCGGACCCGTCGATCCACGTGCTCCTGCTGCCGGCCGACGCCAACCGCGAGGTCAACGCCCTGCAGCGCGCGTCGGACATCGTCCTGCAGAAGTCGGTGCGCGAGGGATTCGGGCTGACGGTCACCGAGGCCATGTGGAAGAGTCGCCCCGTGATCGGCGGCGACGTCGGGGGAATCCGGCTGCAGGTGAAGAACCACCACACCGGATTCCTGGTCAACACGCCCGAGGGTGCCGCCCTGCGCATCCGCTATCTGCTGCACCAGCCCGAGCGGATCGACGAGATGGGGGCCAAGGCGAAGGAGTTCGTGCGCGAGAACTTCCTGATCACCCGCCATCTGCGGGAGTACCTCACGATGATGCTCTCGCTCGACCACGGTCAGCACGAAGGAGTGCGTCTGGTGGTGGGCGAGACGGCATGACCGCGGTTCAATCGCGGGGTGCGTAGTCGGAGTGCTGGCGGGCGTCGCGGGCGGCGAGCGACACCACGAGCATCGACCATCCGTGGGCCAGGAGTTCGACCGAGACGAACAGGCCGATCACCCACAGGGCCGAGGACGGCCACTGGGCGAAGATCATCAGACCGAGCAACATGGCCAGCAGGCCCCCGGCGAGTGGCCAGGGCCATCCCGGCTCGCCGCGCATCTGCCACGCCATGACCACGCGGAGCACCCCCACGAGGAAGACCGCAGCGCCCAGGATCGACACCACCGCGCGGGTGTCGACACG
Organism: uncultured bacterium; assembly: GCA_964593155.1. Classification (GTDB taxonomy): domain Bacteria; phylum Krumholzibacteriota; class Krumholzibacteriia; order JAJRXK01; family JAJRXK01; genus JAJRXK01. The sequence goes on from CAZQHE010000060.1 coordinate 1,998, forward strand.
CGGCTCGGTGAGCATGGCTGCTCCGGCCCCCACGTAGAGCACGGCGACCAGCACGTGGAGCGAGCGGCTGCGCCAGCCCTCGCACTTGGCGGTGTGCAGGGCCTGCACGATGCCGCCGGCGAGCAACAGCAGGGCGAAGAGCACTCCGGTGGCCAGCGACAGCGTCAACGTGGCGAGCAGGCCGACCAGGCCGAGCAGCAGGGCCAGCCCCCCGAGCGAGGCCATCCAACGCCAGTTCTTGGCAACGGCGCCGTAGAACCAGAAGTTCGATTCGGGAAGTGGATTCGGTCCGTGGGCGGTGGTCATCACACGACTCCTTCCGTCGTCGTTCGGGAACCGGTCCCGACACACATCACACGACACGTGGCCGACGGCCGTCCACCGACGCCCTCCCCAGACACCGGTGGGGCGTTCTCCGCAACGACTCCCCCGGAGGGCCCGCCCGGGGATCCCCCGAAACCGGCGTCCGCGCGTGTCCCCGAAGCCGCACCACGGGCACTGCGGGATGATGCGTGCGTCCACCGACGTGCTCGGAGGTGCGCCGTGAAGGTCTGGCCGGGAGAGGCCTATCCCCTGGGAGCCACGTGGGACGGCCAGGGAACGAACTTCGCCGTCTTCTCGGAGAATGCGGAGAAGATCGAGCTGTGCCTGTTCGACGACGGCCACGAGACCCGGGTCGAGCTCCCCGAGATCACCGACTACTGCTGGCACGGCTACCTGCCGGGAGTCGGGCCGGGCCAGCGCTACGGCTACCGTGTGCACGGCCCCTACGATCCGGCGTCGGGCCACCGCTTCAATCCGGCGAAGCTACTGATCGATCCCTATGCGAAGGCCACCGAAGGTCGCATCGACTGGCGCGACGAGGTCTTCGGCTACCCGATCGGGCACGAGGACGCCGACCTCGCGCGCGACGACCGCGACGACGCCGCCTTCATGCCGAAGTGCGTGGTGGTCGATCCGGAATTCGACTGGGGCGGCGACGATCTGCTGCACCATTCCTGGCAGGAGACCGTGATCCTCGAGGTGCACGTGAAGGGCTACACCCGCCTGCATCCCCGGGTGCCCGAGGATCTCCGCGGAACCTACGCCGGCCTCGGCCACGACAGCGTGGTCGAGCACCTACGCCGGCTCGGCGTGACGGCCGTCGAGCTGATGCCCGTGCACCGCTTCGTCACCGAGCGTCAGCTCGTGGAACGGGGGCTGACGAACTACTGGGGATACGACTCGATCGGCTACTTCTCGCCCCACGCCGACTACGCCCACGCCGACCGACCCGACCGGCAGGTGATCGAGTTCAAGGAGATGGTGCGGCGTCTGCACGCCGCGGGCATCGAGGTGATCCTCGACGTCGTCTACAACCACACGGGCGAGGGCAACCACCTCGGACCCACTCTGGCCTTCCGCGGGATCGACAACGCGGCCTACTACCGCCTGTCGTCCGAAGACCCGCGGTACTACGTCGACTACACGGGCTGCGGCAACACCCTGGACATGACGCATCCACGCACCCTCCAGCTCATCATGGACAGTCTGCGCTACTGGGTGCTCGAGATGCACGTCGACGGCTTCCGCTTCGACCTGGCCTCGGCCCTGGCCCGCGAGCTGCACGACGTCGACCGGCTGGGCGCCTTCTTCGACATCATCGGGCAGGATCCGGTGATTTCGCAGGTGAAGCTGATCGCCGAGCCCTGGGATCTGGGCGAGGGCGGCTACCAGGTGGGCAACTTCCCACCCGGATGGGCCGAGTGGAACGGCAAGTACCGCGACTGCGTGCGCGACTTCTGGCGCGGGGCCGACCAGACCCTCGCCGAGTTCGCCTATCGGATCACCGGGAGTTCCGACCTGTACGAGGAGACAGGGCGACGACCATCGGCCAGCATCAACTTCGTCACCGCCCACGACGGCTTCACGCTGCGTGACCTCGTCTCGTACGACCACAAGCACAACGAGGCCAACGGCGAGGACAATCACGACGGCACCGACGACAACCGCTCGTGGAACTGCGGGGTGGAGGGGTCGACCGAAGATCCGGACGTCCTGCGCCTGCGGGCGCGGCAGCAGCGGAACTTCCTGGCCACGCTGCTGCTGTCGCAGGGCGTTCCCATGCTGGTGGGCGGCGACGAGGTCGGGCGTACCCAGCACGGCAACAACAACGCCTACTGCCAGGACAACGAGATATCCTGGGTCGACTGGGACGACGCCGATCACGATCTCCTCGACTTCACGCGGAGGATGATCGCCCTGGTCCACGAGCATCCGGTCTTCCGGCGTCGGCACTGGTTCCACGGACGCCCGATCCACGGCGAGGCCGTCCGGGACGTCGTGTGGTACCGACCCGACGGCGCCGAGATGAGCGACGAGGACTGGGACGCGGGCTACGCCAAGTCGCTCGGTGTGTTCATGTCGGGGCAGGGACTGTGCCCCGACGAGCGGGGAGAGCCGGTCACCGACGCGGATTTCTATCTGGTGTTCAACGCGCACCACGAGTCCCTGTCGTTCCGGATCCCCGTGGTCGCCGACGACGCGCCGTGGACGGAAATCGTGAACACGGCGGAGCCCCGGTCGGATCCGGGCCCGGCGCACGCGGCGGGAGTGGGTCTCGAGGTCGAGCCGCGTTCGCTCGTGGTACTCCGGAGGGAATGACGTGGCCACCTCCGGCAAGACCCCCGGCGCGACCTACCGGCTCCAGCTCCACGCCGGCTTCGGCTTCGAAGAAGCGGCCGAGATCGTCGACTACCTCGAGGCGCTGGGGATCGATCACATCTACTGCTCGCCGGTACTGCAGGCGGCACCGGGGAGCTCGCACGGTTACGACGTGGTCGATCCGACGCGCGTGAACGAAGAGCTGGGCGGCGAGGCGGGATTCGCGGTGCTGAACCGGGCACTGCGCGCGCGGGGTATGGGACTGGTCCTCGACATCGTTCCCAACCACATGGCGATCACGCCCGAGAATCCATGGTGGTGGGACGTCCTGGAGAACGGCGTGGCGAGTCGCTACGCTTCGTACTTCGACGTGGACTGGGGCCGAGACGGCGAGCCCGAGAAGATCCTGTTGCCCGTGCTGGGCGATCACTACGGGCGCGTCCTCGAAGCCGGAGGACTGCACCTGGAACGGCGCGGGGCCGCGTTCAGTCTCCACTACCACGAACACGCCTTCCCGATTTCGTTCCCCTCGCTCGACGAGCTGGTGTCGCGCGCGGCCCGGCGCCACGGTTCCGACGACCTGGCCTTCACCGCCGACGCGATGCGCTGGCTGGCCGACGGTGGGTCGGGCGCGGACCCCCGGGGCGAACTGCATCGCGACCAGCGGGTGCTGCGGGCGCAACTGGAGCGGCTGCTGGACGAGGACCGCGTCGCCGCGGCCGACGTCGACGCGATCGTGGCCGAGGCCAACGCCACCCCCGACCTGCTCGACGCCCTGGTCGAGAAACAGCACTACCGGCTGGCCCTGTGGCGCACCGGCGGACAGGAACTCGACTACCGACGCTTCTTCGACATCGACACGCTGGTGGGGTTGCGGGTCGAGGACGAGCAGGTGTTCCGTGCGTACCACGCCCGGCTGCTGGAATGGATCGAGGAGGGCGTCGTTCACGGCCTGCGGATCGATCATCCCGACGGCCTGCGCGATCCGCTGGCCTACTTCCAGCGACTGCGGGCAGCGGCTCCCGACGCGTGGATCGTCGCCGAGAAGATCCTGCACCGCGACGAAGACCTCCGGGTCGAGTGGCCGGTCGAGGGCACCACCGGCTACGAGTTCATCGACCGTGTGGGCGGATTGTTCGTCGATCCGGCGGCGGAGGAGGACTTCGACCGCATCTACACCGCCTTCACCGGTCACTCCTCGGACTTCACGCCCTGCCTTCGCGAGCGCAAGCGGCTGGTGCTCCACGAACTCCTCGGCAGCGACGTGAATCGTCTGACCGCGCTGTTGCAGTCGATCTGCGCACGGCACCGCCGTCATCGCGACTACACGGCCGACGATCTGCACGCCGCCATCGTGGAGGTCGCGGTGCATCTTCCCGTGTACCGCACCTACGTCCGCGCCGGCGACGACGGCGTGCGCGAGGACGATGCCCGCTTCGTGAGCCAGGCCGTGGCGGGAGCGAAGGCGAGCGAGGTGGACGTCGACGAAGAGCTGCTGGACTTCGTGGCCGACCTGCTCCTGCTACGGCGCGCGGGTGCTCTCGAGGGCGAGTTCGCCATGCGCTTCCAGCAGCTCACCGGGGCCGCCATGGCCAAGGGGGCCGAGGACACGGCCTTCTACGATCACGTGCGCTTCGTGGCGTCGAACGAGGTCGGTGGGACACCGGAACGTTTCGGAGCGAGCGTGGAGGATCTCCACGCCTGGGCGCTGCGGATCCAGCGCACGCGGCCTCGCACCCTCTCGACGACGTCGACGCACGACACCAAGCGCAGCGGGGACGTCCGGGCGCGGTTGTACGTGCTGTCGGAGATCCCCGACCGGTGGGAGCAGGCGGTGCGCTCCTGGGCCGCCCACAACGAACGGTACCGCCGGGACGGGTGGCCCGATCGCAACACCGAGTACCTGCTCTACCAGACCCTCGTCGGCACGTGGCCGATCGAGACCGAGCGCGTGGTCGCGTACATGGAGAAGGCCGCGCGCGAGGCCAAGAGGTACACGTCGTGGATCCGGATCGACGAGGACTACGAGGACGCTCTGCGCGGCTTCGTGCAGTCGGTGTTGGCCGATCCGGAGTTCGTGCAGCGACTCGAGGACTTCGTGCGACCGCTGGTCGAGCCCGCCCGGGTGAACGCGTTGGCCCAGACGCTCGTCAAGATCACCGCGCCCGGTGTTCCGGACTTCTACCAGGGTACCGAGGTGTGGAACCACACGCTGGTCGATCCCGACAACCGTCGGCCGGTGGACTACGCTCGGTGCCGGCGTCTGCTGGACGAGGCCGAAGGCCTGGACTGCGAAGACGTCCTGGCCCGTTCCCACGAGGGGATGCCGAAGCAGTGGGTCATCCGGCGGGCACTGCGTCTACGTCGTGAACACCCGCAGGCCTTCGGCCCCGAGGGCGACTACCGACCCCTGACCGTCACCGGATGCCGGTCCGACCGTGTGGTCGCCTTCTCACGCGGGGCCGACGCGGTGGTCACCGTGGTTCCCCGTCTCGTGCTCGACACCGCCGGGTCGTGGGAGGACACCGCGGTCGATCTGCCGGCCGGACCCTGGCGCTCCGTCCTGACCGACGAACGGATCGATGCCGGCAGCGCGCGCGTCGGCGAGCTGTGGTCGCGTTTTCCGGTGGCCCTGTTGAGGCGCGAGGAGGTGGGAGTGTGAATCGCTTCGGTGTGTGGGCGCCGAACGCACGGCGCGTGCGGGTGGAGACCCTGGGACGCAGCATCGACATGCAGCCCGGTCGCGGCGGCTGGTGGAACGCCGACGTCGAGGACGCCGGACCCGGGACCGACTATGCATTCGCGCCCGACGACGTTCTCGCGGTGCCGGATCCGCGATCGCCCTGGCAACCCCACGGGGTGCACGGCCCGTCGCGCGTGGTCGACCACACCGCCTTCGACTGGACCGACCGGGGCTGGTCGGCGCCGCCGCTGTCGTCGGGGGTGATCCACGAGATCCACGTGGGTACGTTCTCGCCCGAAGGGACCTTCGACGGGGTGGTCGAACGGTTGGACCATCTGGTCGAACTCGGCGTCACGCACCTCGAACTCATGCCCGTGGCCGCCTTCGCCGGTGGTCGGGGGTGGGGTTACGACGGGGTCGCGTTGTGGGCACCCGAGACGTCCTACGGAGGCCCCGACGGACTGAAGCGCCTGGTCGACGCCTGCCACGCGCGCGGCCTGGCCGTGCTCCTCGACGTGGTCTACAACCATCTCGGGCCCGACGGGAACCATCTCGGACGTTTCGGCCCCTACTTCACCGACCGCTACGTCACGCCGTGGGGCGACGCCGTGAACCTCGACGGCCCGGGCAGCGACGAGGTCCGGCGCTTCTTCTTCGACAACGCCCGCATGTGGCTGCGCGACTACCACCTCGACGGCCTGCGCGTCGATGCCGTGCACTCGATCGTCGACACCTCGGCCCGGCACTTCCTCGAGGAACTGGCCGACGAGGTCTTCGCACTCGAACCGGAGCTGGGTCGTCACCTCGTCCTGGTGGCCGAGAACGACCGCAACGATCCCCGTGTGGCCATGCCGCCGGAAGTGGGGGGGCACGGGTTCACGGCCCAGTGGAACGAGGACTTCCACCATTCGTTGCACGCTCTGCTGACGGGCGAGCGCGAAGGCTACTACGCGGACTTCGGTTCGATCACCGACCTCGCCGATTGTCTGGAACGGGGACTGGTCTACGACGGCAAGTATTCGAACTTCCGCGGCCGCCGTCACGGGCGTCCGGCCCGGAGCGTGTCGGGCCACCGCTTCGTGGGCTGCGCCCAGAACCACGACCAGGTGGGCAACCGCGCCCGCGGTGAGCGCCTGTGCCATCTGGTGAGCGAGGGCCGCGCCCGCATCGCCGCCGCCCTCGTCCTCACCGCGCCCTTCGTGCCCCTGCTGTTCCAGGGCGAGGAGTGGGGGGCGAGTTCGCCCTTCTGCTACTTCACCGATCACTCCGATCCCGAACTGGCCGACTCGGTGCGGCAGGGACGACGGGCCGAGTTCGCGGCCTTCGGTTGGGACCCCACCGAGATTCCCGACCCGCAGGCCGACGAGACCTTCCACGCGTCGCGCCTTCGCTGGGAAGAGCTTCGCGAGCCGTGGCACGCGGCGATGCTCGAGTGGTACCGCTCGTTGATCCGACTGCGCCGCACCACGCCCGACCTGCTCGACGGCGACCCGGGTGCGTTGCGGGTGCGTCACGACGAAACCGAGGGCTGGATGGTGGTCGAGCGGGGAGCGATCGCGCTGGTCTGCAATCTGGGCCGTCGCGGCCACCGCGTGCCCTTCGCCCACGCCGACGAACTGCGTGTGCTGCTGAGCTGGGGCGGTGGACCGCGCGCGGTGGACGGGGGGGTGGAGGTGTCGGCCGAGTCGGTCGCGATCCTGCGGACGCGCGCGGACTGAAGTCTTGCCTTCGGAACGGCAGGGGTGCATCGTGCTCGCACTTGCCGACCCCGCCCTCTCCGTGGAGTTCCCGTGCGCCGTCTGCTCGTCGTCCTCCTGCTGCTCGTCTCCGTACGTGCCCACGCGGCCGGTGAGCTGGCCCTGACCACGTCGGCGAGTGTGCGCGTGCTCGACGTGGTCACGCCCGACGAGGTCACGTCGACCCTCTGGGGAGCAGGCCTGGGCCTGCGGCCCGCGCTTCGTTCGGTGTGGGTCCCCACGGTCGACTTCGACGTCCTGTGGTCGGCCGACGACGGGGCGGACTTCCTCGCGTTCCGGCTGGGGCTGCGGCTCGATCCCGAACTCGCCCTGGGTTCGGGCGGGCGCTTCTCGCTGTTCTGCTCCGCCGGCGGAGGCCTGCATTTCGCCGCGACGTCGTCCGGGATCGACGGTCCGGCGCGCTTCGAGTCGCTCGACGGCAACGCGGCCTTCCTGCGTGCGGAGCCGGGAGTGCGCTGGCGCTTCCCCACCGGACAGTCGCTCGACGTCGGATGGTCGGTGTCCACCGCGCTCGGTGCCGACGAGACGCAGGTCTACCAGGGTCTCCTGGTCCGGCTGGTCGTCCTCGGAGGCTGAAGAAGAACCCTTCGGGAGATTGCGGCACGGGTGGCGGCGGGACATCCACCGCGGCGCGGACCCACCCCACGGATCACAAAGCTGAAGGAGTCTCGTGGCGTGGGCCTGGTACACTGCGAGCAGTGGGCTCTCTTCCCTCGACCGTACTACGCCAGATGTCCGACCGACTTGCGTCTCTCGTCCCGCGAACCCTCGCCGTCCTCGCCCTGCTCCTGCCGTCGGCAGTCGAGGCGGGATTCCACGAGGGCGGTGTCGCCAGCTGCGGGGGGTGCCACGTGGGGCACCAGTCGGAGGACGGGACCTTCGTGCCCGCCGAGGGCGAACTGTTGCGCGGGGCTTCGGCCACCGACACCTGTCTCCTGTGCCACGGGCAGGGTGCGGGCGCGGTGCTGGGAGATGCGGTTCTGTTCCCGGGGCCCGAGGCCGGGGCCGGGGACTTCGTGTTCCTGTTCGAGGACGAACTGAACGACGGGCCCACCGGTCCGTCGAAGCCCATCGGCGGTCACGCCGCCGGTCACAACGTCGTGGCACCTGGCTCGGGTCTCACGCCCGACCCCCGCTGGTTCAGTGCTCCGGGCGGCGACTTCCCGAGTGCGTCGCTGGGGTGCACGAGTTGCCACGATCCGCACGGCAACCAGAACTTCCGCATGCTGCACGACGCGGGCCCGGTGCAGGGCGGCGCCTTCGTCTTCTCGGTCGACGCGCCCGAGGCCGAGGGGATCGATCCCCGACGTGGACCGGCGGAGAGTCCGAGCGACCACACGGCCTACCGGTCGGGGTGGTCGGCCTGGTGTGGGAACTGCCACGGCCAGGGCTACCACGAGGGCATTGCGGGCGAGCGCTTCGAGCATCCCGTCGACGCCCCGCTCGGTCGGGAAATCGCTCTGTGGTACGACGCGTACGACGGCGATGCGAACCCCACGGGCGGAGACGCCTCGCGCTCGTATCTGCCCGAGGTCCCGTTCGAGGACGGCGACGCGAGCAGCGGATCCGCCGCGGGTCCGCGGGCGAGCAGTCGTCTGAGTTGCATGACCTGTCATCGTGCGCACGCGACGTCCGCTCCGGCGGCCGGACGGTGGGACTTCAGGGTGCAGACGCTCTCGCAGGACGGTGCGGTGTCGGGATCCTGGCCGATCCCGAGCCCCTACCCGGATCCGGCGCAGCGTCAGCTCTGCGTGAAGTGCCACGACCCCGATGGGCACGACCGTGGCAAGGGCTGTCTGCAGTGCCATCGCGAGGGCGGACCCCGAGGGGGCGGGCTTCCGAACGAGTGACCACGGCGTACGATCGTGCGAGCCGACACCCCACCCTTGCGGCCCGAATCCGCCGCCGCTACCGTCTCATTGCACCGGATCCATGACACAGCGAGTCCGTCCACGCCCGGCGCGAGCCGGCCGGCGCCGTCGTGTGCGCCGTCATCGGAGTTGGAGGACCTGGAATGGATCTGTCCCGCCTCACGCAGAAGTCCCAGGAGGCGCTGGCCGCGGCGCAGTCCCTGGCGATCGAGCACTCGCATCCCGAAACCGCCACCGAACATCTCCTGCTGGCGCTGCTGGACCAGGAGCAGGGCCTGGTGCCGCGTCTGTTGCAGCGCGGTGGCCTCGTGCCCGAAGCACTGGCCCAGCAGGTGCGCCGGTCCCTCGAGTCGAAGCCCCGTCTGAGTGGCCCCGGGGTCGAGCCGGGGCGTATCGTCATCGCGCAGGACCTGCAGAAGGTCCTCGTGGGCGCGCAGCGCATCGCGGGCGAGATGCGCGACGAGTACGTCTCGGTCGAGCACCTGTTGCTGGCCATGCTCGAGGAGGACGCGTCGCCGGTGCGCGAGCTGCTGCGCACCCACGGCCTCGATCCGAAGTCACTGCGGGCGGCGATCGAGCAGGTGCGCGGCGGCCAACACGTCACGAGCCCCACGCCGGAGGACGCCTACGAGGCGCTCGAACGCTTCGGTGTGGACCTCGTCGAGCAGGCCCGCGAAGGACGTCTGGACCCGGTGATCGGCCGTGACGAGGAGATCCGACGTGTGGTGCGGATCCTGTCGCGCAAGACGAAGAACAATCCCGTGTTGATCGGCGAGCCCGGCGTGGGCAAGACCGCGATCGTCGAGGGGCTCGCCCAGCGCATCGTGCGCGGTGACGTGCCCGAGTGGTTGAAGGACCGGCAGCTCTTCGCGCTCGACATGGGAAGTCTCCTGGCGGGAGCGAAGTACCGCGGCGAGTTCGAGGAACGGCTGAAGGCGGTGCTCGGCGAGATCAAGCGCAGCGAGGGCCGGATCCTCCTGTTCATCGACGAGCTGCACAACATCGTCGGTGCGGGCAAGACCGAGGGGTCTCCCGACGCCGGCAACATGCTCAAGCCCATGCTGGCCCGCGGGGAACTGCACTGCATCGGCGCGACGACCCTCGACGAGTACCGTCAGCGCATCGAGAAGGATGCCGCTCTCGAGCGTCGCTTCCAACCGGTGCAGGTCGACGCGCCGACCGTCGAGGACACCGTCAGCATCCTGCGCGGTCTGCGCGAGCGCTTCGAGCTGCACCACGGTGTGCGGATCCAGGACGCGGCCCTGGTCGCCGCCGCCACGCTCAGCCATCGCTACATCACCGATCGCTTCCTCCCCGACAAGGCGATCGATCTCGTCGACGAGGCCTGCGCCAGTCTGCGCACCGAGATCGAGTCGATGCCCGCCGAACTCGACGACCTCACGCGGAAGGTCATGCGCCTGGAGATCGAAGAGGCCGCCCTGAAGAAGGAGAGCGATCCCGCCAGCCAGCAGCGTCTGGAGTCGCTGCAGCGCGAACTGGCCGACCTTCGTTCGCAGGCCGACGCCATGCGTGCGCAGTGGGAGGACGAGAAGAACGCCATCGAGCGCGTGCGGGATCTGCGCCACACGATCGAGATGACCCGGCGCGACATCGAACAGGCCGAGCGCGCCTACGATCTCGAGCGCGCCGCCGAGCTGCAGCACGGACGACTGCCCGCCCTGGAACGGCAGCTGACCGAGGAGCAGGAGAAGGTCGAGCAGCAGGCCGGGGCCGAGGGAACCCTCGTACGCGAAGAGGTGGGCGAGGAGGAGATCGCCGAGATCGTCGCCCGCTGGACGCACATCCCCGTGACCCGACTGGTCGAGGGCGAGCGCGAGAAGCTGCTGCGTCTGCCGACCATCCTGCACGAACGAGTGATCGGTCAGAACGAGGCGGTCGACCGCGTGAGCGACGCCGTGTTGCGCGCTCGGGCGGGGATCAAGGATCCCAAACGACCCATCGGCAGCTTCCTGTTCCTGGGTCCCACGGGTGTGGGCAAGACCGAGCTGGCGCGCACGCTGGCCGCCACCTTGTTCGACACCGAGGACAACATGGTCCGGCTGGACATGTCCGAGTACATGGAGAAGCACACCGTGTCGCGCATGCTCGGGGCGCCTCCGGGGTACGTGGGCTTCGAAGAGGGCGGGCAGCTCACCGAGGCGGTACGTCGCAAGCCCTACAGCGTGCTGCTCTTCGACGAGATCGAGAAGGCGCATCCCGACGTGTTCAACGTGCTGCTGCAGATCCTCGACGACGGGCGCGTGACCGACAGCCACGGGCGCACCGTCGACTTCAAGAACACGGTGATCATCATGACGTCGAACCTGGGCTCGCAGGACCTGCTCGACAGCGTGACCGAGCACGGCTCGGTGACCGACGAAGCCCGGCGGCGCGTGACCTCGCAGCTGCGGACGGCCTTCCGCCCCGAGTTCCTGAACCGCATCGACGACACGGTGATCTTCCAGCCCCTGCAGCTGGCCGAGATCGAGCAGATCGTCGAGCTGCTCGTGGACGATCTCCGGCGGCGGCTCGACGACCGCGGGCTCGGCCTGCAGCTGACCGACGCGGCGCGCTCGTTGATCGCCCGCGAGGGCTTCGATCCCGTCTTCGGAGCCCGACCGCTCAAGCGCCACCTCCAACGCGAGGTCGAGACGCCGATCGCACGATTGCTGGTGGCGGGGCAGCCGATCGAGGGCAGCGTGGTGCGCATCGACGCCGTCGACGGGGAGCTGTCGGTGACGGCACAGGACACCGGTTGACGCTTTCGTACGACGCTCCGTACTTTTCCGAAGAGTTCGAGTCGCAGACTCCAGCCCGGACGGACGTCCCATGATCCGTTTGCACCGGCGCGTGCCGCACCGGTCCCCGTGGGGCCTCGTGTTGGTGCTGCTCCTGGCCGTCAGCTGCGGTGAGGAGAGCAGTACCGACCCGACCGCGACCTCGCCCGTCCGCTTCGAGCCACCACCAGGAGCATTGTCGATCTCCGCGGCCGACAGTCTCGGCCTTTCGGTCTTCGTGGGCGACGAGGCCGTATCCGCCACCTTCGCCGTGGACGGTGCCGATGTGGCCACCGGGGCGACCTTCGAGTTCGTGCCCGAGGAACTGGGCACGATCGAGATCACCGCACGCCTCGAGGTCGACGGAGAGATTCGCACCGCCACCTGGACCGTCGAGGTCGGCCAGGTCGGATTGCGCCCGCCGCCCGTCGTCGGCGTGCTCGCCGCCACCGAGGGCGGCGTTCCCGGCAGCATCGACCTGATCTGGGAGCGGCCGGCCGACAGCCGCACCGACATCGACATCGTCGCCTACGAGGTCGCCTATCGTGTCGGCGATCTCCCGGCCGAGGAGTTCGACGACTCGATCGAGCGCACGGTGGACGACTCGTCGGGGCCGATCGTGCAGCGTCTGCGGCTCGAGGGCCTCGCCGAACGCGAGAGCTACACCGTGCGCATCCGGACGATCGACCGCGTCGGCCGACGTTCCGAACCGAGCCGGGCAGCGGTGACCGACGCCACCGGACGCTACCGCTTCGACGGCACGGTCCGCGGACTGCGGCTCGGCCGGCCGATCGAGCCCCTCGAGGGCGTCGTCCTTTCGGTGGGTGATCGCTTCGTCGTCACCGACGCAGCGGGTCGTTTCGACATGCCGGCCCTGCCGGACACCGGCGAGGTGGAACTGCGGGCGGTCGAGCAGTCGGGCGCGCAGTACTACGAACTGCACATCGGACCCGTCGAGCCCGTCGACCGGGAGTTCGATCTGGTCATGCTGCAGAAGGGCGTGGTGGAGATTCCCGGGGGTGACCCGGCATTCCTGTCGCGTTTGGAATTCCTGCGGATCATGACCGCCAACACCCGCCTGATCGACGGACGGTCGTACCCGTTCTACGGCTGGGACCGGGACCTCTATCCGGTTCCGGTGTACGTGCATCCCTACGTCCACGACGCCACCGGACAGCTGATCGGCGAACGCGAGGGGGAGCGCGTGGACTACGCGGCCGCCTTCGAGGCCGCGGTCGCGGCCTGGAACGAGGTCGCCGGCGAGGAGTTGATGCGGATCGTTCGGGTCGACCAACCCTTCGATCCCCAGAATCCGCCTCCGTACGGCGCGTACTACTCCGCCGACATCGAGTCGAGCAACCCCCTCGGGACCAACGTGCTCGAGCGCCCGCTCGGCGAGCAGCTCTTCCGCACGACGCCGCAGGTCATCCGGGTCCGGTTGCAGACCGCGTTCAATTTCAACGACATCGCACTCAAGGTGATCGTGCACGAGTTGGGGCACACCGTCGGACTCCGACACGACAGCCCGGCTGCGCCCGAACACCACCTGATGGTTCCGACCGTGCGCTCGAACAACCGCGACGCCCCTCACCCCGAGGAAGCGCTGATCGCCCGCTTCCTGCGCCACGCCACCGGGCGGATCGAGGCCCAGTGGCTGGTCGATCCGTCGGAGCAGGCCCGGTGAGCCGCGTCCTCGTCGTCGGTCACGCCTGCGTCGACCTGATCACGCGGCTCGCGCGTCGCCCCGGTGACGACGAGAAGCTCGAGGCCGACGTCGCCTGGTTCGGCGGTGGCGGTCCCGGTGCGAACGCGGCGGTCACGCTGCGCCGCCTCGGTCACGACGTGTCGCTGGCCGCCCGGCTGGGCCTGGATCCGGCCGGCGCGATCGCCGAGCGCGAGCTCGTGGACGAGGGCGTGCGGTGCCTGGTGCCGCGCATCGAGGGGCGGACGTCGCTCGCGCAGATCCAGGTGGTGGGGCACGAGCGCAGCATCGCCTGGAAGCGCGGTGACACGGCCCCGCTCGCTCCCGACGACTCCGAACTCGACGCCTGGCTCGACGACACCGACCTGCTCTATGTCGACGGGCACGAGCCGGAATGCGCCCACCGTGCGGTCCGGCGCGCGACCGATCGATCGATCCCGATCCTGGCCGACCTCGGAACCCTGCGCGAGGGCACCGACGAGTGGCTGCCCCACCTGGTGTGGGCGGTGGCGTCGGAGCGTTTCGCCCGTGCGTTCGGGGCAGCCGAAGACCCCGATGCCTGGCTCGACGCCCTGGCCACGGCGGCCCCACGGGCGATCGGCGTGGGCGTCACGCGCGGCGGTCGGGGAGGGATTGCCCGCGTCGGCGATCGCCGTCTGCGCTGGGGCCCGCGCAAGGTCCGGGTTCGCGACACGACCGCGGCGGGCGACGCCTTCCACGCCGGACTTGCCGACGCGTACCTGCACGGATTCGCCGCCGAGGCCTCGCTGCAGTGGGCCGCGGCGGTGGGGGCATCGGTGTGCCGCGACCTCGGAGGACGGCAGATGCTGCCGCGCGACCGCGCGCGCATGCGGGACTTCGAGCGGGCGTGGCCCGAGCTCGATCCCGACCGCTAGGGAATCGCCACCATGTAGCCGATCCAGCCCTCGCAGGCCGGGCCTTCCTCGTCCCGCGAGAACACGCCGTTGCCGTCGCCCTCGTCGTCGAACTCCTCGAAGAAGGTGCGGACCTCGCGGAACCCGACCTCGTGCAGGATGTCGCGCAGCTCGGGCGGGGTGTACAGACGCCAGCTGTACTCGAAGGCCTCGGGGAGCTCGCTACCGTCGGGAAACCGGAAGTGGATGAAGCAGTCCATGTGACCGGTGGCCGGGTGGAAGGTCCGCTGCTCCCAGACGTAGGTGTAGTCGCCGTCCTCGATCTCGCGCTCTTCCTCCATCTCGACGACGGCGTCGCTTCCGCCGTAGAGATCGAGCACGAAGATGCCGCGCTCGGACAGACCGCGTCGGCACTTCTCGAAGTAGTCCTTGAGCTCGGAACGGCGCTCGAGGATCTGGTACGAGAAGTTGTGCGCGCAGCGGACGTCGGCCGGGCGGTCGGCGGGGTCGCGGACATCGGCTTCGTGCAGCCGGACCCGATCGACCGCATCGCCGAGTGGGGCGATGTGACGGTCGCGGCCCCAGGCGAGCACCTCGCCGTCGATGTCGAAGCCCTCGGCCGTGGCCTCGGGGTGACGGCGCACCCACTCGGCACACATGGCGGCCGTGCCGCAGAAGTCCTCGCGGAAGTGCCGCGGCGCGCCGTCCTCGCCGTAGACCTCGTGCCAGGCCTGCACGAGGAAGTCGACGTCCGAGGCGCAGTCCTGCACCGCGCGCTCGTACAGGTCGTGCCGGTCGGCCGTCTCCGCCATCGTTACGGTGGGCACGCGGTCCTTCTTCTTCTTGCCCTTCTTGTGCTTCTTCTTGCCGCCGTTCTTCTTGCTGCCGTTGCTCTTCGCGTCGTGCTTCGCACGGCGGTCGGACTTCGTGCCCTTGCTCATGGGACTTCCTGTGTCGTGGGAGTGGGTCAGCGGGCTTCGGCCGTCACTTCCTGCAGGGCCACGCCCTCGTAGTCCTCGGGGACGCTCAGCCCCAGCGCGCGCAGGGCGGTGGGGCCGACGTCCATGATCGATCTTGTGTCACGGGCGAAGCCGTGGGTACTCGCGAAGATCCCCGCGGTCTGGTCGGGCGCCACGCTGCAGTGGTCCCCGCTCCAGTTGTTCAGGTTGTCCTGGAAGATCTTCGGGGGAATGCCGCCGGCCGAGGTCTGCCACGAGATCCGGTAGTCGCTGTCGAAGCCCACGAACAGATCGGGGGACTTCGGCAACTGCGGACCGGCGAAGATGTCTTCGCGCCTGTAGACGTCCACGACCACGGTCCGATCGGGATCCGCGGGATCGCGCAGTGCCTTCAGTCCCTCGATGATCTCGTCACGCACCTGGTCGTACTCCGAGGGATTCACGGCGCCCTGCGACTCGCGCCCGCGCAGGTTGATGAAGATGCTTCCCAGGCCCAGACAGTAGGCCTTGGTCCGGCTCCAGTCCACGTTCTTGAAGAAACGGTCTTCCGGATCGAGGAAGTCCTCGAGCCGCTGGTAGTTGCCGTCCTCGTCGGCCAGTCCCTGTCCCTTGAGGGCCATGTAGCCGTTCTTCACCAGCCAGGTGTTCAGGTTCACGCCGCGGCGGAAGCTGTGGAAGCCGTGGTCGCTGATCACCATGAGCATGGTGTCGTCGTCGACGTACCGCTCCATGATCTCGCCGATGATCCGGTCCATCTCGGTGTAGGACCACTCCACGCGATCGCCGTACTTCTCGGCCAGGGCCGGCGAGTAGTAGGGGTGCTCCTCGTCGGTCGCGCGGTACATCATGTGCTGCATGCGGTCGGTGAACATGAACACGCCCAGGAACATGTCCCAGTCACCGCGCTCGAGTTCTCCGTACATCACGCGGCGGCGGTTCTCCAGCGTGAACTCGAGATCCTCGAGGAAGGTCGCGTAGTCGATGGCCTCGTCCTTCAGGGGATTGGTGGCGATCGACCAGCCCAGGGTCTCGCGCAGTCCGTAGCGGTCGGCGAGCTCCTTCGAGAAGTCCCGGGGGAAGCTGATGTTCACCGTCGGCGGCAGCGCGTAGGGATCGAAGTTCAGTGGTTCCTGGTAGACCACCCAGTCGGGCTCGAGGGTGAGCACCTTGAAGCGCGTCGTGCCCATGAGCTTGACGAGCGGGTTCATCTGGTAGGAGAGACGGACGAAGTCGCTCCACTGTCCGACCTCGAGGTCGATCGTCTGCCCCTGGACCTCGATGCGCATGCCGGTGTCACCGAGGCGGGTGAAGCTCACGTCGACGGACATCTCGGGCGAGGCGTCCACGGTGAAGTTCTTCGGTCCGCGGATGCTGGTGGTCCCCGTCGCTCCGTTCATCTCGACGGTGCGAAGGGTACCGGCGGTCTCACTGAACTCGCTCTCGAACTCCTGCGAGCTGTAGAGGTACCAGCTGCCCCAGGTCTGGCGGATGTCCGGCGTGCCCAGGGCCGTGGTGAGCTGCACACCCTCCTCGGCGAGAGCGGGGAAGGTCACGGGGATGTCGATGGCCGTCACGCGCTTGCCCTGCTGCGCGGCGGCGTCCCAGAAGGGCAACCCCTGCCGGTTGAGCACCGGCTTCGGCAGTTCCTGCGGAACCCACTTCAACACGGCCAGCGCCGTCGCCCCGGTCGCGGGCAGGGCGAGGAGCACGGCGACGACCACGGCGGTCCGCGTGCTGGCCTTGAGCAAGCGGCCGATCAGGACGACCAGCACGAGCACGCCCACGAAGGCGGCGGCGATCAGCGCCATGCGCATACCCGAGGGCATCACCGGTTCGGTCGACGCGCTCGCCAGGGCGATCTCGGGGTAGTAGGTCCCCGGCACCCGCCGCAGGAAGTCGAAGATCCCGTGGTAGCCCGGTCCCTGACTGGTGGCGAACGACGCCCACGCCACCGGACTCTCGGCCGGATTCGTCGTGGCCAGGTCGCCGAAGCTGCCCTGTCCGGCGAGCCGCTCCAGGTTGGGCATCCTGCCCTCGGCCATGTACTCCTGCGCGACGTCCGGATCGGCGCCGTCGAAGCCGATCACGATGACCTTCTCCGCCGACTGGGCCGAGGCCACGCTCGGCAGAACGACGAGGGACAGGACCAGGAACAGGATCACCCGCAGGGGGGTGACGGGGAGTCGCGCAATCATGGAAGACCTCGGCGGAATTCGCGGGGACACGGGGATGCGCAGGTCGTCGGGTAGGAGTACGGTCGCGCTCAGCTCGGCGTGTCGGCTTCGACCGGCGCGCCGTCGCGGAGGATTCGTTCGGCGAAGCGCACGTCGTCGGCGCTGCCGATGATCAGGGGAACGCGTTCGTGGACGTCGCGCGGCTCGCGGCGCAGCAGCGGACCCACTCCGTCGCTCGCGTAACCGCCCGCCTGCTCCACGATGTAGGCCAGGGGCGCGGCCTCGTACAACAGTCGCAACTTCGGCCTGGGTCGGCCACCTCCGGCCGGCGTGACGGCCGGGTAGAGGAACACCCCACCCTGCAGCAGGTTCCGGTGGAAGTCGGCGACCAGACTGCCGATGTAGCGTGCCGAGAGCGCCGGGCGATCGCCGCGGCCGTGACGGAAGGTGTCGACAACGTACCGCGTGGCCTCGTCCCACCCGTTGGCGTTGCCCTCGTTCACGCTGTAGACACCGGCGCGCTTGGGGGTCGTGATGTCCTCGTGCGACAGCAGGAACTCGCCGTAGCTCGGATCCAGGGTGAAGCCGTGGACGCCCATGCCGGCCGTGTACACGAACATGGTGCTGCTGCCGTAGATCACGTAGCCCGCGGCGACCTGGCGGAAGCCCGGCTGCAACAGATCGCGGTCCTGGACCGGGCCGTCCTCGGGCGAGAGTCGACGCAGGATCGAGAAGATGGTCCCGATCGAAACGTTCACGTCGATGTTGCTCGAACCGTCGAGCGGGTCGAAGACCAGGACGTAGCGGCCGCGCGGCTGGTCGTCGGGCACGCGGACGATCTCGGGGCGCTCCTCGCTCGCCATCGCGCAGACCTGACCGCCGCCGCCGACCACGCGCACGATCGCGTCGTCGGCGTAGTGGTCGAGCTTCTTCACGCGCTCCCCCTGGACGTTCTCGTCGCCGGTCTCGCCGAGGATGTCCACCAGGCCGGCGCGGTTCACCGCCGACGAGATGATCTTGGCCGCGAACGCGATGTTGTTCATGAGCGCCGAGAAGTTGCCGCGCGCTTCGGGGAAGCGCCGCTGGACCTCGGCGATGTGGCGTTCGATGGTGAGCAGGTTCACGCAGTCTGGCCTCCCGTCGGATTCCTCGTCACCGCATCGCGGCATTCTAACAGAAGCATCGGTCCCGGTCGCCCGCCGACTCAGGGGCGCCTGGGAGCATAGGTGGCCCGCAGCGTGGCGCGGGTGCCCGCGGGGACCTCGATCTCGAGCCACGGGGTTCCGTCGTGACGCTGCACGCGCCGGCTGCGGGCGGGCGACCAGGGGGCCGACCAGTCGACGAGCACCCGGTCGCGCCACGTACGCGGCAGCAGGAGGGCCAGGGCGGGGCCGAGGTCGGACGGGACGTCGACCGACACGACCAGCCGATCGCGGTCACGGCCCCAGTGGAGGCGCGCCCGGCGTCGACCGTCCCACCAGTCGAGGAAGTCCTCGACGCGGGCCACGCGGTGCCCTGCGAACCGATCGACCGACGGCTCCCACGCCCGGGGATCGTCCACGTGCAGCGTGAGCGGGCCCGCCGCTCCCCGCGCGTTGTTGCGGGCCACGATCGTCAAACGCCCCGTGTCCACGGTGTCCCACCACGCCACGTGGGGGAGTTCCACGAATCCCAGCCGTCCACCCGTGGCGGAGAACGGTGCACGCGGACGGCCGGTTCCCGCCGCGAATCCGCCCGGAGCGCCTCGTCCGGGACCGTGGCTCAGGTCGGCCCGGACCCCGGCGTCGGCGAGCGCGGCGCGCGCGGCGGCGACGTCGTCGGGCCGACGATCGGCGAAGCGATGCAGGACGCCGTCGACCTCGCCGCGCAGCATCGTCACCTGTTCGGCGGTCCGGAGGATCTCGCGGAACACCGGCAGCGGGCCCCAGCGCACGTGGCGCCGGATTTCGGGCGGGGCCTCGTCCCACGCCGAGGGACCGGGCCAGATCGTCTCGATCCCGCCGGCGAGTTCCGGTGTCGTCGACGGCGGGCGGACGAATCTCGTGGTGGGATGGTCGATCGCGGACGAGTCCGCCGTGCACACGAGCAGCCAGCCGTCGTCGCCGGGTGCAGCGTTCGACCAGCGCGGCCAAGGCCAGGGGGCCGCGTCGGGGCCGAGCAGGACCTGGGTCCAGGCATCCGTCCAGGCGTGGTCGGGTGCGAGGTCCGCGGACGATCGCTCGGCCAGGTCGCGGGCCAGACGCGACAGACGGTGCGACACCGCGACGATCGCGCCCCGCTCGATCGCTCGGCTCCACACGGCGGGGCGTCCGCCGGCCGCGATCCACGGGCGGGCCGGATTCCCGCCGGCACGCCGCGGTCCGTAGCGCCACGACGACAACGGGACGGCCAGCGAAGCCGGCGGGAGGGAGCCGGGAGGACCGCCCCCGCCGTCGACGGCGAAGGCGGCGGCCGGCGTGCGGGGCCCCGGCCAGGGCGCACGGTCACGACGCTCGACGGTGGCGACGTCGACGCCCGCGAGATCCGCCCAGGGTCCGTCGGGGGTCTCGAGCAGCAGCACGCCACCCGCGTCGACGAACGTGTCGAGGGCCGCCCACTCGTCGGGATCCCTGCGGCGGGCGGTCTCGTGGCCGATCACGACCAGGGCCCGGTCCGCCTCGGCGGCGCGCGCGGGGGTGCCAGGGTCGTCGGCCGCGAGGACGTCGACCCCCCCGAAGACCGATTCCAGGAGATCGATCCAGGCCAGATCGGTCGTGGATTCCGGGTGCACGACGAGCGCGACCGCCCGCCCGTCGTCGGTCCACGGTGCCGTTCCGGGCGGGGGAGATCCCGGATCCGGCACACGCGGGAAGGGCCCGAACATCGCGACGAGTGCGAGCGCGAGCAGCGCGAGTGCGGCCAGCAGGCCCGCCATCCGACGCACGAGCTTCACGGAAACCTCCCGGTGCCCCCGGACCCGCCGCTCAGCGGGTCAGGCTGACCAGCACGACTCCGGCGACGATCAATGCGCTCCCGAGCACGCGGTGGCGATCGACCGGTTCGCCCAGGCCGAGCCGGGCCGCCAGCATGATGCCCACGTAGCTCAGGGACACGAACGGAAAGGCGTAGCTGAGCTCCACGCGGGACAGGGTGTACAACCACAGCATCATCGACGTGCCGTAGGCGACGAAACCCGTCAGGATCGGGATCACTCCCGAGCGCCAGTCGAGGACCGAGCGCAGCTCGATCCGCCCGACCCGGTTCATGCCCCGTTTGAAGGAGACCTGACCGAGGACGGCGAAGAAGATACTCGCCAGCAACACGACGACGATCAAGGCAGGGGCTCCAGGGAACGGGAGGCGCGCCGCTCGGCGCGCGCCACGACGAGGATGCCGACGAGGATCAGACCCAGGCCGGCCATGCGCAGCAACCCGACGTTCTCGTCGAGCAGCGTCGCCGAGAGCACGACCACCAGCACGTAGTTCATCGAGCCCATCGGGTAGGCCACCGACAGGTCGATCCGTGACAGGACCACCAACCAGGTGACGGTCGAGAGCACGTACAGGAGGGCGCCGGTCCAGACCAGCGGCGACACCACCGCTCCGAGCACGACGTCGACGAAGGGCTGGTCGGCGAGCCCGGACATCGCGTGGCGGAGGACGAGCTGCCCGGTCACGGTCATGGTCACGCTCCACGCCACCATGAGCAGGGTCTGTCCGTCGAGGCGTGGTCGGTGGACCAAGGTCCGGTTCCTCCTCGGGGCGTGGGCCGTCGAGCCGTCGAACGTATCTGCGCGAGATCGCACAGTCTTTGCGCACAATGGCTCAGCGAGTTGTTCGTGTTTCCCGTGAAACCACTCGAAGACGAGCGCTCAGGCTCTTGGAAAGACTGCGGTTGCGCTCCCGATCCCGAGCCGGCGACCGGCGGTGGCGGTCCTCGGGTGGATGTCCTCCGCTCCGGCAGCATCCGTGCCGCATCTTGCCCGGGATCGGCCGCAGCGTCTACGTTGGGGGCCGGGTCGAATCGGATCGTCCTCTCAACCCGTCGAGGTCGCGGCATGAAGGTGAACGGTGCACACCGGACGTGGTGGACGGTCCTGGCGATTCCGGTGGTCGTTCTCGTCCTTCTGTTGCTGCTCGGCGGTTGTGGCGACGGGAGCCGCACGGAGGAAGCGCGGGTGCCCGGGGCGTTGCGCTGGGACCCGGTGGCCGGGGCCGAGACCTATCGCGTCCGGGCGTGGGCGGACACCCGTCTGCTGTTCGAGGAGACGGCGCGGGCCGATTCCCTGCGGTGGACGCCGGCGCTGCTACGGACGGTGCGGGCCTTCGACACGGTGACCGTACGAATCCAGGCGCTCGACGAGCGGGGTGCCGCGATCGGGAGCCCGGACCAACGGGAGGTCGCGCCCTGAGGCGGGGCGCGGGGATTCGAAGGTGGTGCCGGAGGTGGGGCTCGAACCCACACGGACCAAGGTCCACGGGATTTTGAGTCCCGCGCGTCTGCCAGTTCCGCCACTCCGGCGCGTCGAAACCCTCGGTGGGCGGCGGGGAGCGTAGTGAGGGCTCCGGTCTGTGTCAACTCGCGGCGACCGGCCGCGCTTGACACGGCCCGGGTCTTCCCCTAAATCGTCCCGGTCAGTTGAGTGGGGCCATAGCTCAGCTGGGAGAGCGCATGACTGGCAGTCATGAGGTCAGGGG
>CAZQHE010000061.1:0-10173 GCA_964593155.1 uncultured bacterium
ACCATGCTCGAGATCAGCAAGACGTCTCCACGCTCGCTCGCGCTGCGAGGCCGCCTCGACGCCGGCCACGCCGACCGCTGCTACCAGGCGATCCTCGAACTCGAGTCGGACCCCGACCTCGACCTGGCCGAGCTGAAGTACATCGCCAGCGCGGGGATCTCGGTCCTGGTCCGTGCCTACCGGGATTTCTCCGAGCGTGGCCAGACGATGACGCTGCGCAATCTTCAGCCACAGGTCAAGACGGTGATGCACTTCTCCCGCATCGAGAGCCTGTTCCGGATCGAGTGAACGCGTCTCACCGGGTCTGACCGACGAGCCCTCGGTCGGTCTCGTCGAGCGCTACGATCTGCCAGACGTCGTGCGCGCTGCGCTGCACCACGGGGGACAGTGCCCGGCGTCCCGCGGCGCCGAGCCGGGACTCGAGCCAGCGGAACTCGTCGAGCTTCTCGCGCAACTCCTCGTCGGGCGGGACCTCGACACCGGCCTCGCGGGCGAGCAACGTTCCCTTGGCCACCAGCGAGAGCTCCAGCCCCAGCTGCAGGTAGGCGACCATGTCGGCCATGACGTCGGGCGGGAAGCTGCGGCGCATGCTCTCGAGGTAGGAGCCGAGCGGGGATTCGGGCAGCCGGCCCTCGAGCAGCACCACCAACATCTCGGCGTCCGAGTCGAAGCCCGTGTGCACCCACCGGCGCGTCTGCCGCTCACTGTACACGAGCACGGCCAGGGTCAGCAGCGGGAAGGTGACGAGCAGGACCAGCGTGCCGAGCAGAGGAGGTAGCGGGAAGTGATTGTAGACCGCGTGCAGGGTGACGGCGATCGCCAGCGGTAGCACACCGAGCACCGCCGATCGATCCGGAGCGCGGTCGACGATCTCCTTGAACAGGATCGCGAAGATCGCGGTGGCGCCTCCGTGCATGACCGCGGTGCCGAAGCCTCGCACCACCCACAGCACGATCGGCGCGTCGTGGACGTTCAGCAGGTAGTAGACGTTCTCGACCACGGCGAAGCCGGCTCCCACCGCGAAGCCGTGGATCGCCGCGTCGACCTGGAACCCGCATCGATGCGTCCGGATGATCCATCCGATCCAGGCCGCCTTGACCGACTCCTCGACCACCGGCGCGACGTAGCGGGTCATGATCTCGAGCGAGACGCCGGCCGCCTCGCGGACCGCTCCGTTGAGCAGTGCGGCGACCACCGCGACCACACTGCCGACCGCCACCGTTCGCAGCGCAGTCCGGGCCGGCACCAGACGGTACACGTCGGCTCCGCGGAGCACGGCCAGGAAGGCCAACACCGGTACCAGGGCCAGGGGAATTGCGATCGGATCGCTCAAAGGATCTTCAACGAGAGCATGAACTCGTTCGAGTTGCGCCGCCCTTCGGTGAACCCGAACGCGTATCCGGCCGACAGGGTGAACTTCAGGTGCGACAACATGTGCATGCGCAGATCGAGCTGCACGCCGGCACTCGCGGCCTCGGTGCGCAGATCGGCGCGATCGACGTTGGTCGCCAGGCCGGCTCCGAACACGCTCGTACGGATCCAACGCGCGTGGAAGCTCGGCCAGCCGACCCGCGCGAAACGCACCGGCGGCAGGTTCCAGTCGACCATCGCCTTGACGAAGTTCGTCCCCCCGAGCTCGTTGAGTTCGAAGCCCGGGAAAGCATACCACGCACGGTAGCGCTTGATCGCACCGCGGTCGACGTAGTTGTTGCCGAAGCCGCCCAGGAAGAAGTTCGCGAAGGGTTCGTCGCGATCGGCCGGCGCCACGCCCGCGGCCGTGCGCAACCAGACCGACGAGTGTGGGATCAGCGCCGGAACACCCGCGTCGAAGGTCGCCACGGCGTTCGGGAAGGCCCGGTCCTCGAGGTAGTCACCGCCGAGGGTGAGGCTGGCCTCCGTCCCCTTCTCGTAGTCGACCGCCCCGATCGAGAAGCGTCGGTTCCTCCACTCGAGTCCGATGGAGGCGGCGATGGTCTCCGACGACGAGGCGGCCACGTTCTGGTACTCGGGGAGCACCTCCAGCCCACCCCACCGCGTGACGCCCACGGACAGATCGAGCGACCGCGGGGCGTCGTCGATCAGCGAACGACTCCAGCCCACGTCGATGGCGTAGCCCTTCCGGCTGGACTTCGTCGGTCCGAAGAGGTCGTAGAACGAAGCAGGATTGTGCCGGTAGCCCAGCGACCATCCGAGATGCCGATAGCCCAGGTCGAGATGGAGCCGTTCGTCGGCGTCGGCCTCGGGATCGGCGGTGTACGACCCGGACAACTCGAACCGATGCAGACCGAGGGGATCGCCCAGGTTCGCGCGCAGACCCACCGCGGTCTGCTCGCGGTAGCCCTCGACGATCGGGTACACCGATTCCAGTTCGAGGCTGGGCAGAGCACGGTAGTCCCCCCGCCGCACCGTGATCGAGTCCAGATCGATGCGCGCGGGCGACGGCACGGTCCAGTCGGCGAGCTCTGGGCGCGTGCTCACCACCTCGGCCCCGAACAACCGGATGGCGTTCAGATCCTCCAGCGGCTCCACCCGGAGCCGGGCGGGAACGAAACCCTCGCCGGTGTAGCGGAAGGCGATCACCTCGTCGTCGGTGAGCGGCAGCGGTCGGAACAACCCCGTCTCGGTGTTCGTCAGGGCCTCGATCTCGCCACTCGCGAGATGGTAACGGAACAGGTTGCTCACACCGGTCAGATACGAACTCCCGATCAGGGCCTCCCCGTCGGGCGTGAACACGAAGTTCATGGGGATGGTCGTGCCGAAGTCGAACCGGGCGACGGGATCGTCGAGCGTGTCGGCCAGTCGATCGGTCTCCCACACCCGGACCTCGGCGCGGCCGTCGGGGCCCATGACCGCGGCCGCGAGGCGTTCGCCGTCGGGGGCGACGTCGAGGTCGAAGGCGAAGTCACCGTAGTCGAAGGTGGCCACCTGGTCCCACTGATCGAAGGGTTCGACCAGCCGGGCGATCGTGGCGTAGCCGTTGTAGTGGCGAATCCCCCAGATCGATCCGTCGCGCGGGTCGACCACCAGATCCCCCATACGCGCGTCCTCGATCAGGCGGCGCGTGTCCCCGGTGTCGGGGTCGAGCTCGACGACGTCGCGCCAGTCCCCGTTGTCGGTGGTGTAGTAGAGCTTGCGCGCGGACGGATCCCACGCGAGCGAGGTCACGGTGTAGAGGGTCGGCCCCTTCACGTCGACCAGTGCCTCCATCTCGCCCGATGCGAGGTCCAGGGCGCCCACGTAGGAGAGCCGCCCTGGATGGTTCACCGCCAGGTAGAGTCGGCCCGTCACTCGATCCAGGTGCGCACGACTCACCGAGCCCAGTCCCCGATCCGCGAGGTCCTCGTGGGGAGTCAGTGGGAAGGCACGCAGCCGCTCCAGGTTCGCGCGTTGGAACGCGATCTCTGCCTCGATCCACTCCTGCCACACCTCGTCGAGCGGACGACCGAAGACCTGTTCGAACCGAACGGCGTAGTGGGCCGAGGATCCCTCGGTGCGGGTGACCCAGTCGATCACGGCCTCCACCGACCGCGTCTTCGCCAGGTGGCTCATGAAGCGGGTCCCGTACAGGTACGAGCTCATCTCGAGCTGGAAGTCGGTCGACGTCCCCTCGCTCACCAACGAGAGCGGATCGAAGAAGGACGTGCCATCGGCCACCATGGAACGGAAGACCATCTCGTCGTACGAACCCTGCGCGCGGCCGATGCCCCCGGCCATCCACGTCTCGATGAACACGGCGATGCCCTCGTGGAACCAACGCGGCGCGCTCGCCCGCGGGGCGGTCAGGTAGTTGTACAGGATCGATTCGGGGTGCTCGGGAATCGCGGCGACCTTGCCCCCGAAGAGCGTCCGGAAGACCCGATCGCGTCCGGCGGCGCGGTCGTAGCAGGCCACGTGCACGAGCTCGTGGTTCATCAGCGTGTTGATCCGCTCGTTCGCGGGGTAGGTCCCGTACGCCAGGCTCGGGGGTGCCAGCATCACCGCCATGCCGTTGCGCGGCACCGCACCGGCCCCCGCGTTGCCCACGTCGGAGAAGTCCCCGAGGATCACGGTGACCTTCTCGCTGGGCGTGTAGTCGAAGAGCGACCGCTGGAAGCGCATCGAGTTCTCGAAGCAACGCGCCACGTGCCCGGCGACGAAACGGTGCAGCGGGTCGAGATGGATCAATCGCAGGTTCTCGGTCTCGAGCACGGCGAGCTGGGCGGGCGCCCGCGTGGTCACGAACAGGATCAGCACGGTGGTCAACGCGACGACGAGATCGCGACGGGACATCGGGACGGCCTCCGGGTCCGGGTCACGGGAGCAACGGCGACGGCGACCCGCTCCCTCGACCGGAGCGGGTCGCCGATGACCGAGACGGCGCACCCCCGTCCACGCCACGATGGGGACCGCGTGGACGGGGCGTCGGGGCGCGGTCTCAGTCGAGATCCATCCGCACCTGACCGCGGGCCAGGGCCTGCACGAAGTCCGGACGCGCCAGGGCCTGCACGAACTGCGGATTGGCCATGGCCTGCTGCAGCTCCGGGAGGGCGAAGGCCTGCATCATCTGCGGGTTCGCGAAGGCCTGCCGCAGATCCGGACGGGCCAGCGCCACGCGGACCTGCGGGTTCGCCAGCGCCATCCGCACGTCGGGACGGGCAAAGGCCTGACGGATCTCCGGACGCGCGAAGGCTTCACGGATCTCCGCCCGGGCCAGGGCCACGCGGACGTCGGGCTTCGCCAGGGCCATGCGCAGATCCGGGCTGGCCAGGGCCATCCGCAACTGCGGCAGGGCGAAGGCCTCACGAACCTCGGGACGCGCGAAGGCCTGACGGATGTCGGGGTTCGCGAAAGCCTGACGGATCTCCGGTCGCGCGAAGGCCTCACGGAGTTCCGGGCGTGCGAAGGCCTGCATCAGCTCGGGACGCGCGAAGGCCTGACGGATCTCGGGCTTGGCCAGCGCCATCTGCAGCTCCGGCGAGGCCAGGGCCATGCGCAGATCGGGCGACGCCAGCGCCTGCTTCAGCTGCGGATTCGCGAAGGCCTCGCGGATCTCCGGTCGGGCCAGTGCCTGCCGGTACTCGGGACCGGCCAGCGCCTGCCGCAGGTCGGGACGCGCGAGCGCCTCGCGCACCTGGGGTTTGGCGAAGGCCTGGTGCAGCTCGGGCAACGCCAGCGCCTGGTGGATCTCCGGCAGCGCGAAGGCCTCACGGATCTCCGGACGCGCGAAGGCCTGCTGCAGCTCGGGCAGGGCCAGCGCCTGCTGGATCTCGGGCCGCGCGAACGACTGGTGCAGCTCGGGCCGCGCGAAGGCCTCACGGATCTCGGGTCGGGCGAAGGCCTCACGGATCTCCGGACGCGCGAAGGCCTGCTGGAGCTGCGGCAGCGCCAGTGCCTGCATGATCTCCGGACGAGCGAAGGCCTCGTGGATCTCCGGCCGGGCCAGCGCCTGCTGCAGTTCGGGAAGTGCGAGCGCCTGTTGCAGCTCCGGCAGCGCGAAGGCCTGCATCACCTGGGGATTCGCCAGGGCCTGCTGGAACTCGGGACTGGCGAGCGCCTGGTGGAATTCCGGGCGCGCCAGGGCCTGCTGGAACTCGGGACTGGCCAGGGCCTGTTGCATCTCGGGACTGGCGAACGCCGCCGTCATCGTCTCGTCGGCCAGGATCCTCTGGACGTCGTCGCTCTGGAGCAGCTCCTGGAGCTCGGTGTCCTCGAGCACGATGTCGGACGCGGCCAGCTGGTCGGACTGGTGCCGCTCCGCCACTCCGATCGTTCCGGCCGCGTCGTCGCTGTCGGTCGGGTAGCTGGTGACCGCGAAGTAGGTCACCGCGGCGACGGCGATCAAGGCGATGGCCAGGAGCGGGGTCTTGTTGGACATGGATCGAACCTCCGTTCGGGACTGCGTTTCAGGGACCGGATGCAGAGCGTGATGGGAGTGCGGATGGCCGTTCTGACACCAAGTACAGATCACCCGTCCCCGGAGTTGGTGACGGGAAGTGGATTCTCGACACGGACCCTCATCTCGTGGACGACGGCACGGGCCGAGACCGAGACGTCGACATGGTCGACCGGGCGGCGAACCGCCCCGAACGCCTCGAGGTCGACGTCGAATTCCGCGGGCCGCCCCGGAACCAGGACCGTCCGCACCGTGCCCGGCGCGGGACGCTCGAGGACATCCCGGGACGCGTCGACACCGGCGACCCGCCAGCGCTGCGGATCGACGGCGAGTTCGACGGGCACGCCCCGGTCCGGCAGACGGCCGGACGGCTCGATCATCACGTGCACACGCACGCCTTCTGCGGTCCGTCCGGCGCGGAGTTCGACGGTGAGGTCGCGGTGATCCCAGCGCAGAGCTCCGCCGCCGAGCGACGCGTCGCCGTTCAGCAGCGCTCCGGTCGAATTCCGGGCGAGTTCCTGGTCGCTGACGGTCGGCCAGAGACCGAGACCCAGTGCGAGCGCGGCGAGCGCCGCCGCGACCAGCAGAGTCCGGCTCGTCCGTACCGACGCCGTGCGGTGCGCTCGGGCGTGGCGGGACGCGTCCGGCGAAGGCCGGACCGACGCCAACGAGTCGAGCCGGCCGAAGGTGGCGCGCAGTTCGTCGTAGCGAGCGCGAACCCCTGGATCGCGCTCGAGGAGTCTCTCCAGGTGCTTGCGGCCGGAAGAGGTGGCGACGCCGTCGAGCACCTCCTGGATCAGGACGTCGAGTTCGGAATCCCTCGTCGCGTTCATGCTTCCATCTCGCCTCGGTGGTCGCGGAGCAGGGCGGCGAGGCGGGTGCGAGCCGTGTACAGACGGGACTTGACCGTCTTCGGCTCGACACCGATCGCATCGGCGATCTCGACGTAGCTCAGCTCGGCGAAGTGCCGAAGCAGGACGACCTGTCGGTAGTGTTCGGGCAGTCGGGCCAGCGCTCGCTCGATCGCCGCACTTCGCTCCAACCGCGCTGCGTCCTCGTCGGGAGAACGCCCCGGACTGGTCAATTCGAGATCGTCGATGTCGGTGCTCACGCGCTCCTTCGCTCTCGCGTTGATGGCTGCGTTCAGGGCGATGCGGTACAGCCAGCTGAAGAAGCGACGGGAAGGGTCGAAGGTGTCGATCCGATCCCAGGCACGGGCGAAAGCCGTCTGCACCACGTCGACCGCGTCGTCGTGATTGCGCAGCACGCGGAGGACCACGTTGTACAGGGTCACCCGATGACGCTCGACGAGCAGGTCGAACGCGCGGGTGTCTCCGCGTCGCGCGCGCACGGCGAGTTCGGAATCGTCGTACGCGGTCTCGTGGATCAATACCGACGAGCGTCGCGGATGTTGGCGAGAGATTCGATCCGGCGAGGTGACCATCGGTGCACGCCCACGTCGGGGCTCGATCCGGCTGGTCAGACCGGGTGTCACGGAGGGAGCCGCCGGTCGAATCCTAGCCCAACAGGACCGAAAGCGGGATCACCGGGTCGGAATGTTCGCGGCGGAGTCGGACCGTGCATCCTCCTAGAAGACTTACTGGCAACGACTTGGCTGTAACGACGACCACCCGGGCGCACTCCGGGCGATGGGTCCCGACCGTCCGAACCGGCCCGTTCGACCGGAGCACGCGAGCCGACGAGACGGCGCGCGCACCATCCGGTACGCGCGCCTCGTCTCGACCCACGTGCGACGGACGAGCCTCTAGGCCTCCGCCGCCTCCTCGGCGATCGCCGCGAACAGCCGCGCGCCGAATCCGGTCGCCCCCTTCGGGTTGATCGGCTCGGGCTTCTCGGCCCACACCGTGCCGGCGATGTCGAGGTGCGCCCAGCGCGCGCCCTCGGCGAAGCGGCTCAGGAAGCCCGCGGCGGTCAACGCGCCGCCCTCCCGCGGGCCTGTGTTCACGAGGTCGCCCACGTGTCCCTTCATGAGGTCGCGGTGCTTCTGCTGCAGGGGCAGACGCCAGACCGAATCGCCGCACTTACCCGACGCGCCCTGGATCAGCGTCGCCAGGTCGTCGTCCTCGCTCATCAGACCGCAGGCCACGTCACCCAGGGCGATCATGCACGCGCCGGTCAGGGTGGCCGCGTCGACGATGAACTCGGGCTCGAGGCCCTTGGCGTGGTGCAGGGCATCGGCCAGCACCAGACGGCCCTCGGCGTCGGTGTTGTTCACCTCGACCGTAAGGCCGCTCATCATGGTGAGCAGGTCGCCCGGCTTGATCGCGCTGCCGTCGGGCATGTTCTCCACGGCGGGGATGAAGCCGAGCACCCGCACGTTCGGCTGCAGCGCACCGAGGATGTGGAATCCGCCGAGCACGGCGGCCGCGCCCCCCATGTCGAACTTCATGAGTTCCATGTTCGCCGGAGGCTTCAGGCTGATGCCGCCGGTGTCGAAGGTCAGACCCTTGCCGACGAAGGCGATGGTCTTGAGGTCCTTCGGAGCGCCCTGGGGCTTGTACTCGAGCTGGATGAACTGGCTGGGTTCGGTGCTGCCGCGGCCGACGCCCACGATCCCGCCCATGGCGTTCTTCTCGATCTCCTTCGGCCCCCACACCTTGCAGGTGACGGTGTCGTAGCCGGCGGCCATCTCCTTGGCCCGATTGGCCATCTCGGTGGGCGTGAGCACGTTGCTGGGCTCGTTCACCAGATCGCGCGCGAAGTTCACGCCCCCGGCCAGGGACTCGCCCCGCTTGGCGCCGTCGCGGAGCTCGGCGACCAGGTCGTTGTCGGGCGCGAAGATCGACACCTTCTTCAGGACGGGCGAGCGCTCCTTCAGACCGTCGGTCATGTGGAAGCCGGGCTCGTAGCTGGCCATGCCCATGCCCTCGGCGATGGCTGCCGCGGCATCGGCGGGCGCGACATCGCCCTCGGCGAGCGGCGCGATCGCCACGTTGGTGCACCGCTCGTCCATGGCCTGCCGCGCGGCGAGGGCGGCGGCGTCGCGGACCTTCGCCGCGTCGTAGTCCTTGACCTTGCCCAGCCCCACCACCAGCACACGCTTGGCGGCCGTCTTGCCACCGTCGAGCCAGACGAACTGCCCTGCCTTGCCCTTGAAGGCCGCGTATCCCTGGGCCGTCTTCACGGCTCCGCGGAGTGCCTTGTCGACGGCGGCGGCCTCGGAGTTCAGCTTGCGCGAACCCTCGTGCACGCCCACCACCAGAGCGTCGGCGCGGACGTCGGCAGCCCGGGCCTTGCGAACGGTGACGTTCATTCTCTTCCCCCTGCTCTGCGGAATCGTGCGGGAACCGAATCGGCGCGGAGTGTGGCATCAGCTCACCGCGCGCGCAACCTTTTGTGCCGGTTGAGGATGGCCCCGACGACGACGGGCGCCCCGTGTGCCGGAGCGCCCGTGGTGGTGTCGGAGCGGTACGCGGTTCAGACCTTGAACGACTGCCCGCACCCGCAGGTGCCCTGGGCGTTCGGGTTCTGGAACTCGAAGCCCTTGCCGTTCAGACCCTTGGTGTGGTGCAGGGTCAGTCCGTGCAGGAACAGCATGCTCTTGTTGTCGACCACGATGCGGGCGTTCCCCGACGAGAAGACCTCGTCGTCGTCCTTCAGGTCGGTGTCGAAGGCGAGCTGGTAGCTCAGCCCCGAGCATCCGCCGCCCTTGACGCCCACGCGAAGGTAGTTGCTCGTGGGGTCCAGGCCGTCGGAGGCCATGGATTCGAGGATCGCCTCGCGGGCTTCGTCGGTGATGTTGATCATCGTCGGTCCCTTTCCGGATCGATCTCGTCGCCCCCCGCTCGCGCGCGCACGGCGCGGTGGGTGGGGCTCTCCTCGCGCATCTCGCGGACCACGGCGACCAGTGCGTCGATGGCCTCGTCGAGTTCCTCCCGGGTGGTGCCCCGGCCGAGGCCGAACCGCAGCGTGGCGTGGGCCTGCTCGTCGCTCAGCCCCAGGGCCTTCAGCACGTGGCTGGGCTCGCTGTGACTGGCACTACAGGCCGATCCCACGCTGAGCCCGAGGCCGGGGAGACGGAGCAGCACCGTCTCCGCCTCGACCCCAATGAAACCAACATTCAAATTCCCTGGCAAGCGGTGGTCGAGGTCCCCGTTGACGATCAGGGGGCGGGCCTCGTGCTCCAGGCGCTCCAGCAGGTGATCGCGCAGCTCCCGCAGCCGCACCGCCTCGTCCGGCATCTCCAGCTCGGCCAGCGCGCAGGCCTCGCCCAGACCCACCACCAGGGGCACGGGCAGGGTGCCGCTGCGCAGGCCGTGCTGCTGTCCCCCGCCCACCAG
>CAZQHE010000061.1:10183-23533 GCA_964593155.1 uncultured bacterium
AGGGTGAGCAGGTCGACACCGGTGGCCCGCAGGTCGACCGGGATCCGCCCCACCGCCTGGCAGGCGTCGCTGTGCAAGAGCACGTCGTGGCGGTGACAGACCTCGGCGATCTCGGCCATGGGCTGGATCGTGCCGATCTCGTTGTTCGCCCACATCACCGAGCAGAGGATCGTGTCGCGGCGGATCGCCGCCTCCACCGCCGCCGGATCGACCATGCCGTGGGCGTCGATCGGCACCCGGCTCACCTGGTATCCCCGGAACTCCAGCCGAGCCAGGGTCTCGAGCACGGCAGGGTGTTCGAATTCGGTGGTGACGATGTGCCGGCCCTGCTTCACCCGGCGCTCGGCGAGACCCACCAGGGCCAGATGGACCGACTCGGTCGCGCTGCCGGTGAAGACCACGTGGTCGGGCTCGGCGCCGACCAGCGAGGCCACCTGCTCCTGGGCGCGCTCGCAGGCCTCACGTGCCTCCCAGCCGAAGGCGTGGGGACTCGACGCGTTGCCCGGCTTCTCGGTGAACCAGGGCAACATGGCGTCGACCACGCGCGGGTCGCAGGGCGTGGTCGCGTGGTGATCGAGGTAGAGGTGGCGGCTCATGGGCGCCTCGTGACCGGGGGTGGCGACACGCTAACGCCGCCCCCCGGCCGCGCAATGGTGGCCACGCACGCCTCTGCTCCTACCTTCCCGGCGGAGGTGACCCGCATGACCGATGCCCGACCGCTCGCACTTCGCCGCACTCCCGAAGACCTGCTGCGCGTCCATGGCGACGACGCCGTCGACCTGTTCCAGCGCATCGCGGCCAGTGACGTGACCGACCTCGAGCGTCCCCGCGTGATCGTCTTCACCGACGAGAAGGGCCGTGTGATCGACGCGCCGACCGTGTTCCGACGCGACGACCACCTGGCGCTCGTCTGTGGTCCCACCCGCGGACCAGCCCTGCGCCAGTGGATCGAGAAGTGGGTGATCATGGAGGACGTCACGGTCGAGCCGCTCGACGAGACCGTGGTCGAGGTGCTGGCCGACGATCCCCGTGAGCCCTCCGAGTTCGTCTTCGACCCACCCTCACCCGACACCGCCTACGCGCTGATCGACCTCGACGCCTGGCGCGAGCACTTCGTCGCGGCCGGGGTCGTGGTCCCCGGGCCGGCGCTCGCCGCCGCGCCGAACCCGCTCGAGATCGGCTGGCACGACCGGATCGGCTGGACCAAGGGCTGCTACATCGGCCAGGAGGTCGTGGCCCGCCTCGACACCTACGACAAGGTGAAGCGCCACGTGGCGCGGCTGCGCTTCGGGACGCCGCGGACCGGCGAGCCCCTGCCGTTGGCCGGCACGGCCGTGCGCTTCGAGGGCCGGCGCGTTGGCGTGCTGCTCGACGTGACCCCGGCCGACGCCCTCGCCTCGCTGGACAAGGGTGTCGCCCCCGGAAGCGTGGTCGAGATCGACGACGCCGGCACCGCCACCGTGCAGTCGACGGCCTCCGGCGACGCGTAGGCTCACGCGCGGCCGCGGCGCAGCAACACCAGGGTCTGGTCGTCGGACGGACCGGCCGGACCGAGGAAGGTCTCCACCGCGGAATCGAGCCGGTCGCGGACCTCGGGGAGCGGCCGGTCGTGATCGGCGATCACACGATCCCACACCGCCCGCAGGCCCAGGATCTCTTCGCCGTCGACGGTCGCCTCGTGGTAGCCGTCGGTGAACACCGCCAGCAGGTCCCCCGGATCGAGCGTCGTTCCGACCTCGGTCGCATCCGCGCACGCGGGGTAGAGGGCCGGCGGCATGGCCGTCGCCTCGATGCTCTGGTGCCCCCCGTCGGCACGCACGACCAGTGGGTAGGGCAAACCGGCATTCACGCAGCGGAGACGTCCACTGGACGGATCGAGAACGGCCAGGAACACGGCCACGAACTGTCCGAGTTCCAGCTTGGCACTCAGGTTGTCGTGCAGCATGCGATGGATCCGTACCGGCCCGTCGGCCTCGGCGGCGACCGAGCGGAACAACAGGCCGGCCCCGGCGGCGATCAGCGCGGCCGTGAGACCCTTGCCGGCGACGTCCCCCACCACCAGCACCACCTGCCCGTCGTCGCGGACCACGCAGTCGTAGAAGTCTCCGCCCACCGTACGGCACATCGACAGCGCGGCCTCGTGCTCGTAGCCGTCGATCACGGGAAGGGTGTCGGGCAGCATGCGCGCCTGGATCCGCGCCGCGCGCTCGCGCTCGACCCCCAGAAGGATCATCTCGCGCTTGGTCGCGATCGCGGCAGCCGTGGTGGTGAGGAGTTCGAGGTCCTCCTCGCCGAAACTCGGCCCGCGCCCGAGCCGGTCGACGTAGAGCACCCCGCGCACGTCGGGGTCGGCGTGGACGGGGACGGCGGCGGCCGAGCAGATGTCGAGGTCCTTCCAGCTGTCGGCCTCCTCCGGGCCGGGCTCGCCCCGGTAAGAGGACCACACCGCGACCTTGCCGGTGCGAAGGACCTCCTCGACGATCGACTGACTGATGCAGCGGTCCTGCTGCGCGTCGGGAGCCCGGCTCCACCAACCGCGCATCCGCAGCGGCTCGCCGGCGCCGTCGCTGGTGCGCACGCACACCCGGTCGGCGTCGATCCAGTCCCGCACGAACAGACACCCCTCCTGCTCGATCGTCGATCCCGGTGGGGTCTGCTCGCGGAAGAGGTCGAAGAGATGCCGCAGCATGCGCGTCGACCGCTCGTGCATGAACCGGTCCTCGTCGAACCAGGCCACCGAGCGCACCGTCTCGTCTTCGCTGCCGCGGTCGGGAGGGCGGAAGCCGGCCGGCTCGCGGTCGCCGGTCCAGGCCTCGACCTGCGCGAACCGCACGGTCGATCCGGTCGGCACGCTGCGTGGCCGATCGGGCTCGAGCGGACGCTCGTCGACGAAGGTCCCCCAGCGACTGCCGAGGTCCTCCACGGACAACGTGCCGTCGCCGACGTGCAGGAGGGCGTGCCGACGACTCACGGTGGGCGCCTTCAGGCGGAGCGACGCGTCGGTGGCCCGCCCCACGAGGTGCGAACCCGGCGGCAGGTCGACGGCCCGGATCTCGCCGTTCTCCTGCACCCGGATTTCCACGATCAGGCCTCCCCGCTCGCCGCCGCCTCGTTCTTCGCGGCCCGGACGCGCAGCACCTCGACTGCCTCGTCGACGGTGTCGAAGGCCTCGAGCATCTGGCGCAGGAACAGATCGTAGGGCAGTGCCACCCGGCCGGAGATGTGGGCGGCCACGACCTGCCCCCCGGCCTCGGTGAACCGCGCGCAGTAGCGGGCGATGTATCCGACGGCCTGACTGCCGAGGAACGACACGCCACCGAAGTCCAGGGCGAGCCATTGCCGGCCATCGGCGATCAGTTCGTCGACGGCGGCTTCGAAGGACTCGGCGTCGGGACCACCCGTCAGGGCCCCGGACAGGTGCAGCACGGTGATCGCGCCGCGATCGTCGCGACGGAGTCTCATGGTGGGACCTCCTCCGGCAGGACGCGAGGACCCTCCACCCATTTCCGTCCGGAACTATACGGCGGACCGCCGCCGCTGCGGGAGCGAGCGGCCGAAACGGTGCACTTTCACCAGGGTCGCCGGCAACGGAGGCCGGATCAGACGCGGCTCTCCTCGAGGTCCTCGGCCAACGGCTCGACCGGCCGCTTGCGCGCGAAGCCCCCGTCGTTCGCCTGCACGACCAGGAAGACCACCAGCGCGGTCGAGATCCCGAAGATGTTCGCGTCGAGCCCGGCCGGAAGCGCCACACCCAGCGCACCGAGCGTGATCGTCACGCCCCCACCGCTCAACATCGACGCCAGAGCCGCCCGCGACGAGGGCCGCGCGAGCGCCAGCAGGGCGATGGTCGGCACCAGCAGTCCCGACACCATGAAGCCGTAGGAATACAGCATGAGGTCGAGCACGCTGGTCATCGACGACGCCAGCACAAGGGCGATCACCCCGAGACCCAGGGTGAATCCCTGCGAGCGCAGCAGGTGACCCCGTTGCGACGTCCCGCGCCGAGCGGGCAGGATGTCGGTGGTCACGTTCCCCGAGGCGGCCATCAGGCAGCTGTCGGCCGTCGAGAGGATCGCACTGAAGTAGGCCGCCATCATCAGCCCCATCATGCCGGTGGGCAGCAACTGCGACAGGAGCAGCGGCAGACCCATCTCCGGATCCATCTCGGAGCCCGGGCCGAAGCCGACCGCGGCGAAGTGGCCCTGCTGCCACGCCACGCGACCGAGCAACCCCAGCGTGACGCCGAGGAAGGCCATGGTCGGCCACTCGAGCACCCCGGCCAGGTACCACGCGCGACGGGCCGAGCGCTCGTCGCGACAGGCGTAGATCCGCTGGTACAGGGTCATGCCCACGAACCAGATCGGCAGGATCGCGAAGGTCCAGTTCAGGATCTGCACCGCACCCACGTTGCCCAGGCTGAGCATCTCGTCGGGAACGGTCGCACGGATCGCCGTGTAGCCACCGAGTTCGTGGTAGGCGATCGGCAGGCCGACGAAGATCAGGCCGACCAGCAGCAGGATCCACTGCACGGTGTCGGTGTAGATCACCGCCTTCATCCCGCCCATCGAGGTGTAGACCACCGCGAGCACACCCATGACCAGCAGGGCCGCCTGCAGGTCCAGACCCTCGATGGTGGCCGACGCGAGCTTGGCACCGGCCAGAACCTGTGACGAGGTGAAGCCCACGTAACCGATGGCCGAGATGATCGCGGCCACCATGGCCACCCGCGGCGAGTAGATCGACCCGAAGACCTGCGGGTAGGTGAGCAGGCCGAAGCGACGGCCCATGCGGAAGATCGTGGGGATCAGCAGTGCCGCCGCCATCCACGCCCCGACGAAGCCGGTGAACAGCATCCACGAACCGCTGAGTCCCATGGCGACCCCGCGCCCGCCGAGGCCGACCGAGAAGCCGCCGCCGACGTCGGTGGCGACGACCGAGAGGCCCACGTGCGTGCTGCCCATGCCCCGACCGCCGACGTAGTAGTCGTCGTTGTCGGCGTTGCGGCGCAGGAACCAGAACCCCACGCCGAGCATGGCGCACATGTACAGGACGAGGATGACGGCGTCGACGGAGGTCATTCCGCGGTCAGCTCTTCTTCGCCGCCGGGTCGTAGCGCATCTCGGCGTACTTGCTCGTGAAGCCCAGACGCTCGTACAGACGCTTGGCCGGGTTGTCGTACTCGACGTGGAGCTTCACCGGACCGTCGCACTGATCGAGCGCGTACTCCACGACCTTCCCCCCGATACCCTTCCCCCGCATCGAGGGATCGACGCTGACGAACAGCAGGATGTGCGCGGGTACGTAGCCCTTCATACCGGTGTTCAGCATGGCCAGAGCGCCGGCCAGCTTCCCCTCGAGCTCGGCCAGGACAAGGAATCCGCCCTTGCCCGGCTCGTCGGAGAACAGATAGTCGAGCGCTCCGTGCACGTCCTCGGGGGAGTCGTTCCACGGCTCCATGGTCTCGTGGAAGAACTTCTCCAGGGTGGCGCGGTCGGCCCAGGCGGGCAGGTCGGTTTCGTCGTCGACGCGGATGATCTTGGGTTCCACGGCGGGTCAACTCCTCGAGGGCTTCGATGGGTGGGATTCGGGGAACGGGCGGACGAATGGGCCGGGAACTTCGAGCGACGGGCGTGCGCCGGCGTCCGCACCGGTGTCCGGCGCGCGCACACGGATGTGGTGGTCGGTGTCAGCCGATCTCGCCGTTGGTCTCGCGCGCGACGACCGGGGGGAGTTCGACTTCCTCCTCGTCGCTGA
Organism: uncultured bacterium; assembly: GCA_964593155.1. GTDB lineage: Bacteria > Krumholzibacteriota > Krumholzibacteriia > JAJRXK01 > JAJRXK01 > JAJRXK01. The sequence goes on from CAZQHE010000061.1 coordinate 15,938, forward strand.
TCTCGTCGGAGAACCGCTTCACCGTCGGCGTGACGATCTTGTCGATGTACTTGTCGAGCATCAGGCGCACGAGTGCCCCGTACGAGGGCCGGAACTTGATGGTGCCGCCGACCTGCACCTCGTCGGGATCGGTGCCCACGCTCACCACGGCCAGATCACTGCTGGCGCCGACGATCCGGTAGTCCGGGTTCAGCGGCGTGAGCCCCGCGATCTCGGTGTCGACCTGACCGATGGTGCAGATCGCGCGGTAGGCTCGCTCGCCGGGGTCGGGGCCTTCCTGCTCGAGGCTCTCGAAGGGCGTCATGTCGTTGGTCTCGCCCATCGGGACCATGCTCTTCTCCTTCACCTCGACGACCTCGACGTCGAGGGTGAAGGCGTCGTCGCGCAGTCCGAGCAGGTTGTCGCCGTTGATGAGGTCGGTGCCCAGGAAGGCCGACTCGCCGATCCGGAAGTGGTTGACCGCCCTGGGCAGCGTGCCGTCGCGCAGGAGCGGCAGCGCGATGCTCGTGCCGGCCGAGATGAACGGGATCTTGCGGTCGAACTTCAGTTCGAGCCACTCGCGGTACAGCCCGAGCTGGGCGAAGAGATCGACGTTCGGCATCGTCCCCGACAGACAACCCAGGTTGCTGCCGATCCCGATGACCTCGATGTTCGGCAGCTCGAAGACCTTCGTGTAGAAGTCGGCGAGCGTTCCGGGCAGCACGCCCTCGCGCAGGTCGCCGAGTTCGATCATGATGACGACCCCGTGGTGTCGGTCCTGGCGCACGGCCTCGTCGCTCAGCGCCTTGATCGTCTCGATCTCCGAGTTCAGGCTCACGTCGGTGAGCCGAACGATGTCGGCGATCTTCGGCATGTGCGGCAGGCGCAGGTACCACGACTCGATCGGGTGCTCGAGCTTGGCGATCTGCTCGAGATTGCCCAGCCGCGAGTCGGCCATGGAACGGATTCCGATGGCCTGCAGGGCCTCGAGCGTGGCCTTGTGTCCGCACAGGGACTTGGTGACCAGTGTCCACGACGCGTCGTGCGCCGAGACCCACTCGTCGATGGTCTGGATGTTGTGCCGCAGGGCTTCGAGATCGATGGTCAGACTGTTCATGATTCGGACATTGTGAGGAGAGGAGGAAGGGCTCGCAAGTTCACCCTACACCCTGGCACCCGCGGCTGCTATTGATACATCGTGGGAACCGGTCCGGAGAATCGGCGCAAAGGCATGTCAGGCGCGCCGAGAACGGCTCTGAGCCCGATCGACGACGTCGGAGGACACGATGATCCATGACGCCCGAGAGCTGCGTCGGCGCCTGCACCGGGCCGCCGAACGTTCCGGCCAGGAGGAGCGCACCGCGCAGATCCTCCGCTCCGAGCTCGAGCCGCTGGAGCCCGACGAGATCGTCGACGGCCTCGGCGGTCACGGAATCGCAGCCGTCTTCGCGGGCGTCGAAGACGGCCCCACCGTTCTCGTGCGCGGCGACATGGACGCCCTGCCGCTGCCCGACGACCCCTCGCTGGAGTATACGTCCGAGACGCCGGGCACCGCGCACCTGTGCGGGCACGACGGCCACATGACGATCGTGGTCGGCGTCGCCCGCCGGATCGCGGCGGCCCGTCCCCGGCGCGGCCGCGTGGTCGTGCTCTTCCAGCCGGCCGAGGAGACCGGCGCGGGCGCGCACGCCGTGATCGAGGATCCGGCCTTCGCCCCGCTGCGGCCGGACTTCGCGATCGCCCAGCACAATCTGCCGGGCCAGCCCCTCGGAGCGGTCGTCCTGCGCCACGAGGTCTTCGCGAGCGCGTCGCGGGGGATGATCGTCGACCTCCACGGTCGCAGCGCCCATGCCGCAGAACCGCAGGAGGGCCGGACCCCGGTTCCCGCCGCCGCCGCTCTCTCGCAGGCGCTCGCCGCCCTGCCCCAGAACGCCACCGCGCTGCACGAGACGGGGCAGGTGACCGTGGTCGGCGTCGAGGTCGGCGGCCCCGCCTTCGGCACCAGTCCGGGCGACGGCCGCGTCATGGCCACGCTGCGCGCCCACGAGGAGCCGGTGATCGACCGGCTCGCCGAGCGCGCCACCGACCTCTCCCGCGGCGTCGCCGCCTCGTTCGGTCTGGAGGCCTCGATCTCGTGGACCGAGGAGTTCCCGGCGAGCCCGTGCGACCGCGAACTCGTCGACCTGGTCGACCGCACGGCCCGGGCACGCGGCATGCAGGTGATCTGGCGCGACCACCCCTATGCCTGGTCGGAGGACTTCGGTCACTTCACCTCGCGCTTCCGCGGCGTGCTCTTCGGCCTGGGCTCGGGCGTCGACCAGCCGGCCCTGCACGGCAACGGCTACGACTTCCCCGACGCGCTGCTCGAGCCGGGCAGCGACCTGCTGACCGACACGATCCACGCGATCCTCGATCCGGAACGGAGCGAACGGGAAGGATGAAGCCCTCGAACTGGATCGAACTGCGCGAGAGCCGGGTGCGCTCGAACCTCCGGTTCCTGCGTCGCGTGATCGGGCGCGCTGCGAAGTTCTGTTCGGTGGTCAAGGGCAACGCCTACGGGCACGGCATCGACGTCTACGTCCCCATGGCCGAGCGCTGCGGCGTACGACACTTCGCGGTGTTCAGCGCGCAGGAGGCCTCCGACGTCCTCGAGGCCAGCACCGCCGACAGTTCGATCATGATCATGGGCCACCTCGCGACCGAGGACGTGGCGTGGGCCATCGAGAACGACATCTCGTTCTTCGTCTTCGACCTCGGTCGTCTCGACACCGCGATCCGCGCCGCGAAGAAGGTCCGCAAGCCGGCGCGCGTGCACCTCGAGGTGGAGACGGGCCTGTACCGGACCGGACTCACCGAACGTTCGCTGCAGGCGGCGATCCGCCGCGCCCACACGCATCCGCAGCACCTGCGGGTCGAGGGTATGTGCACGCATCTGAGCGGGGCGGAGTCGTCGGCCAACTACTACCGGATCACCGAGCAGCTCCAGACCTTCCGCCGCCGCATCGACCGCCTCGAGGAGAACGACCTCACCGAGATCGAGCGGCACGTCGCCTGTTCGGCCGCGGTGTTCAACTACCCCGACGCGATCTACGAGCGTGTACGGATCGGAATCGCCCAGTACGGCTACTGGCCCAGCGAGGAGACACGCCTCTTCTACCTGCGCACCGGTATGGAGCGCGCGAAGAGCGGGCGCGCCAAGCTGGCGCGCATCCTGAGCTGGAAGAGCCGGATCATGAGCCTGACCACGGTACCCGCCGGGGCCTTCGTCGGCTACGGCCTCAGCCACCAGACGCTGCACAAGACCCGCATCGCCTCGGTGCCGGTGGGCTACTCTCACGGGCTGCCCCGAGGGCAGGGCAACATGGGCCGCGTGCTCGTGCACGGACACCCGTGCCCGATCGTCGGCACGGTCAGCATGAACATGATGACCGTCGACGTGACCGACGTGCCGCAGGCGCGGATCGGCGACGAGGTCGTGCTCATCGGCGAACAGGACGACGGCGAGATCTCCGTGGGAGCCTTCGGTGAGCGCACCCACGTGCTGAACTACGAGGTGCTCGCGCGCCTGTCGTCGCACATCCCGCGGATCGTCGTTCCCTGACCCACGCGGACCCCGACCGGAACGAAAGGGCCGCGAACCGGAAGTCCGCGGCCCTTCGTGTTCGGGACGAGAGCGTCGCTACTCTCGCGCATCGCCCATCGACGACGTCCCGCCCCCACCGGCCACGGGGAATCCCCGCGCGCGCATGAGAGCGTCGATGGCGGCGTCGCGTCCGCGGAACTGCCGGTAGGCCTCGGCCGGATCGATCGCATTGCGCGGCGCGAAGAGGTGCTCGACCATCTTCTCGGCCAGGGCCTGGTCGTAGTAGCCGCCCGGAGCGTTCTCGAAGGCCTCGGCAGCGTCGGCCGTGAGCACGTCGGCCCAGATGTAGCCATAGTAGCCCGCCGCGTAGCCCTCGCCCGAGAAAACGTGCCCGAAGTGCGGCGAGCGATGCCGCATGGGGATCTCCTCGGGTGCACCCATCGCTGCCATCTGCTCGCGTTCGAAGGCGTCGGGATCGATCCCCGTGGGGTCGATCGTGTGGTACTTCATGTCCATCAGGGCCGAGGCCAGGTACTCCGTGGTGGCGAAGCCCTGGTTGAAGGTCGCGGCTCGCTCGAGCTTCTGCACCAGGTCGTCGGGGATCGGCTCGCCGGTCGCGTGGTGCACCAGGTAGGTCTCGAGCACGGGCTCGGTGAAGATCCAGCGTTCGAGCAACTGCGACTGGAACTCGGTGTAGTCGCGCACACCGCCGTTCAGGCCGGGGTAGTCGACGTTCGACGTCAGATAGTGCAGGGCGTGGCCGAACTCGTGGAAGAGAGTCTCGGCGTCGCTCCACGAGATCAGCACCGGCTCGCCGGGCGCCCCCTCGATGAAGTTCGAGTTGTTCGCGGCGAGAACCGTCGACACACCGTCGAGCGTGTGGTGGCTACGGTAGGTCGTCGCCCACGCACCGGAACGCTTGCCCGGTCGCGCGTAGGCGTCCAGGTACCACAGGCCGACGTGGTCGCCCGTGTCGCGGTCGGTGACCTCGTAGACGACGACGTCCTCGTGGAACACGGGCACCGTACCCTCGGGTACCGCGGTGAAGTCGAAGCCGAAGAGTTCGCCGGCTACGTAGTGCATGGCGTCGACCAGCCGGTCGAGCTGCAGGTACTGCTTCACCTCGTCGCTGTCGAGGTCGTATTTGTCCTGGCGGACCTTCTCCATGTAGTAGCGGTAGTCCCAGGGCTCGATGGTGATGTCGGCCCCCTCGGCGTCGGCCAGGGCCTGCATGTCGGCGACCTCTTCCTCCACCCGGGCCAGGGCGGCGGGCCACACCGCCGCCATGAGTTCCATGGCACCCTCGGGGGTCTTCGCCATGCGATTCTCGAGTCGCCACTGCGCGAAGTTGTCGTATCCGAGCAGCTGCACGCGCTCGTGCCGCAGCTGCAGGATCTCGGCGATGATCGCGTTGTTGTCGTGCTCGTCGCCGTTGTCGCCGCGCGAGTAGTAGGTCCGCCACACCTTCTCGCGCAGCTCCCGCTCGTCGCTGAAGGTCAGGAAGGGCTCCATCGACGACCGCGTGTTCAGGATCGCGTACTTCCCCTCGTGCCCCCGCTCGGCTGCCGCCTGCGCGGCCGCCTTCACGAAGGCCTCACTCAGGCCGCCGAGCTGTGTCTCGTCGAGGTAGAGCACGTAGCCCTCCTCGTCGGCGAGCACGTTGTTCGAGAACTGCGTGTACAGCTCGGCCAGGCGACGCTGGATCTCGGCGTAGCGCTCCTTCTTCGCACCCTCGAGTTCGGCGCCGTTGCGCGCGAAGCGATCGTAGACCAGCTGCACGAGCCGCTGCTCGTCCGGACGCAGACGCTGCATCTCGTCGCTCTCGTACACCGCCTTCACCCGCGCGAAGAGCGGAGCGTTCTGCGTGATCTTCGACGAGTACTCGCTGATCTTCGGTGCGAGTTCGCGCTGGATCTCCCGGAACTCCGGTGACGACCGGTTCGAGCTCCAGATACCGTAGTAGGTGAAGACCCGGTCGAGGGTGCGGCCGGACGTCTCCATCTCGAGGATGGTGTTCTCGAAGGTCGGCACGGACTTCTTCATGGCGATGGCGTCGAGCTCGCGCAGGTGCTCGGCCATGGCCTGCTCGATGGCGGGCTGCAGGTCCTCGAGCTGCATGCGCTCGAAGGCCGGCACGCCGCCGTAGGGGCCCGTCCATTCCTCGAGCAGGGTGTTGGCCGCCGCCGGCGCCGCGAGGACGCTCAGCGCCACGGCGAGCGCGAGCAGCCCGGTCGGCTTCGCGTGGATCTGGATCATCGGAGGATCTCCTGGAAGAGGGTGCGCCGGGATCGGCGGGCGCGGACCGCCCAAGGTACGCGCGCACGGGGACCGGGATCAAGTCGCGGGCCTCGTGCTTGACCTGCGGGGGGCGCTGGGCGAGCCTCGCGGGCATGCGAAACCTCCTGATTCCGGTCCTGCTCGCGATGGCGGCGAGTGCGGCGGCCCAGCCCGCGGCCGACGAGCCCCTGCGCGTGCTGCTGCGCGTGGCCCCGCCCTTCGTGATCGACGAGGGCGACGGCGAGTTCTCGGGGATCAGCGTGGATCTCTGGCGCGGAATCGCCGAGGACCGCCAGGTACCCTACGATTTCGAGGTCGTCGGACTCGACACCATGCTCGAGGGAATCGCCGCGGGGGAGGCCGACGTCGGCGTGGGCGCGACCACCGTGACCGCGGCCCGCGAGCAGCGCCTGGACTTCATGCACCCCTTCCTCAGCTCCGGGCTGGCCATCGCGGCACCGTCTGCGGGTTCGCCCTGGACGACCGTCCTCGCCCGCGTCGTCTCGTGGGACTTCCTCCGCGCGGTCGGCGCGCTCGCGGTGCTCCTGCTGGGCGTGGGCGTCGTCGTCTGGCTGTTCGAGCGGCGCCGCAACCCCGACGAGTTCCAGGCGGAGACGACCCGCGGACTGTGGTCGTCGTTCTGGTTCGCGGCGGTGACCATGACCACGGTGGGCTACGGCGACAAGGCGCCCGTGTCGATCGGTGGCCGCGTGGTCGCCCTGGTTTGGATGTTCGCGAGCATCATCGTGATCTCCTTCTTCACCGCCTCCATCGCCACCGCCCTGACCGTGCAGAGCCTGGCCCAGGGGATCGAGGGCCCCTCCGACCTGCCGGGCCTGCAGGTGGGCGCCGTCCGCGCCACCACCGGTGCGACCTATCTGAGCCGCGAACTCGAGATCGAGCCACGGGAGTTCGAAACCACGCGGGCGGCCGTGCGCGCTCTCGCCCGCGGGGAGTTCGACGCCGTGGTCCACGACGCGCCGATCCTGCGGTGGGAGATCCGCGAACACGGTGGCGACGACCTCGAGGTCCTCCCCGAGAGGATCGAACGCCAGGACTACGCCTTCGTCCTGCCGTCGGACTCGCCGCGGCGAGAGGGTCTCAACCGGGCCCTGCTCGACCAGATCGAGTCGCCGCGCTTCGCCCGGATGCTCGAGTTCTACCTCGGCCGCTGATCCACCTGCACCAATTCGAAGTCGGGTCACACAGTCGTAGCGGCGATCTCCGTTGGTGCTGATAATGTGCATATGCACGAATCAAGGCGGACAGGGATCCGCCGACCGCATTCCGCCACGGAGAGGCGATCACCATGAAACTCTGCATTCCCAGCCGCGACGACCGCGGTCTCGAGAGCGAGACCGTGGGACACTTCGGACGCGCTCCCTTCTTCACGATCGTCGACACCGAGTCCGGTCAGATCGACACCCGCGCCAACCCGAACTGCCACACCCACCCCGGAGTGTGCCAGCACGTCGACACCCTGCGCGCGCTCGGCGTCGACGCCGTGGCCGGCGCGGGCGTGGGCCGCCGGGCCTGGCAGGGCCTGCACGACGCCGGCATCGAGGTCTACGCGAGCCCCGCTCCGCACGTGGCCGACGTGGTCGAGGCCGTGAAGGCCGGCACCGTCGAGGCGATGAACGAGAACGCGGCCTGCGGCGGGCACGGTCATGGGCACGGGCACGGGCACGGGCAATCCCACGGCCATGGGCACGGCCACGGAGAAGGCCACCAACACGAGAAAGGCCACGGCGCAGGAC
>CAZQHE010000062.1:0-3883 GCA_964593155.1 uncultured bacterium
GCAACTGCTCGACGACCCGGCGGGGCTCGACCTGCTGGTCTGCGAGCGCGAGGTTGGCGAGAGCTCCTGCGAGCCGGACGAGGTGTGAGGGCGTCGGAGGGCGCGGGCGGATCCGGAATCCCCCCGGCGCCTCTCATGGACCTCCCCATCGTCGGCCCGGTGCCGCGAGTCCTACCGTGATCACTGGAGACGATCCATTCCGATCACGGTGAGGCCCGTGCCATGAGCAAGAACGTGTTCGTCGTCGGGCTCGACGAATTCAATCGCAGCAAGCTCGACGCGGTTCGCGATCGCGATCACTACGAGTACCACGAACTGTTGCCGTTGAACGCCGTCCAGGGCGTGGACGAGTTCCCGGTCCGCGAGTGGTTGGCCGACGCCGAGGCGCGCCTCGACGGCTTTCCGCGTAGCATCGACGCGGTCATCGGATTCTGGGACTTCCCGGTCAGTCTCATGGTCCCGATCCTCCAGCACGAGTACGATACTCCCGGCTGTCCGCTCGAGGCCGTGGTCCGTTGCGAGCACAAGTACTGGAGCCGTCTCGACCAGAGGGCCGTCGCTCCCGACGCGGTGCCGCGCTTCCAGGCTCTCGATCCCTTCGACGACCGCATCGCCGACCGGGTGGAGCTCGACTATCCCTTCTGGCTGAAGCCGGTGAAGGCCTTCGCCTCGCAGCTCGGCTTCCGGATCGACGGCGAGGACGAGCTCGGACGGGCGGTGGAGCAGATCCGCCGCGGGATCGGCCGCTTCGCCGAGCCCTTCGACGACATCCTCGATCATCTGGACCTGCCCGAGGAGGTGGCGCACGTCCGAGGCCACTGGTGCGTGGCCGAGCAGATCCTCTCGGGGAGTCAGCACACCGTCGAAGGCTACGTCCACGACGGCAAGGTGCAGGTCCACGGGATGATCGACTCGCTGAACTACCCGGGCACGCATTCCTTCTTCCGCTACCAGTATCCGTCGCGGTTGCCGTCCGACGTGCAGGATCGTGCCGCCGATCTCGTCCGCCGGGTGCTCGACCAGGTGGGTTTTCGGGAGTCGCCCTTCAACATCGAGATCTTCTACGACGACGAGGACGATCACCTCTGGGTGCTCGAGACGAACACGAGGATCTCGCAGTCACACAGTGATCTGTTCCACAAGGTCGACGGCTTCTCCAACCACGACGTGCTGGTGCACCTGGCCACCGGCGAGGAGCCCGAGCCCATGCAGCGCGAGGGCGAGTACGGCTGTGCCGCCAAGTGTCAGCTGCGCGCGTTCGAGGACGGAACGATCACGCGTGTGCCCGACGAGGGCGACCTCGCCCGGGTGCGGGAGGAATTGCCGGGAACGATCGTCGTCGTCCAGTGCCGCGAGGGGCAGTGCCTCAGCGATCTGCGCGATCAGGACTCCTACAGCTACCGGATGGCGGTCGTGTATCTCGGAGCCGACGACGAGGACGAATTGCTCCGGCGCTGGGACCGGTGCCGGGAGCTCATGGGATTCGAGGTCGACGGCGAACGGGTGTGATGGACGTGACGAAGAGACCGAAGGTCGAAACCGAACTGCCGGTGTCCGTCCGGGCCGAGGAGACGGTCTGGATCACGATGTCCGACGGGGTGAAACTCGCCGCACGCGTGTGGATACCGGTCGACGCCGAGAACGAGCCGGTACCGGCGATCCTCGAGTACATTCCGTACCGCCGACGTGACCGGACCCGTGTGCGCGACAGCATGAACCACGCGTGGACCGCGGGCCACGGCTACGCCTGCCTGCGGGTCGACATGCGGGGCAGCGGGGATTCCGAAGGTCTGCTCACCGACGAGTACCTGCAGCAGGAACTCGACGACGGCGTCGAGATCATCCGCTGGATCGCCGACCAGCCGTGGTGCGACGGCTCGGTCGGCATGGTCGGCATCTCGTGGGGCGGGTTCAACGGCCTTCAGATCGCCGCTCTGCAACCGCCCGAGTTGAAAGCCGTGATCAGCGTCTGTTCGAGCGACGATCGCTACGCCGACGACGTCCACTACATGGGAGGCTGCCTGCTCGGGGACAACCTGTCGTGGGCGTCGATCATGTTCCACCGCAACTCCATGCCTCCCGACCCCGAGGTCGTGGGCGAGGACTGGCGCGAGCTGTGGTACCGGCGCCTGGACGGCTCGGGGTTGTGGTTGGAGACGTGGCTGCGGCACCAGCGCCGCGATCACTACTGGAAGCACGCGTCGGTGTGCGAGGACCCGGCCCGGATCCGGTGTCCGGTGCTGGTCGTGAGCGGATGGGCCGACGGCTACTCGAACAGCGTGTTCCGGTTGGTCGACAGCATCGGTGCCCACGGCCTGGTGGGGCCGTGGAGCCATCGCTACCCGCACGACGGGGTGCCGGGACCGGCGATCGGTTTCCTGCAGGAGTCGCTGCGCTGGTGGGACCACTGGTTGAAGGGCGAGGACCGCGGCCTGGACGACGAACCACGCCTGCGTGCCTGGATGCAGGACAGCGTCTCGCCGAGCACCCACTACCAGGAACGACCGGGTCGGTGGGTCGCCGAAACGGGATGGCCCTCACCGCGGATCGAGCCGCGCCGGTGGAAGCTGTCGCCGCTCCGCCTCGAGCCGGACGACCGCGACGTCCCGGAATCCGAGTTCACCGTGTGCTCGCCCCTGCGGCTCGGACTGTACGCCGGCAAGTGGTGCAGCTACGCGGGTCCTCCCGATCTCCCCGGCGACCAGCGCGAGGAGGACGGCGGCGCCCTGGTCTTCGACAGCGAACCCCTCGAGGACGACCTCGAGATCCTCGGCGCGCCCATCGTCGAGTTCGAGCTGAGTGCCGATCGACCGATCGCCATGGTGGCGGTGCGTCTGTCCGACGTGCGGACCGATCACCGCGCGAACCGCGTGACCTACGGACTGTTGAACCTCACCCACCGCGACGGCCACGAGCACCCGGAACCCCTCGAGCCGGGGCGCCGCTACCGCGTGCGGGTCGACATGAACCACGTGGCCCACACCTTCCCGGCCGGCCACCGTCTGCGGCTGGCCGTGTCGACCTCGTACTGGCCGCTCGCGTGGACGCCGCCCGAGGTGGCCGAGCTGTCCGTGGTCGGGGGACTGAGCACGATGACGCTCCCCGTTCGTCCGCCGCGCTCCGAGGACGCCGAGCTGCGTCCCTTCGAGGAACCGATCACGGCCCCCGGGACACCCGCGCGGCGGATCCACCCCCGGCAGCACGGCTGGAAGGTCCATCGCGATCTCGCAACCGACCGGGCCACGCTCGACGTTCTCAAGGACGAGGGCCTGGTCCGCCTCGAGGACATCGAACTCGACTTCGAGGAGAGCTCTCAGGAGTGGTACACGGTCCAGGACGACGACGCCGACACCGCGCGGGGCGAGGCCCGCTGGCGCTATCGTCTACGACGTGGCGCATGGGAGGTCAGCGCGCGCACGTGCACGGTGTTGACGTCCGACTCCGGGTTCTTCCACCTGCACGCCCAGCTCGATGCCTGGGAGGGAGAACGACGCGTGTACTCGAGGAACTGGACGCGAAGGATCCCCCGGGATCTCGTCTGACGTCCCGACCGTCGAAGGAGGCGACCGTGTCGATCTCATCCCTTGCCGACGACCTCCGGCGCGAGAAGGTGGTCGAACTCGCGCCCGAGGACCTCGAGCCCCTGCTCGAGGCCTCCGAGGTCCTCCGCGAGGAGAACACCAATCTGGCCGGAATGCTGAGGATCCTGCGGCACCGCGGCCACGTGGTGTGTCAGGAGGAGCACCCCGAGGACGGGTGCATCCTCCTGCGTCGCATGGAGGACCGCGCTGCGGCCGAGGCGTTCGTGGACGATCGTCTGCAGACCTACGACCGCATGTGGGACGGCTGCGGCTGCAAGGTGGACTACTTCGGCTGAGGCGCG
>CAZQHE010000062.1:3983-22939 GCA_964593155.1 uncultured bacterium
CGACCGCATGTGGGACGGCTGCGGCTGCAAGGTGGACTACTTCGGCTGAGGCGCGCGCTCCTACTTCAGGAGCACGGTGCGCAGGGTCTCCCTGCGTTCGGGCGTGACCAGGCGGACGAGGTAGACTCCGCTCGCCACCGTCCGGCCGGAGTCGTCGGTGCCGTTCCACTGCACCTCGACGGGACCGGCGGGCCGAGTTCCCAGCCCGAAGTCGCGCACCAGACGTCCGGACACGTCGTACACCCGCAGCTGGACCGTCGATGCGCGGTCGAGCGCGAAGCGGAACGTGGTCTTCGGGTTGAAGGGGTTCGGCGTCGCACTCAGGGCGCGGCGCGGCATGGTGGAGACGTCGCCCGTGTCGGCCGACTCCTCGAGCAGCGACGACGGGAGATCCACGACCGCCGACCGCACGTCCACACTGCGGACCTCGCCCTCGACGGCCACCTGCGGCAGGCCCTGTCCGTGCGAGCCGCCGCGCAGGAAGACCCGGGCGGGGAAGCCGTCGCGGGCCCGCAGCCGCAGGGTCGCCAGGCGGACCGAACTCCGGTTCGACGACGCACGGAGCGTCGAGGGCAGGCCCACGGTGAGTTCGCCGTCGCCACCGATGTTGATCGCACCCTCGGGAAGCTGTACGTCGACCAGATCGAGGTTGTCCGAGGTGGCGATCCGCGCGTCGAAGCCACGGATCCCGGCCCGTGCGACGGACCCTCTCAGTTCGAGGTGGGCCGTGATGGTTCCGTCTGCATCCGAGACGGCGGCTCGCGGCGGGAAGACCACGGCCAGCTCCCCGTCGGCCGGGGCACGGCGCGCCACGGCCGGGGCCGGGCAGCTGGTGGAGAAGCCCTCGATCAGGCGTCCCACGTCGGAGAGGTCCAGGACGCCGTCCCAGACGAAGTCGCTGCGGAAGGAGTAGTCGCCGTCGTAGTCCTGGGCGAAGGCACCGATGTCGACCAGGTCGACCGTCCCGTCACCGCTGATGTCGGCGCTGTGGACACGGACGTCGAGTCCGGACCCTGCCGCGATGTAGGCCACCGTCGCCAGATCCGGATCGTCGAGGTCGAGGCGCAGCAGTTCACCGTTGAGGGTGGCCCCGCGGGCGAAGAGCGCGCCCGAGATGGTGGTGTTGCCATCGGCATCGGTGTCGGCGTCGGCGATCACGCGATCGGTTTCGCACTGCGACCATCCGCCCTCGGTCGAGCGCACGCTGATCTTCTCCGCCGGATATCCCGCGAGTGCTTCGCCGCGCTCGTTGGTCAGCCGGACCTCGATCGTGGCGTCGACCACGGTCGGGGTTTCGCCTTCCACCCCGCTCCAGGCCTCGGCCTCGCTCAGGGGACGCCCAGAACCGTCGGGCGTCGAGAACAGCGCCACGGCGGACGGCGCCGACCAGCGCACGACCGCGTTCACCTGTCGCTGGATCCCGACGTTCATCTCCACCGGAACGACGACGGTCGACGTGGCCGGATCGTTGCTCGAGACGATCAGCTCGCAGTCGTAGGTTCCGGTCGTCAGCCCCGTCGCGTCGAGGTCCACCGTGACCGTCGACGAAGCCCCGGCCGCGGTCACGCCGGACGTCGGGTCGGCGGTCAGCCAGTCACAAGGGGTACGGGAGGGATCGCGGTCGACGATCTCCCACTCCAGGTCGGCCGCGTCCACGCCGGCCAGGTTGGCGATCCCGATCTCGGCCGTGGCCGCGCCACCCTCGGGCAGGTAGTAGAGCAGGTCGGGAGCAGTGACCTCGATCTGCGCCGGCACGATCGAGCCCGCCTGCACCATCGCCGGGCGGTAGGTCGCCATCAACTGATCGGCGCGATCGGACTGACCCGGCGTGAAGCGGACCATGCACGCGTCGTCGCTGTAGTCCATGAAGTTGTCGATCGGGTCGAGGCCGGGGCTGGGGCAGGTGTCGCGTCCGGTGGGGCATCCGAAGGCCGGGCTGCCCTCGGCGGGCGTGTCGTCGACCTGGTCGCCGTCGCCACATCCGCCCTGGAAGGTGTGGTACAGGCCCACGAAGTGTCCCACCTCGTGCGTGCCCGTGTCGCCGAGGTTGTAGGGCGCGGCGCTGCCACCCGGAAGCGAGGAGTACAGACAGACCACGCCGTGGATCGGGCTGTCCTCGGGATAGGAGAAGGGCAGGGTGGCGTATCCGAGGATGCCGCCCCCGATGTTGCAGATGTAGAAGTTCAGCGTGGTGAGCGGATCGACGGCGAGAGCCGTCTTCATCTGGACCTCGGTCGACGTGCCCGGTTGGTGGCGCGACCAGGCCGTGTTGTTCACGCGGTTGATGCTGTCGAGCTCGAAGCGGAAGTTCGTGGTCGCGAAGCCGTCGTTCAGTACCGCGAGCTGGTCCTCGATCTGCTGATCGGTGACGTCCCACTCGCCGTTGTCCCCGCGCACCACGTGGAAGGCCACGGGAATGGTCACGGTCGACTTGGCCAGCGAGGGATCGCCGTTCTTCTCGATCCAGCGGCGGACCTCTTCGGTCACCTGGCGCTGTTGGACGAAGTCGACGTCGGGCGTGGCGCAGCGCGGTCCCTGCGCGTATCCGCCGTCGGGGGTGTGGTAGGTGACGTGGTGGTCGACGGAGGCCTTCGCGTGCGGGACGAAGGCGAGCAAGAGCGCGAGTACGGGCACGATGCGCCGCATGGGGAGCTCCTCAGGGGTGTCGAGGCGAGGCGAACACGAGGGGAAACCCGGGGCGGAGCGGAACGCGAGCCGGCCTCGGGACATCGGTCGACACTAGCAGGTGCCACGTTCGGTGGGCAAGAACCGGTGGCGGCGGTCAGTTGCCCTGCAGGGTCTGGATGGTCACCAGGAACACCCCTGCGACTCCCAGCAGCAGCCCCGCGAGGCGGCGGCGGGTGGTGGGTTCGCGCAGGACGATCACGGCCAGCAGGAAGGTCCACAGGGTGGCCGTCTGGTTCAGTGCGGCCGCGATGGAGGCGGGCGCGTACTTCATCCCGCCGATCCAGAAGAGCAGCGACACGTAGGTGCCCATGATCGCGCCGGCGATCATCACGGGCCACACCGCCCGGTTGCGCAGGGCCGGTAGCGTGGCCCGCTGGTCCTTCGAGGCGAGCATGATGAGCGCGCCGACGGCCAGCCCGCCGAGCAGTCGCCACCACGTGGCCCAGACCACGGGATTCTCCTCGAGCACCGGCTTGACCATGACGATCGAGATCCCCTGCGTCGTGGTGCCGGCCAGACCGAAGAGGATGCCGCTCACCCGATGGGGCACGTGGGCGCGGGCGGTTCGATCGCGGACCCAGCCCACGGCAAGCACCGCGGTCACGATCAGCAGTGCGCCCACTGATTGCAGCAGCGTGAGTCGTTCGTCGAGGAAGATCACGCTGAGCCCGATGATCACCGGACTGTAGCTCGTGTTCACGATGGCCTGCAGGCCGGCGCCGACGCGGTTGAGGCACATGAAGAAGAAGGTGTCGGACAGACCGATGCCGATGGCGCCGCTGGCGATCAACAGCCAGACCTCGCGCGAGGACGCCCCGGTCGCCGGCGTGCTCCCGAGGACGAGGAGCGTGGCCGTGAAGAGGACCAGGGCCAGCGAGTTCTTGAACAGGTTGAGCGCGACCGGAGGCACCGATTGGCCCGAAACCCGGAACAGGATGATCGCGATCGACCAGCAGATCGGCGCGGCCAACGCGAAGAGCTGGCCCATGAGCGGGTGGGCGGCGGACTCGGGCACGGTGCTCCTCGGGCGCAGGTCGACCCGAGGAGTCTAGGGGTTCCTGCTGGACGCGCAACGCCCGGCGGGAGGCGTGCTACTGCATCTCGAGGGCAGGACGTTCGCCTGGTCCGTCGACCTCGATGTGGTTGACGACGGCGGCCACGTCGGTCTGGCGTGCTTCGTCCTCGGCGGCACGTCGCTCGTGCCACGAATCGACGCGGCCGTACAGATGGGCCACACCCCCGTCGACCTGGACGTCGATCTGGCGCGCGTCGACCCGCGTGCTCCACCACAGCTGATCCTCGACGGCAGCCAGGAGTTCCTCGTCGTCGTAGGGTTCGTCGGGGGCGTCGGCGACCTGAAGGAGATTGTCGACGTGGGCGATGCCGGGGATCCGTCCGATCACGCGTTCCGCGCGGGCACGTTCGCGCATGGTGGCCACGCGGCCCATGAGGTCGGCGCGGCCCGACAACACGCGCACCCCGACGTCGTCGTCGTGCAACCACGCGTCGTGCTCGAGAGCGGTCTCGGCGGCGCGACGGAGCGCGTCGTCGTCGGGAACCTCGGGTGGTGTCACCTCGAGCAGATCGTGGATCGGACCGGCCCCGGCGACCAGGCCGGCGTCCTCGACCGCGGCCTCCTCCTGGGCGATCGTGTCGACCTCACCGCGGAGCGTGACCGCACCGTTGTCGACCCGGATCTCGGGGAAGGGAGGCTGCAGGCGTGGGTCGAGCTCGAAGGCGTCGACGATGGCGCTGCGGACGGCGCGGTCGCTGCGTTCCGTGGGGGGTGGGCGCAGCTCGAGGTCGCGATCGACGTCGACCTCGAGGTCTTCGGTCACCACGTCTTCGACCCCGAGCACCCAGGCCAGCGACCGCGCGCGCCGGACTTCCTCCAGGCTGCCGACGGTTCCGTCGAGCCGTACCACCGCATCGTCGACCTCGACCTCGACGAAGCGACGGCTCAGGGCGGCGTCGTCGTCCAGTCGGGTGCGGACGTCGGCGGCGATGTCGGCGTCGCTGCGTTCGGCGTCGGTCTCGATGGCGATCGCGTTGACGACCTCGCGCACGCCCTTCACCGATCGCGCCAGGTCGACGGCGTGCACGCTCTCGGCATTCGAGTCGACGGTACCGCGCAGGGTCACCACTCCGGCATCGGCCTCGACGACCACGGTTCCGAAGTCGGCGACGGGATCGTCGAGCAACAGGCCGGTGACGTGCTGGGCGATCAGGGTGTCTTCGACCTCGGGCGCGATCACCTCGATGCGGTCGACCAGACCACGGACGCCCCGGACGGCCTCGGCGAGCCGCAGGGCCTCGTGATGAGCGGCGGCGTTCTGCACCGTGCCGGCGAGTTCGGCGATGCCGTCGCGGACGTCGACGTCGATCTCCCCAGTGCGAATCTGGTCGTTCACCACGAACTCGGTGTACAGGGCCTGCCGGATCGCGTCGTCGTCGCGTGTCGACCCCTGGTTCGAGGCGACGACCGACACGGGCCCGAGCAGGATCGCGATCGCGATGCCGGAGATGATTCGGGTGATGGTGCAACGGTGGATCATGTCGACGGCCTCCTCGCCCGTTCGGGGTGCGTGCGCCATGGTGCGGCGTGCGACCGGATGCCGCATGGGGACGGGCCCGGCCCCGTCCCTCGGGGATCGCCGGCGCGGAACGCGTTCCGCTCGAGGTCAGCCGTGGAGTACGGCCGCCAGGGGCCGCCCTCCGGGCATGTCGGCGGTCACCGCGTA
This sequence comes from uncultured bacterium, assembly GCA_964593155.1. Classification (GTDB taxonomy): domain Bacteria; phylum Krumholzibacteriota; class Krumholzibacteriia; order JAJRXK01; family JAJRXK01; genus JAJRXK01. Next base: position 9,413 of record CAZQHE010000062.1, read on the forward strand.
GACCACTTCGGCGCCGCGGCCATGACCCAGCACGGCCGCGCGATCGACGAGGTCCTCGTCACCGGGATGCCTGGTCTCGTGGGTCTCGATCGTGTTCGTGTCGGAGTCGAGACGTCCCCAGTGCTCGGCGTCGATCGCCACGACGAGGGTTCGTACCCGCCCCTCGGAGACCGCGGTCAGGACCTCTTCGAGGCGATCGGCGGTCAGACCCGTTCCGGCCAACCGTGCGTACTCGGACAGCGCGCGTTCGAAGGGCGCGTCGAGCGTGGCCTCGACGAGCGGCCAGGAGCGATCGTGCAGCTCGACGTCGGTGTGATCGTCCGGACTGCCCGACACGGTCGTCTCGACGATGCGCGCGTCCAGACGGCTGTGCTTGCGGTAGGCCGACGTCACGGCGTCGGTCCCCGCGAGCACCACCGGCCCACGCTTCGACGCGAGCCGATCTTCGACCGCGGCGTCGACCTTCTGCAGGAACGACACCAGTTCCTCGGCCCGGTCGTCGTCGCCCTTGCCGTGACCGTGGAAGGTCAGTCGGCCGGGGCCACCCTGGCGGTGGGTGATGTGCCCCTGCAGCGACTCGTGTTCCACCTCGCGTCCCAGGGCTCCTTCGAGACTCGCCGGAATCTCGCCCTGCGGGAGCTGCTCGACGGTGTCGCGCGTGCAGCGCAGCAGACGGACGTCGTTGCGGCTCAGGGTCAGCACGTAGTACTGCGTGTCGCCGGTCAGGCGCGGCAGGAGCGGCTTCACGTGGTAGCGCTCGTTCACCACGCAGCGTTCGGTGAACTCGTCCGGGAGTTGCAGGACTTCCATCCCGTCGGGGTCGAGGAAGACCGCCAGCCCGCCGTTCTGACGGTTCCAGAAGTCCTGGTCCTCGATCAGGTCCCGGGCCGGACGCAGCATCTCCTGGAACTCGGCGGACAGGCGGCCGCCCTCGCAGGCACGGATCTGTTCCTCGGCCTCGTCCACCAGATTGCCGAAGCGGATCGGGTCCTGCCGGACCTGGTTGCCCGTCCGGTGGGTGGGCATGAACAGGGACACGCGCCAGGGCAGGGGCGGCGCGTCGCGAAGGGTGACGATCAGGTCGCGGCGGGCGTCGGGAGTCGGCATGTCGCGCCTCCGGGGTTCGTGTTCACCCCCGGAGCCTAGACGTCGCGTGGTGTGGGACCACGGGGGGGAGACCCCGACTCGGGCCCCGGTGAACTCCGGTCGGCGCCGGCGGGAACGCCGGTCAATCGGTCGTGCCGTCGAGTTCCCGGTGCAGCCACGCCCGGGCCTTGACCCAGTCGCGGCGAACCGTGCGGTCGGTCACACCCAGCGCGGCCGCCGTCTCCGGCTCGCTCATGCCGGCGAAGAAGCGGCACTCGACGACGCGCGTCAGCCGGGGGTCGAGCGCCGAGAGCTTCTGCAGGGCGTCGTCGATCTCGACCATCAGTTCGGCCTGGGTGTCGATGCCCAGGTCACCGGTGGCGAGCCCCACGCGGTCGTAATCGCCGCCCCGCTTGCTCGCCCCGCGGCGGCGGGCGTGGTCCACCAGCACCTGCCGCATGGCGGTGGCCGCCACGGCATAGAAATGGACACGGTCGGTCCATCCCGCTTGGCGCCCGCGGGCGAGACGGAGGAAGGCCTCGTGGACGAGGGCGGTCGTCTGCAGCGTGTGCCCCGCCGCCTGCCCGCGCAGGTGGCGCCGGGCGATGCGGCGGAGTTCCTCGTAGACGACCGGCATCAGGTCGTCCAGGGCGTCGTCGTCTCCGCTCCGGACACGTTGGAGCAGCGACGTCACGTCGGGCGGTAGGGCCGGGTCGTTCATCACTCGCCGCGTCCAGGGTCGAGGGACCGTGCCTCGTCGATGCGGCCGGTGGCCCGGTAGTGATCGCGCAGGACGGTGCGTGCCCGCCGTGTGAAGGCGAAGTCGTCGCCGCGGGCGGCGCGCAGGATCTCGTGGCCCTCGACGAGCAGCGACTCCGCCGTGGCATCGCCCAGTCGCAGGAGTGATTCGCCGAGCAGGGCCGCCGCGCTGCCCGTCTCCCAGTGGTCGGGTGCGAGTGTGGCGCGGCGGGCAGCGAGGGAGCGCTCGAGGACACGTCGTGCCTCGAGCGGTCGGTCCAGTTCGAGCAGCACGCGGCCGCGGTTCGCGAGTGCGCTGGCGAGTTCGGCGCTGTTCTCGCCGACGCTCGCGCGGGCGGTGCGCACGGCGGCGGCCGACTCCTCGTCGGCCCGCTCCAGTTCGCCCAGCGGGAGCAGCACGTTCACCAGTTCGTTGCGGGCCATCGCCACCTCGATGTGGTCGTCGCCGTACACCCGACGCCGGATCTCGAGCGCGGCGGTCAGGCAGGAGTCCGCTCCGGCGTGATCGCCGCGGGTGGTGAGCACCGACGCCAGGTTGTGCAGGTTCGTGGCCACGGTGCGGTGGCCGTCGCCGTGGATCCGGCGGTTCAGCGCGAGTACTTGGCGGTAGATCGGCTCGGCGACGTCGAGACGCCCCTGCACGCGGAACAACGTCGCCAGGTTGTTGAGGTTCATGGCGACGTCGGGATGCTCCTCGCCCAGGATTCGGCGACGGATCCGCAGGGCTTCGCGAAAGCATTCCTCCGATTCCTCGAAGTCGCCGCGCTGTCCCAGCAGCACGCCCAGGTTGTCGAGCGAGACCGCGTACTCCGGACTCATGCGCCCGGGGTTCTCCTCGCGGATCGAGAGCACCTGCCGGTAGATCGGTTCGGCGCGGTCGAAGTCCCCGTTCCACTTGATGGCCAGGCCCAGGTTGCCGAGGACCGTCGCGGTCGACGGATGATTCGGCCCCGAGACCTCCACACGCAGGTCGTAGGCTTCGCGCAGACGACGTTCGGCTTCGTCGTAGTCTCCGCGGTAGGACAGGGTCAGGCCCAGTTCGTTCAGGGATCGGGCCAGCCCGACGGCGTCGTCGGGGTGACGGCGCCGGATCGCCAGGGCTTCTGTCTGGGCCTCGATCGCTCCGCCGAGGTCGTCGAGGGTCTGACGCACCGTCCCGAGCTGGTCGAGACTCTCGGCCAGGGGAACGGCGTGTGGCCCCAGCGCCTCGCGTCGGAGACCCGCGGCCCGTTCCAGGTGGTCGCGCGCCGAGGGATAGTCCCCGAGCTTCGTGTACAACTGGCCGACCACGTGGTGCATCTGACCCGCGAGGGCGGGTTGGTCGGCGAGTTCGGACTCGATCCTCACGGCGCCACGGTCCAGGAGTTCTCGGGCGCTGATCTCCTGGCCCTGTGATCGGATCGGATCGTTGCTCTCGAACAACGACTGGACGAAGGTGGTCACCTCTTCGGCCTTTCGCTGTTCCGCGCGGGCGCGATCGCGTTCGTGGGCCAGCCGCCAGGTGTGGAAGCCGGTCGACGAGGCGACCAGCACCAGCAGCAACGCGGCGGCCGTCACCGCGCGCCGATGCCGACCGATCGCCTTCGTCGTGCGGTAGCGCCACGTGGCGGCGCGGGCCGACACCGGCAGCCCCGCGCGATGTCGGCGCAGGTCGTCGACGAGACGCGAGACCGATCCGTAGCGCTCCGACGGTTCCCGGGCCAGCGCCCGTGCCACGATGTTGTCGAGATCGCCGCGCAGTCGGCGACGGGCGTCGTCACGTACCCGCCGGCTCGGGGCGACGATCTCGGCGCCGAGGACGCGAGCGGTGATCTCGTGCGTCGGGCCGTCGAGGTCGAAGGGATGCTCGTCGGTCAGCAGTTCGTAGAGCAGCACGCCGAGAGCCCAGACGTCGGTGGCGGTGGTGATCGCGCCGCCGGTGAGCTGTTCGGGAGCCGCACACGAAGGCGTGGCCGGGGCCAGGCGCGTGTGCGTGAGACGTGCGTCGGGCGAGGCCTCGTCGACGATGCTCGCCACCCCGAAGTCCAGCAGGCGTACCCGCCCTTCGTGGTCGACCAGGATGTTGGAGGGCTTCAGGTCGCGATGCACCACGAGGTTGCGGTGGGCGGTGTCGACCGCTTCGGCCACGTCCACGAACAGATCCAGGCGGCGGTCCAGATCGGCGCTCGTGTTCCGGCACCAGGTGTCGATGGGCTCGCCCTCGACGTACTCCATGGCCAGGTAGGGCAGGCCGTCGTCGGCCACCCCGCCGTCGATCAGGCGCGCGATCGCGGGCGATTCGAGCCGAGCGAGGATCTGCCTCTCGCGTCCGAAGCGGTCCACGAGCTGAGGGGTGGCCAGTTCCCAGCGCAGGATCTTGAGCGCGGCTCGCTGTTCGTACCCGCCCTCGACGCGCTCGGCCAGGAAGACCCGTCCCATGCCGCCGGCACCGACGTCGTCGATCAGGCGCCAGGGACCCACGCGTCGGCCCAGGGCCGCGTCGGCCGACGGAGGACGCGTGGCCTCGGCGGCGATGGCGCCGGCCACCTCGTCGAGGGATCGGTCGAGAGGGCCGGGCCGGTCGGCGGCCGCGAGCAGGGCCTCGACCTCGGCACGGAGTGCGCCGTCGGTGCCGCAGGCGCGATCCAGGAAGGATGCGCGCACCTCGGGGGGCAGCTCGTAGGCCTCGTCGAAGATCGCTTCGACGCGGGACCATTGGCTCGAATTCGATGCGTCGTCCATGTGCGCAGTATATCGCAATCGCTCCGTGGATCCCACGGTCCGCCCGTGTCGTGATCGGCCGCGGGGGTGTACGATCCCGGGCGCCACGACGAAGCCGGTCCACCACTCCGGGAAGGTCTTCCATGAGCCGCGAACCCATCGATCTCACCATCACGCACGGAACCTGGGAGGGAACCGAGATCCTGCACCCCGGTCCCGGGGTTCCCGAACGTGTCGAGGCCGAGGGCCGTTCGGTCTGCACGCCGATCCTCGGCGGACAGGGCACCGCATCGGAGTACGTGCACCGGCGCGAGGGCCAGGTCGCACTCGAGGGGCACATCGTGCTCATCCCCTCGTCGCGTGACGAGGAGGACGTCTCGGTCCACTGGATGTCGGCCGTGTCGAAGACGGTGGTGTTCCGTGGTCGGTTCCGTGACCGCTTCCTCGACGTGCGCGCCGAGGTGGACGGTCGCTTCCAACGCATCGAACAGGACTTCACCGAACCCGACGTGATGCGCACGAAGACCTTCGTGGGCACGGATCCCGACGACCTGCCGCTGGCCTTCGAGGCGACCTATCGTCGTCAGGCCGATCCGCGGATCGGGACCTTCGCCTGGCACGACCTCACCGTGGACGACGCACCGGTGTTACGGGACTTCTACGCCGCGGTCGTGGGATGGAAGCCCGAGCCGGTGAGCATGGGCGACTACGACGACTTCAACCTGATCGCGGCCAATGGCCAGCCGGTGGCGGGAGTGTGCCACGCACGCGGTGAGAACGCCGAGGTCCCGCCGGCCTGGATGAACTACGTGCTCGTGGCCGACCTCGACACCAGCCTGCAGCGGGCGACCGAGCTGGGGGGACGCGTGGTGGTGCCGACACGGGACACCGGACGGGACCGCTACGCCGTGGTGGCCGATCCGGCGGGAGCCGTGATCGCCTTGTTCCAGCGTGGTTGAGCCGGGCGCCGTGGCGCCACCGCCTTGCACGGAACCTTTCCGAACCGCTACGCTCGACGGGCGCTGACCACCGGAGGCCCGCCCGGGTCCCCGGCTTTCGCGGAGGTGGCGCGTCATGCGCGAGCGACGTGCACGGGCGGCCTCGACGGCCGCTCTCGCCCTTCTGGTCCTCCTCGGCGGTGTCGTCGACTCCGTCGCTGCGCACTCGGTCGCGCGGCGCTGGAACGAGGCCCTGCTCGAGGCGATCCGCAACGACTACGCGCGGCCCACCGTCCACGCTCGCAATCTCTTCCACCTCGCCGTGGTCATGTACGACGCCTGGGCGGTGTACGACCCCACGGCCCGGCCGTACCTGCTGAACCGATCGATCGACGGTTTCCGGGTTCCCATGCACGCAGCGCCGACCCCGGGCGACGTCGCGGCTGCCCGTGAGACGGCGATCAGTCACGCGGCGTACCGTCTGCTCGTGCACCGGTTCCGCCACGCACCCGAGAGCGAGCGCGACGCCACCCGGCAGCGCTTCGACGATCTGATGCACGAACTCGGACACGATCCCTCGAAGACGTCGACCGACTATCGATCGGGCTCTGCGGCGGCGCTGGGCAACTACATCGCCGATCGCGTGATCGCCTTCGGGCTCCGCGACGGGGCGAACGAGGCGGAGGGCTACGACTCGCGACACTATCGACCCGTGAATCCGGGCCTCGATCCGGCGCGACCCGGGAATCCCCAGATGGTCGATCCGAATCGCTGGCAGCCGTTGACGCTCAGCCGCTTCGTCGGACAGGCGGGATTCGAGAGTTCGTCGGCCTTCGTCGGCCCCGAATGGGGGAGCGTCCTCCCCTTCGCCCTGCGCCGCGAGGATCGGCGCACCTACACGCGGGGCGGCCACGAGTACCACGTGTACCACGACCCCGGCCCGCCGCCCGAGCTCGGGTCGGCCGGAGGGACCGAGGACTACCAGTGGGGTTTCGCGCTCGTCGCGGCGTGGTCGGCCCACCTCGACCCGACGGACGGTGTCGCCTGGGACATCTCCCCGGGGGCGATCGGTGGACTCGAGTCGATTCCCTCCGACCGCGAGGCCTACGCGGACTTCTACGACTTCCTCGACGGAGGCGATCCCGGTGGGGGGCACGAGGTCAATCCGCACACCGGTGCTCCCTACGCTCCGAACGTGGTGCCCCGGGCTGACTATGCCCGCGTCCTGGCGGAGTTCTGGGCCGACGGGCCCGACTCGGAGACGCCTCCCGGTCACTGGTTCACGATCCTCAACGGCGTCGTCGACCATCCCGACTTCGAGCGCCGCTACCGCGGCCGCGGCTCGCAGCTCGATCCGCTCGAGTGGGACGTGAAGGCCTACTTCGCGCTCGGGGGTGCGATGCACGACGCGGCCGTGGCCGCGTGGGGTGTGAAGGGCTGGTACGACTACGTGCGGCCCGTGTCGGCACTGCGGTGCATGGCCGAGTACGGTCAGTCGACCGATGCCACCGCGCCGAACCATCATCCGGGCGGGTTGCCGCTCGTCGACGGTGTGATCGAGGTCGTGGGCCCCGACGACCCCCTGGCCGGCGCCGGCGGCCGGCACGTGGGCGCGTTGAAGGTCCGGGCCTGGCGAGGTCCCTTCGCGATCGACGATCCCGCCGAGGACACCGCCGGCGTGGGGTGGATCCTCGTGCAGGACTGGTGGCCCTACCAGCGGCCGGACTTCGTGACCCCGCCCTTCGCCGGCTACGTGTCGGGTCACTCCACGTTCTCGCGGGCCGCCGCCGAGGTCCTGACCCTGCTCACCGGAGATCCCTTCTTTCCCGGGGGCATGGGGGAGTTCGAGGCGCCGCGTGACGAGTTCCTGGTCTTCGAACGGGGACCCAGCGTCGACGTGACCCTGCAGTGGGCCACCTACCGCGACGCCGCCGACCAGTGCAGCCTGTCGCGGATCTGGGGCGGGATCCACCCGCCGGCCGACGACCTTCCCGGCCGCCGGATCGGTGCGGTGGTGGGGCTCGACGCCTTCGCCCTGGCCGATTCCCACTTCCGCGGAGTGGCCCGGACCGAGGTCTCGGCGGGTCCGACGCTGGTCTTCCCGAATCCCGTGCGCGGCGGCCAGTTGCTGAACGTGGAGCTGGCTCCGCCACGACCATCGGCCGTGACCTTCGAGATCTTCGATCTGCGTGGCCGGCGTCTGCAGCGCCGCGTGCAGGTGCTCGAGTCCGGCCGACGCTATCTGGCCGTCGATCTCGGCGACATGCCGTCGGGAGTGTACTTCCTGCGCGCGAGTTCGCCGATGCGCAGCAGCACGCATCGCTTCGTGGTGGTGCGCTGAAGTGCTCAGTCGCGCTCGCGGGCGCGCAGTAGACGGTCGAGGGCGTTGGCGAAGTCCTGCTTGGCGCGCGCGTCCAGGGGTGGCGGCCCGCCGCTGGCCAGACCTTCCTCGCGAAGATCCTGCATGAGGTTCCTCATCGCCAGGCGCTCGCCGATGCTCGCCTCGTCGTAGACCTCACCGCGGGGATCGAGGGCGATGCCGCCTCCCTTGACGACGGCATCGGCCAGGGGGATGTCCGCGGTCACGACGAGGTCGCCCGGCTGCATCGAACGCACGATGTGACCGTCGGCCACGTCCGCTCCCGGATTCACCTGTTGCAGGCGCACGAAGCGCGACCACGGGACCCGGAGTCGCTTGTTCGCGACGAGGATCAGGGGACTTCGCGTCCGCTCGGCCGCCCGGACGAGGATGTCGCGGATCGCGCCGGGCAGCGCGTCGGCGTCGGCCCAGATCGTGAACTCACTCGCGACCACGGAGCTTCGCCAACAGCCGGAGCATCTCGAGGTACAGCCAGATCAGCGTGACCATGAGCCCGAAGGCGCCGTACCACTCCAGGAACTTCGGCGCCCCGCGCTCGGCTCCTGTCTCGATGAAGTCGAAGTCGAGCACCAGGTTCAGGGCCGCGATCACCACCACGAACAGGCTGAAGCCGATGCCGATGATCCCGCTCTCGTGGATGAAGGGGATCGACGTCCCGAAGAAGCCGAGCACGAACGAGGCCATGTACACCAGGAAGATTCCGCCGGTGGCCGCGGCCACGCCGAGCTTGAAGTTCTCGGTGGCGCGGATCAGGCCCGAGCGGTAGGCGAGCAGCAGGCAGGCCAGGGTGCCGAAGGTCAGTCCCACCGCCTGGATCACGATGCCGGGGAACTGGGCCTCGAAGATCGCCGAGATCCCGCCGAGGGCCAGTCCCTGGAACAGGGCGTAGGCCGGCGCGGTGTACATGGCCCAGTGCTTCTTGAACACGGTGGCCAGCGCGGTCACCAGCCCCCCGATGATCCCGCCGATCATCCACGGCTGCACCTGCGGCAACGTGCGCGCCATCGACTCCTGGGTGGAGCCGTCGAACTTCGACCACGTGAAGTTCGCGGTGAGCAGCACCAGGACCAACAAGAGGAAGGACTTGTTGACCGTGCCCGAGATCGTCATCCGTTCGTCGGCCGCGGACGCGGGCACGTCGAAGGTGCGGTCGCCGAGGACGGGATTGCCGGAACGGAGAGCGGTGCTGGCCACGGGCATGGACCTCCAGGGATCGAGCAGGGGATCGGTCACCGAAGATAGTCGAAATCCGGGAGACTTGCAGTCGCGGTCGACCGGCGCGAGCTTCCGGTGCATGCTCGTCGCCCCCCGGAGGAGACCTGCTCGACGTGAGCGACGAACTGGATCACCTGCGGGCCGAGATCGACCGTGTCGACGGCCGCCTGATCGATCTCCTCGCCGAACGATCCCGCCTGACCGCACGGGTGGGCGAGACCAAGCGGTCTCTGGGCCTTCCCCTGTACGTGCCCGAACGCGAGTCCGCCCTGTTCTCCGCGCGTCGGCGACACGCCGAGGAGAACGATCTCGACCCGGATCTGGTGGAGGACCTGCTCCGCCGCATGATCCGCGATTCGTACTCGGCCCAGGAGAGCCGCTTCCCGGCCACCGGCGATCCGGATCGACCGGTGGTGGTGGTCGGCGGCGCCGGTGCCCTGGGACGATGTCTGGGCGGGCTCTTCCGTCGCTCGGGCTACCGGGTGCTGGATCTGGAGCGGGACGACTGGCCGCGGGCGGACGAACTCTGCCGGCACGCACAGCTGGTGCTGGTGAGTGTTCCGATCGATCGCACGGTCGAGGTGATCGACCAACTCCCCTCGCTGCCGGCGGACTGTGTGTTGGCCGACGTGACCAGTGTGAAGCGCGATCCCCTGCGGGCGATGCTGGAGGCGCACTCCGGTCCGGTGGTGGGCCTGCATCCGATGTTCGGCCCCGACGTGCGGAGCCTCGCGAAGCAGGTCGTCGTGGTCTGCGAAGGGCGCGACCCCGACCGGCACCGCTGGCTGCTCGACCAGTTCGTGCTGTGGGGAGCGACCCTGCGCGCCGAGACCCCCGCGGGTCACGACCGGGCGATGGCCACGGTGCAGGCCATGCGGCACTTCACGACCATGGTCTACGGGGCGTTCCTCGAGGAGGTCGACGCCGATCTCGACGAGCTGCTGCGGCTGAGTTCGCCGATCTACCGGCTGGAGCTCGGCATGGTCGGGCGGCTCTTCGCCCAGAAGCCGGAGCTGTACACCGACATCATGCTGTCGTCGGCCGAGCTCCCGGTGCTGGCGGCCACCTACCGCGAGGTCTTCGAGTCCCTGCTCTCCGACCTGGGCGCGAGGCACCGGGCCCGCCTGATCGAGCGCTTCGAGCGGGTGCAGGATCACTTCGGCGACCGGGCCGGGCGTCTGTTCCACGAGTGCGGGGACCTGCTGCGCAAGGCGCACGACGCGCGGGATCCGGCGACGGGATGAACGAAGGGCCCGGCGCGTCCGCACCGGGCCCCGATCGTGTGCGCAAACGAGCGTGCTCAGCGCTCGATCGGCCGCTTGGTGACCCCGCGGGCGAGATCGCGGTTCATCATCGCGATGAAGTCCACACTGATGCCCTTCGGGCACGCCGCCTCGCACTCGCCGTGGTTGGTGCAGTGGCCGAAGCCCTCTTCGTCCATCTGCGCCACCATCTCCTGGCCACGCTGCAGACGCTCGGGCTGGCCCTGCGGCAGCATGCCCAGGTGGGCGATCTTCGCCGCGGTGAACAGGCTGGCCGAGGCGTTCGGACACGCCGCCACGCACGCACCACAGCCGATGCAGGTGGCTGCGTCGAAGGCGCCGTCGGCCACGTGCTTCTGAATGGGAATGGCGTTGGCGTCGATCACACCGCCGGTGTTCACCGAGACGTAGCCGCCGGCCTCGATGATCCGGTCGAACGGCGTCCGATCAACCATGAGGTCCTTGATCACCGGGAAGGCCGCGGCCCGCCACGGCTCGATCCACAGCTCGTCGCCGTCGGAGAACGACCGCATGTGGAGCTGGCAGGTGGTGGTCATCTTCTGGGGGCCGTGCGGCGATCCGTTGACGACCATGCCGCAGCTCCCGCAGATGCCCTCGCGGCAGTCGTGGTCGAAGGTGATCGGCTCCTCCCCGCGCTCCTGCAGGTCCTCGTTGAGGACGTCGAGCATCTCGAGGAAGGACATGTCGGGGGAGACGTCGTCGAGCTGGTAGTCGTGGAACTTCCCGGGGGCCTCTGGTCCGTCCTGACGCCAGATGTGCAACTTCAGCTTCATCACTTGTAGCTCCGGGTTGCGAGTTCGACGTTCTCGAATTCCAGCCATTCCTTGTGGAGCGTCGGCGTTTCGCCCACGCCCTGGAATTCCCAGGCGGCGACGTAGGCGTAGTCGTCGTCGTTGCGTTCGGCCTCGCCGTCCTCGGTCTGGTGTTCCTCGCGGAAGTGGCCGCCGCAGCTCTCCTCGCGGTCGAGGGCGTCCAGACACATCAGCTCGCCGAACTCCATGAAGTCGGCCACGCGGCCGGCCTTCTCCAGCGACTGGTTCACCGTCTCACCCTTGCCCAGGACCTTGACGTCGCGCCAGAACTCCTCGCGGAGCTCGGGAATGCGCTGCAGGGCCAGCTCCAGGCCCTCCTTGTTGCGGGCCATGCCGCACTTGTCCCACATGATCTGGCCCAGCTCCTTGTGGAAGCTGTCGACCGTGCGCGAACCGTCGATGTCGAGCAGACGTTGGTTGCGCTCGGTGACTTCCCGCTCGGCCTCGCGGAACTCGGGGGCGTCACCGTCGACCGGCTCGCGCGGGACACCGGCCAGGTAGTCGCCGATCGTGTAGGGGATCACGAAGTAGCCGTCGGCCAGACCCTGCATGAGGGCACTGGCGCCCAGGCGGTTGGCTCCGTGATCGCTGAAGTTCGCCTCGCCGAGCGCATAGAGGCCCGGGATGGTGGTCATGAGGTTGTAGTCCACCCATAGGCCGCCCATGGTGTAGTGCACGGCCGGGTAGATGCGCATCGGAACCTCGTAGGGATTCTCGTCGGTGATGCGCTGGTACATGTCGAAGAGGTTGCCGTAGCGCTCCTCGATCGCGTTGCGCCCCAGGCGATCGATGGCGTCGCGGAAGTCGAGGTAGACACCGTAGCCCGTCGCCCCGACTCCGCGGCCCTCGTCGCAGACCTCCTTGGCACTGCGCGAGGCGATGTCGCGAGGGCTCAGGTTGCCGAAGCTGGGGTACTTGCGCTCGAGGTAGTAGTCGCGCTCCTCCTCGGGAATGTCGTTCGGGTGACGATCGTCGCCCTGCTTCTTCGGCACCCACACCCGGCCGTCGTTGCGCAACGACTCGCTCATCAGGGTGAGCTTGCTCTGGTATTCGCCGCTCACGGGGATGCAGGTCGGGTGGATCTGCGTGAAGCACGGGTTGGCGAAGGCCGCGCCCTTCTTGTAGGCGCGGTAGGCCGCCGTGACGTTGCAGTTCATGGCGTTGGTCGACAGGAAGTACACGTTGCCGTATCCGCCGGTGGCCAGCACCACGGCGTGGGCCGCGTGCGACTCGATCTTCCCGTCGATCAGGTCGCGGGTCACGATGCCGCGGGCGTGACCGTCGACCATCACCAGGTCGAGCATCTCGTGGCGGGGGTACATCTGCACCTTGCCGGCCGCGACCTGCTTCTGCAGGGCCTGGTAGGCGCCCAGCAGCAGTTGCTGCCCGGTCTGTCCGCGCGCGTAGAAGGTGCGCGAGACCTGGGCGCCCCCGAAGGAGCGGTTGGCCAGCAGACCACCGTACTCGCGGGCGAAGGGAACGCCCTGGGCTACGCACTGGTCGATGATGTTCAGGCTGACCTGGGCCAGGCGGTAGACGTTGGCCTCGCGCGAGCGGAAGTCGCCCCCCTTGACCGTGTCGTAGAACAGACGCCAGATGCTGTCGCCGTCGTTCTGGTAGTTCTTGGCCGCGTTGATCCCGCCCTGCGCGGCGATGGAGTGCGCGCGGCGAGCGGAGTCCTGGTAGCAGAAGGCCTTCACGTTGTAGCCCAACTCGCTCAGCGTGGCCGCGGCGCTGGCGCCGGCCAGACCGGTGCCCACGACGATCACGTCGTACTTCCGCTTGTTGGCCGGGTTGACGAGCTTCACGTCGAAGCGGTGCTTCTCCCACTTGTCGGCCAGGGGGCCCTCGGGGACGCGTGCGTTCAGTTCCATGCCTCGACCTCCTGGGACTTGTTCGCGAGCGCGGCGGGGTCGGACGCAGGTGCCTCGACGGTCTGCGGATCGCCGTCGTCGATGCGCTCGACGGCTCCGGTCAGCACGGCCACCGGGAACGAGATGTTCGCGACGGCGATCACCACGGCCAGGGCCACGGCCAGACGCTTGCGCCAGTGGTTGTAGCGCGGGTGGTTGGCGCCGAGGGTCTGCAGCATGCTCCACACGCCGTGGTACAGGTGCATGCCCAGGGCGACCATGGCGATCGCGTAGAAGGCAGCCACCCACCACACCCCGAAGCCCTGGGTTACGTTCATGTGCACCTCGCCGTACTGGAAGTCCATCCCCGGCGAGATGGTGCCGGTGGTGAAGTGCAGGATGTGGAAGACGATGAACACGGCGAGCAGGATCCCGCCCCAGATCATCGTACGCGAGGCAATGGTCGACTCCTCGTAGGCCGACTTGGCGTAGCCCTGGGGC
>CAZQHE010000063.1:0-9271 GCA_964593155.1 uncultured bacterium
CCTCGATCCGCACGCAGCCCAGGTTGATCAGGCTGGCCGCGATCGACAGGTCGTCGCCCGCAGTGCGCTTGCGACGCAGGCTCTCGAGCAGTGCCGACTCGGCCTCGGAGAGTTGACCGAGCGCCATGAAGCTCAGGGCCATGTTGTTCTGGGTGCGCGCCACGCCGAGATGGTCGCCGAGCTGCTCGCGCAGGCGCAGGGCACGCTCGTAGTGGGCGATCGACTCGGGGTACTCGCTCTGGTTGTACAGGGCGAAACCCACCAGGTTGTGCAACCGGGCCACCAGGCTCCCGTGTTCCAGCGGGTCGAGGCGGCGCAGGGCGAGTTCGGCCGTCCGGACCGCCTCGCGCGTACGTCCGCGGTGCAGCTGGGCCCAGGCGAGTTCCGCGTTGGCCAGCGCGCGCGGCTCGGGCGGAAGGTCGTTGCGCACCCGTGCGAGCATGTCCTCGAGACGTCGCTCCGCCGCCACGAAATCCGACCGGTGGAAGTCGAGCTGCACGGCGCGGAACACCAGTTCGGCCCAGGCCACCGGGTCGACGGAGTCGGTCGACCGCTCGATCCACGCGAGCGCCTCGGCCAGGCCCCGCTGGGCGGCCTCGACGTCGCCGGTCCGCTGATCTGCCTCGCTGCGCAGACGCGCCCGGCGGATCACGTCGTCGGCGGTGACGTCGGTGCCGAGCGCCACGATGCGGTCGATCGCACTCAGGGCGAGCAGGGGGAGATCCGAGTCCTCGGCACGTCGGGCGGCCTCGCGCAACAGGCGGACCGCGTCGCGGGAGTCGGCCCCCTCGCCCGCGATCCGGGCACGCCACCAGGCCGCGGCCGCGTCCCGGGCACCACCGTGGTGCAGATCACCGGAGATCAGACCTCGCAGCTCGTCGGCGCGGGCCGGGTCGATGCTCCGCGGGCGCCGCAGCGCCACCGAGGTCTGTCGACGCACCTCGCTCACGTGGCCGCCGGTGACGATCCGGATCTCGCCCTCGCGCCACAGGTCCTCGAGGGTGGCCGCCAACCCCGAGGGGTCCAGGCGCGCGAGCCGCAGGACGAGGGAGACGGGAACGAAGGATCCGAGCAAGGCCAGCGTGTCGAGGACGAAGCGTGCGGTCCCGCTGGCCCGGAGCCCCTCGTCCGGCTCCACGGCGGGCCACGCGTGCGCACGGAAGCCTGACCCGTAGCGTGCCCGCAGCAAGAGACCGAAGACCTCGTCGAGTCCGGCCGCGCCCGACAGCACCACCAGGCGCTCCCGCCCGTCCATCCACCGCGCGCGCACCAGTCGGTCGAGCGCGCCGGCCACGTCCGCGTAGCGCTCCGCGTCCTCCACGAGCACGAGGGCCGGGTGCGCGGGATCGGCGGCCGCCACCTCCACGCGATGGTCCGGGCACGTGCGGATCACGGTCAGCCCGCGCTCCGTCCCCCAAGCCGCCAGGGCATCGGCACGGTCGGGGTCCGGGACGGCCCGTGCGTCCTCCGTCGACTTCGTCGTCGACGCGACGTGCAACGCCTCGCCCTCGCCCGTCTGCTCCAGCGCCGTGACGAGGTCGTCGGGAAGAGCTGCGGGAGCCGGGACGACGGGAACCGTCATGCGGGGACCGCCGCGCCGGGCCAGGAACCGGACGAGATCGCCGACGGCCCGCTCGGGACCCGCCCCACCCCAGTCGACCGACGACGTCGGCGCCACCACCACGGGTGGGACCAGCCAGGTCGACGGCAGCAGGCGGGGGCCGTCCGGGGTGGCGACCAGGGCCACCGGATCGATCGTGCCCAGGGGAACCCTGCGCTCGAGGACCTCGGCGAGTGCGGCCTCGAGCCGCGTGCGCATGCGTTCGCGCTGGCCGGAGTCCGCCCGTTCGTAGGCGGCGATCCACGGTTCGACCGCCACCGGTGCCGCGCGGGCGGTGCACCGTCCGTCGTCGCGACCGTCCTCGATCTCGAAGGCCGGCCATCGCAGCAGTTCGACCGTGCCGAACAAGCGCTGGCGTAGCAGCAGCGACACCGCCGCGTCGCGCGCATCGAGGCCCTCGGCGTGCAGCAACCACACGGCACGGTCGGTCACGAGGTCGTGGGCGACCTCGAGCCGGACATCGGGACCGGCGTGGATCGGCTGGGGATCCCGGTAGCGGTGCGACAGCGAAGTGTCCATCCGCACGAGACTAGGAGATGCGCGCGCGCCGCGACAAGCGGCGGCGATCACGATCAGCCCGATGGGCTCGCCGGGTCGTCCCGATCCTCCCGCTCGTCGCCGGTGGTCCGGGGCGCAGGGCGCCACACCAGACCCAGTGTCCAGCCGTGGTCGAGGCTCCGTCCGCTGCGGGGGCCCACGTCGAACAGTCCGCCCAGGCGCAGCGCGAGATCCTCGCTCCAGGACCAGTCGGCCTCGAGGAAGAACGACGTCGACTCGGGCAGGCCGTCGAGAGGGTGACGGGCCGAACCGGTGACGGTCCACGCCCCCCACCGCCCGCGCGCGGCGACTTCCAGTCCGCGCCCCGAGGGAAACGCCGACAGCGGATCCTCCCGGACGTCCTCACCGGGCGGTGAGACCATCCGGACGAAGCCCCCGAACCACCAGCGCACGCCTCCCACGGCAAACGGCGAGACCCGCAGACGCGCCCGCAATGCGGGTGCCTTGGCCGAGAGAGGATGCAACGAGGCGTCGCCGGTGGGAATGGTCACGGCCAGATCCAACGCCGAGGGCGCGAACAACAACCCGCCGAGCCGCTGGGCCCACTGCACGTCGGCCCGCCCCCCGCCGTACCGGAACCGATCGGTGCTCTCCAGGCCGACGTAGTCCACCGACACCCGCGCCGCGCTGCTGCCGGTCAACCTCACCCACCAGCCCAGCCGGATCCACTGCGCGCGCCGGGCGTCGGGAAGCTCCAGTGCGCGGAAGGCGATCGACACTGGCCGCATGCCCGTGGCCGGGTCGGGGTCGAGTCCGAAGGGCAGGTACAGGACCTGCCGCGGCAGCGGCGGCGCGTCCGCGTCGTCCTGGGCGAGGGCGGGACCCACCATCGGCGGACCGATCGCGAGCAGGATGGTACCGAGGACGAGAGCGCGGGCGGACACGGCGGTGCGGGACGGCGCCTAGGCGCCGCTCCCCTCGATCAGCTGCACCTCACCGTTCTCGGTGAACTGCACGCGGATCATGGTCCGGTTGCCGGGCAGCGCTTCCTTGGCGACCACGCGGCCGTAGTCGTTCCAGCCGCGATGGTGGACGACCTCGCCGATCTCGTAGTGCTCTTCGGGCGAGTACACGCGCGCGGTCTCGGGGTCGATCTCCTCGACCTCGGACACGGGATCCTCTTCGGTCTGGGTGGCCTCGGCCGTGCCGGCCTCGTCCTCGGCCGGCATGTGCGGCAGGATACCGGCGCACTGCGGACACTTCAGCCAGACCACGCCGTCGTCGCTGGCCTCACTGACCACGGTCATGTCGAAGTGGGCCTTGCAGACCGAGCAGTACTGGCGCATGCGGGCACCTGCCCCACCACGTCCACGTGGAACGTGGGGACGATGTGGACCGACCGGGAGCGGGAGCCGCGCGGGCGCCTAGAGCTCGCCGGCCTCCAGCACGGCGCGGCAGCACTCCTCCGCGCCTTCCTTGTCGAGGTAACGCATTCCGCAGACGATGCAACGATGCGGACCGTTGATGCGGCCTTCTCGCTCGGCCTTCGAGATCAGCTGATCGTACTTGACGAAGGGCTTCTCTTTCACGAGCGGAATTTCCTTCTCCGTGCGCGTCGACACGCGACTCCTCCTTGGATCCCATGGACCGGTTCCGTCCGATCCACTCTCCACATCCACGGTTCCCCGATGCGCTGCGAACGCTGGAGACCGAACCCGACTCGGCCGCGGGCGGCCGAAGGACCCAATTGCCAGGGTCTCTCACGGTCGAAGGTGCGAGAGCGGCCCCTGGGCGCACTCACTCCGACCCCGATCCGACCTCTCCGTGGTCGTCGTCCGGGCCGGGCGGCGGCACGCGGGGCGGTCGATGGGAGACCCAACCGCTTTCAGCGGCGGCAGAGTACACAACGGGGGCCAACGAGTCAAGTTGGCCCCCTCCACGGAGTTGTGATGCCCGACGGGTCGGAGTGCGAAGTGACCTGCAACCCGGCTGTCGAAGGACGGGCGTTCTAGGACGCCACGGCGTCCAGACCCCGCCGTACGTCGGCGATCAGGTCGTCGGCGTCCTCCACGCCCACGCTGAAGCGCACCAGGCCGTCCGTCACCCCGATCGCGTCGCGCTCCTCGCGGGGCACGGCGGCGTGGGTCATGACCGCCGGGTGGCAGACCAGGCTCTCGACACCGCCCAGGCTCTCGGCCAGCGTGAACAGGCGCAGCTGCCCGACCAGGGTCTGGGCCTTCTCCAGACTGCCCACGTCGATCGAGATCATGCCCCCGTAGCCCTTCTGCTGCTCCTTGGCGATCTCGTGGCCGGGATGGTCGGGCAGACCGGGGTAGTAGATCTTCTCGATCGCCGCATGCTCACGGACCGCGGCCAGCAGGGCGTGCGCGTTCTCCTCGTGGGCGCGCATGCGAAGGTGCAGGGTCTTGGTCCCCCGCAGCGCCAACCAACAGTCCCAGGGTCCGGGCACGGCCCCGGCCGCGTTCTGCAGGAAGCGCAGCCGCTCGGCCATGTCGTCGTCGTCGGTGACCAGGATTCCGCCCACCATGTCGCTGTGGCCGTTCAGGTACTTGGTCAGGGAGTGCACGACGACGTCGGCGCCGAGGGCCAGGGGCTGCTGCAGGGCGGGACTCATGAAGGTGTTGTCGACGCACAGCGTCGCCCCGCGCGCGTGCGCGAGTTCCGCCGCCGCCGCGATGTCGGTGATCTGCAGCACCGGGTTCGTCGGGGTCTCCACGAAGAGCAGGCGCGTGCGGTCGCTCCACGCGGCCTCGACGGCGGCCAGGTCACTGGTGTCGACGAAGTGGAAGACCATTCCCAGACGCCGGTAGAGCGCGTCGAACACCCGGTAAGTGCCCCCGTACACGTTGCGTGTGCAGATGATCTCGTCGCCGTGGTCGAAGGTCTCGACCAGCGTGCTGATGGCGGCCAGGCCGCTGGCGAAGGCCACGCCGTGACGACCGCCCTCCAGCGCCGCCACATTGCCCTCGAGGGCTTCGCGCGTCGGGTTCTGCGTCCGTGCGTACTCGTAGCCGGTGTGATCGCCGATCGCCCGCTGTTGGTAGGTGGAGGTCTGGAAGACGGGCACGATCACGGCACCGGTGTTCGGCTCGGGCTGCTGGCCGGCGTGCACGCAGTCGGTGGCGAATCCCATGGGACGGACTCCTTCGGGTGGGTCTTCGGAGGGAGGGACGACGCGGTCCGGACGACGCCTCAGTGCGACGCCCGCCGGGCCCGCGCGCCGTTGCGACCGTGGGCGAGGAGCTCGCCGACGGTCCGCACGCCCTCGGGGACGAGATGGTGTTCGACCGCGTGAAGGAAGATACGCGCGGCCGCTTCCGCATCGTCCACGGCGCGATGGTGGTGTTCCAGCTCGATCTCGAGGCCCTCGGCCAGGGCGTCGAGACGGTAGCTGCGGAAGCCGCGCAGCACGCGACGCGACAGGCGGACCGTGCACAGCGACGGCCAGGGCTCCGGGTGGAGTCCGCAGCTCTTCATCTTCATGCGCAGGAAGCGCTCGTCGAAGTCGACGTTGTGCGCCACGAAGACCGAGCCCGTCAGCATCTCCTCGAGGGCCGGGGCGATCTGGTGGAAGCGCGGCGCGTTCTGGACCTTGGCCTCGTCGATGCCGGTCAGTCTCCGGATCCATTCCGGGATCCGGACCTCGGGCTGCACCAGCGTCGAGTAGCGCTCGGTGATCGCGAGCCCCTCGATGACGACGACACCGACCTCGATCACCTGGTCGCGGTCGGGATTGCTGCCGGTGGCCTCGAGATCGACGACGCTGAACCGCGCCCGCGAGAGCGGCACGTCGTGGTAGCGAGCCCCGAGGAGGTCCCACGTCCCCTGGTCCATCTCCGCGAAGCGTTCGTCACGGCGCAGGAGCATGCGGATGAGCAGCGGCGAGACCTGGTCGTCGGGGGCGTCGCTGTGGAAGAGAGCCCGGGCCAGCTCCCGCGAGGGGACCGGTCGGTTCACGCTGCGGACGTACTCGTGTGCCCGGGCCCGGAGACTCTCGAGGTTCTCGGTCCGGAGTTGAGGGAACTCCAAGGCTTCACTCCACGGGCGAGGTCGGCAGAAGATCGGGGACGGCGGTCGGGCAGCGCGTCCGTTGATTCTAGCACACCGGGACCGCTCAGCGGTCGCCCGGAAGCACCCGACGCGTGGAATCGTGGCCGAAGTCCAGGCACTCGAGACGTCGCTCGGTGACCAGTGGCGGCGCGGCACGGCGGGATCGCGCCGAGCCTTCACCCTCGGTCGTCGTGGTGACCGTGGAGAGAGTGGTCGCCGTCAACAGTCCCGCCAGCGGCACGTCGGGACTGATCGTGGCCGTGGCCCGCAGACGCGTGAGCACGACCAGGGTCGAGCGACCGATCGTCCGCTCCTCGCGCTGCTCCTCCATCAGGCGCACCCGCTCCCGCGCGATGGTCCGCGTGCCGATCGTCGAATCCGGGAGCGTGATCCGCTCGACCCGGGGATCGACGAAGGGATCGGTGAGGTGGCGGCGAACCAGGCGCCGGTCCCGGTACGACTCGACGTTCTCGACGATCCACCGACCGTCGCGCTCGCGACGGAGCAGGCTGTCGACGGCGGCGAGCGGATCGCCGTCGCGGCGCAGGGCATCGGGGCGCACGAGGATGCGGTCGACCGTTCCGGCCCCGCGGCTCGACAGTTCCAGCCAGCGACGCGCGGGCGTGTCGCCCTCGTACACGCGCACGGTCACCGTGTCGACCAGCGCGCCCTCTTCGGTGATCTCGACCTGCGAGTAGGTGGCGAAGTCGCCGGGGTCGAAGCGCACCTCGACCAGATCCCGGCGCCACCACGAGAGCAGTTCCCACGCCGACACCACCGAGGGCCACGCGACCACGCCGGCGAGCAGCAACACCCCCACCGCCCGCAACACCGAACGCCCGGGCGTCCGGCCCGGGCGTCCGTCGAGTCGCGGTTCGGAGCGCCGCTCAGTGCGCGATCTTCGCCCAGTAGGTCTCATAGTCGAAGTTCGGGCTGTTCTCCTGGTCGTGGCAGGTCACGCAGGATTCACGCGCCACCGCGCCCCAGGTTCCGTCGCGCGCGTGCTCGGTGCCGTAGCCGTGGCAGGCCTCGCACTGCACGTTCTTCAGGGCCTCGCGGCCCGGCACGTCGGGATCGGCGACCTGATCGTAGCCGTTCTTCCAGTCGAAGCCGACCACGTGGCAGGAGACACACTCCGGGTTCTTGTCCTGACCCTTCGCCACCAGCGACTGGAAGGCCTGGGCGTGCGCCGACTGCATGTAGCTGCGCGCCGCGTCGGTGTGGCACCGCGCGCAGTTGTGCACGCCGAGGAACTTCTCGTCGGCCGACCCGTGGACACGCGGGTGATCGAAGGACTCGACCTTGCCGATCTGCTCCTTGTTCCGGGCATCGAAGGCGTCGACGTCCTCGCGGATCTCCTCGATCTCGGGATTGTTCTTGTCCAGAGCATGGATCGTGACCGCGGCGTCCTCGATCTGCCCTTCGGGCGTGACCACCATGTCGAGCTGCCCGACGTATCGTCCCTCGTGATTCGCCGAGACCAGCACGATGTCGCCGTTCACGCGGTTCACGCGGCGATACTGCCGCGGATCCCGACCCTCGACACAGATGTCGATACCCGTCCCCGGCCCCATGTCCATGAGCATCTGCCGGATCTCGGCGCTCGGCATCTGCGCCAGCAGGATGATCAGGTCGGCCTGTTCGCGCAGCGTGGGCAGAACGCCCTCGAGCGCGTCGCGCGGCGATTGCGCCGTGAAGTTGTCGGCCGACGCGGTCATGGTGACGATCGGGTAGCGGGGGCTGATCACCGACACGTAGCCCACCTTCAGACCCGCGACCTCGCGGATCACGTAGGGCGGGAACAGGTCGTCGGGATCGCCGTCGCCGATCGCGAGGTTCGCGTTGGTGAACAGCAAGCCGTGCTCGCGCTCGGCCTCGCGCAGGAAGTCCAGACCGTAGTTCAGGTCGTTCGGGCCGACCCCGAAGACCTCGTAGCCGAGCTGCTCGGTGTAGTCGAGCAGGAACTCGGTCTGCCGCCGTTCGGCCTCACGGCGATGACCGAACAGGTTGCCCGCGTCGACCACGAAGGTGTTCTCGCGAGCCTCACGCACGTTCCGAAACAAGGCGGCCCTCCGGGCCAGCCCGCCCATGGGGCGGCTCTTTCACCCACAGGGCGCGATCTTCCCCGACACGGAACCGTGGTACATCATGGTGAGTTCGATCGAGTCCTGCGCAGCGGCCGGACGGGCGGGTAGGACCACCGTCAGCACGAACAGCGCGAGGACTCCGAGGGCCTGGCGGACGCCACCGCCGACCGAGCCGGGTCGCAACATCGACTTCCTCCTGCACGGGAACGCCCCGGCCAGCGAGCGGGGCGTGCGGATCCGAGGGGAATGGCAAGCACCCGCGACTGCGGGTGAGAGCAACCTTAGCACCGGGCCCTCGCGCGTCGCAACGAGGGCCACGGTGTTTTACACGTTGCTGACGGGTGGGTTCCGGGCCGCAACTAGAAGCCGCTCAATCGGTTGCCGAAGCCGCCACCGCGGGCCAGACTGCCGCGGTCCACACTGATGTCGGGCAGTGGCTCGAGGTAGAGCCGGAAGCCGAACTCGGTCTCGCGGCTGAACGATCCCGCCCCCGCGACCTCGCTGCGGAACTCCAGCCGCCAGTGGTGCAGCCGGCGGTTCAGGCTCCACGACTGGTTCGTGAACTCACCCCGCTCGATGTCGAAGCCGGCGGAGTAGCGCATCTTCCACTCGCCCGGCAGCGACAGGCTGGCACTGAGGCTGGTGTTGGCCCGGGTGTTCGTGCTGCCGTCGGGCTGTCGGGTCTGCGTGAGCGATCCGCGCACGTTCAGGTCCCAGGGCATGCGATTGCCGTCTCCGGTCTCGAGCCACTGCTCGCGCTCGCGCCGTTCTTCTTCGTCGGTCATGAAGTCGTCGTCGGGATCGTAGTCCTGCAACGAGTCCACCACCGCCGAGTCGGGCGGGGCCTCGGGCAGACGCTCCAGCAAACGGTTCTGCCGCTCCTCGCGCGCTCGCAGGACGCCGCCGAGATCGAAGTCTCCGCGCAGGCGCAGGGTCGACGACATGCGCGTGCTGGTGACGTCGAAGGTGTAGGGGTCGATCGACTGGTTCATGG
>CAZQHE010000063.1:9281-22718 GCA_964593155.1 uncultured bacterium
GATCGAGACCGCGCTGCTTATGGGTGACCACTTCTCCCCCGGATCGGCCTCCGGGTTCACGCTGGTGTTCAACGACCACGTGATCAGGCGCTGCAGCTTGCGCGTCTGCTCGCGGCCCTCGGCGTCGACCCGATCGCCGTCGCGCACCTTGAACGACAGGTCGTTGTTCAATCGCAAGCCGATCGACTGGCTCTGCTCCTGGTCGTCGCCGAGCTTCGGGCGGAAGCTGTGGGTGGCCGAGTACGAGAGCTGGTGCCGGATCGCCCGCAGATCACCGACCCGCGCCGGGAACACCCCGTACAGATCGGACTGGATCGAGTTGTTGAACGACAGCGACGGCCGCGTGTCGGACTCGTCCACGCTTCGACTGCGATCCGGATCGGCCACGAAGATCTCACGGTCCTCGCCGTCGGAACCGGTCACGACGACGCTCTCGTAGACGTCGAGTTCCGAGCGGGTGTAGCTCCAGGCCTCCGAGAAGTTGGCCGAGCTCGTCAGCTTGAAGGGCCCCACGCTGTCGGGCGAGTAGGTCAACCCGAAACGTCCGTTGGCGCTCCAGCGGTTCTCGAAACCGTTCTCGGTCGTGTTGCGCTGGAACGAACTGCTGTAGCCCTGGCTGAACTGGATGTCGCGCAGCAGGTTCGCGACCGCCGGGCTGGTGTCGCGCTTGCGCCCGCTCAGTAGCGGACCCGTCTTGAAGCCCAGGCTCATGTTCGTGTTCAGGTCCACGAGGCGGTTGTTCGTCGTGGGGTCGTCGTCCTCGGAGTTCGGCCGCTGCGTCCGGCTCACACCGAGGCTCAGCGACGCCCCGTTGTCGAAGCTGCGACTGACGTTCGCCCGGCTGCGCAGCTCGCTCTCGAGCACCGTGTTCGCCTGCGCGTCGTTCAGGTTGGTGGTGAGATTCGAGCTCGACAGCTCCAGGTTCGCGTTCGCCCTCCACACGTCGAACAGGTCGGGCTGGTTGTGGTTGGCGCGCAACCGCCACTCGTCGCCGAAACGCCCACCCGTCGGTTGCTCGAAGCGCCGCAGATAGGTGAAATCGACGTTTCCGCTCATGCCGTAGCGTACGTTGTACACGTTCTCGATCTGGAAGCTGGCCTCGCGCCGCTCGTTGAAATCGAACTCGAAGCGGAAGTCGGTGTACTCGTTCGTGGCCCAGTAGTAGCCGAAGTCGCGCACGTAACGGCCCTCGCGGCTGTTCACGCCGACGTTGATCTGCGGGAACAGGATTCCCGACCGACGCCCGCGTTTCAGGTCCTTGTAGAAGAACGGCAGCGTCATGAGCGGGATGTCGCTCACGTAGAAGGTCACCTGCCGCGCCACCACGCTCTGGCCGACCTTCAACTTCATCTTCTCGGCGTGGAAGTGGTAGTGCGGCTCCTCGAGTTCGCACTCGGTGTAGATCCCGTCCTCGGCCAGCAGGGTGTTCGAGTCGATCCGCCGGCCGTGCCGGATGGTGTAGAACCCCTGGTCGAAGCGCGTGGCACCGTTGGCCACCGCGCCCGTCCGAGGGTCGAACAAGTAGCCCATGCGATCGCCCACGAGCTCGCTGTTCGCGTCGACCAGGCGCGGGTCCCCCTCGGCCAGGAGTTCGCGACCCTCGGTGTCGAAGTAGACGTCCTCGGCGAAGAGTTCGAGGGCCTCGTTCTTCACCCGGGCCTGGTCGGAGATGTGGATGCGCCCGCGCCGAACCTCGAACAGCGTGGCCTGCCCACTGTACTCGACGACGTCGGCCAGCGATTCGAAGTCGACCCGTCCACTCGGTGACACCGCGCCGGCCTCGAGCACCGTGTCGGCCTCGGCCACCGCCACGGTGTCGGCGATGGCGTCGACGGCGATCACCGAATCCCGGGGAGCGCCGAGGCTGTCGGCCACCGCGGCCCGTATCGAGTCCTGGGCGGCCTCGTGCTCGTCGAGCATTTCCTCGATCGTGCGGCGCTCGAGGTAACGGTAGACCCCCGACACCTGATCCTCGACGTTCACGCGGTCGACCTGGCCATCGTCGAAGGTGATGTCGATGGCCCGACCCTCGACCTCGTTCACCGAGATCGTCGAGGTCTGGTCCTCGGGCAGGTACTCGCTGCGGGCATTGCCCCGCACACTGGTCCGCGTGATCTCTCCCTCGGTCACGATCACCACCAGCGTGTCGCCCGACAGGGTGTTCGCCAGCGGGATCCCGGTGAACTCGCGCGAGAGCGTGTCGGGGGTGGAGTCGACGAGCGAGGCCTGTCCGTACACGTCGATCCGCTCGAGATCGCCCTCGACGTAGGTGAAGCGGATCTGCTCGCCACTCATCACGCGGCCTTCCCGTTGCACGCTCGGGGCGCCGTCGAGCACCAGCAGGTCCTCGCCGTAGAAGCGCGCCGTGTCGGCGTGGGCCTGGGTCGCGCCCTGCACGAAGTCGACGTCGCCGATGGCCGTGCTCACGTCCTCGGTCTCGTCGAAGCTCAGCCAGTCGCTGTGGACGGTGGTGATCGGTCCCGTGCCGCGGCGCGAGCGGAACACGGGCAGCGAGTCGACCACCGCCAGCCCGGTCTCGCGGTCGAAGAAGCCGTGACGACCCTCCACCACCGAACGGTTGACCTCGTCGACGACCTTCACCGAACCCCAGGCCTCCATCGTGCCCTCGGCCTGACGGATCAGGATCGAGTCGCCCTCGATCACGTTCGCGCCGTCGATCACCCGCGCGTCGTCGAGCAGAGTGAGCCACTCGGCCTCGCGATCGTAGCGAGCGCGGTCGCCGATGCCGATCGCCCCGTCCTCGGTCTCGATCCGGACCGAGCCGTAGGCGAAGCCCTTGCCCTGGTCGCGGAAGACGCGCAGCGAATCGGTCCACATGTCCAGGGAGTCGGAGCGCACGAGCACCTCGCCCACGATCTCGAGCAGCCGGCTCTCGCTGTAGTAGCGGCCGAGGTCGCCGTCGGCGCGGAGGTCCTGGTCCTCGAAGTAGGCGTTGCCGATGAACTCGGTGACGCGCTCGCCGGTGTCGAGCACGCGTGACTCGAGCCGGTCGCCGCCGTAGTTGCGCATGGGAGGAGCGATCTGCGCCGCGGTGACCGAGACCCCGGCCAGGATCAGAGCCACCGCCAGCGCCACGGCCGGCGGGCTCGTGCGGGCGCGCCCGCGGCACGGATCCGTCCAGGGCATGGAACGACCTCGGAGGGTGCGGCGGGGCGACGGCAGGACCGGAGGACTTCCCCGGGCACTTATGCGTTCAGGCGCGTCGCTCGTCAAGGATGCGGCGGGCCAGGACCGCGGCGCCGATCGCGGCGCCGTCGACCCCGAGTTCCGCGCGGACGATCGGCACCGAACCGCGGACGGCCCGCATCAACCGTGCCTCGTACTCCTCGCGGGCCGGCTCGAGCAGAAGCTCGTCGGCCTGCGACACCCCGCCGCCGATCAGGATCCGATCGGGCTGCAGGGTATGGGTCAGGTTCGCGCAGGCCAGACCGAGCCAGCGGCCGGACACGGCCAGGACCTCGCGCGCCAGCGGGCAGCCCTCACGCGCCGCCTCGGCCAGCACCCGTGGGCTGGGCTCGCCCTCACGGCCGACGTGCCGCTGCAAGACGGCACCCCGATCGCCGGCATCGCGCAGGGCCGTACGACCCCGCTCGACGATGGCCGCGGTGCTCAGGTAGGCCTCCACGTGCCCGGGGAGCCCGCAGGTGCACGGCGGGCCGTCGTGGTCGAGCACGATGTGGCCGAGCTCTCCGGCGAGACCGTGGCTGCCCCGCTGCAGACGCCCGTCGACGATCACGCCACCGCCGACGCCCGTCCCCAGGCTCAGCATGCAGAGGTCGCGGCAGCCCCGCCCGGCCCCGCACTGCTGCTCGCCGACGATGGCCGCGTTGACGTCGTTCTCGACGACGAGGGCGGGAGCGGGATCGCGCCGGCGCAACGGCGCGGCCACGTCGACGCCCTCGAAGAATGGCAGATTCGGGGCCTGCACGATCGCGCGGTGCTCGTCGACCAGACCGGCCACGGAGAATCCCACCGCCTCGACCGGCGAACCGCCCCGGGAGACGGTGTCCACGGCCTCGGACAGGGTGCGCTCGTAGCCGGCGACCTCGCGCGGTGTCGGCACCTCGTGCCGCGCCACCGGTTCGTCGGCGTCCTCCAGGCGCACCAGCTTGGTGTTCGTTCCCCCGATGTCGATCCCCAGACACGACATCAGACCACCGCCTCGGTCGAACCCGCCGTGCGCTGGCGCAGCGGCAGGCCCTCGTCCCACAACGGGGTCCGGTTCGTCTGCCGGAGGTCGTCGATCCCCAGGCGGTCGAGCGCTTCGGCCACCAGGAAGTGCGAACCGAGGACCAGGACCGAGGGGGGCGGTCCGTCCGTGGGCATGGCGCGCGCGCGGCGGCGGGCCTCCTCGAGGGTGGCCCGGACGGTCCCCTCGACCGTGATCTCGGTCTCGAGGCCCCGTTCGTCGGCCGCGCGGCGGATGGCCACGGCCAGCTCCGGAGCGGAGCGGGCGCGGTACCAGTGCGGGGCGGTCACCAGCACCGTCCGTGCGCTCGCGGCCACGTCGCCGAAGGCTCCGTCGATCGACTTCCCCTGACTGGCGCCGAACACCAGCACGCGCGTGTCCCGCGAACCCTCGTCGCCCCACTGGCGGAGCGTCGTCCGCAGCGCCGGCTCGTTGTGGGCCGTGTCGAGCCGCAGACGGGGCCTGCGCCCCCAGATTTCGTAGCGGCCCGGCAGGCGCAGCGAGGGCAACGCCCCTTCGAGCGAGGTCTCGGGCCAGCCCCGCCGACCCGCCAGATCTCGGTAGACGGCGAGCATCGAACGCACCTGCCGGCGCTGCAGCGCCCCGTCGGTGCCCAGCCCCCGCAGCTCGTCGTCGTCGGTGGACAGGCCGGTCAACTCGCCCACCGCGATCCGTTCGGCGCCCACGCGGTCGAGAACGCGTTCGGCCAGGGCCTGGATCGAGGAATCGTCGAGTTCGTGCAGATAGAAGGGCGTCTCGGGGGTGGCAAGACCCAGCTTCTCGCGCGCGATGCTCTCGAGCGAACCGCCGAGGAGTTCCTCGTGGTCGCGGCCGATGCTGGTGAGGACCACCGCCTCCTTGCGCACGGCGTTCGTCGCGTCGAGGCGGCCACCCAGCCCGGCCTCGAGCACGGCCACGTCGACCCCGCAGCGCGAGAAGTGCTCCAGCGCGAGGGCGGTGGTCGACTCGAAGAAGGTGGTCCGCGTGCGCTCGATGCGGTCGCGGTGGCGCGACACCAGACCGAACAGTTCCTGCGCGGAAATCGGCACCCCGTCGACGACGACGCGTTCGCGCACGTCGAGCAGATGGGGACTCGTGTACAGACCGGTCCGTAGTCCTGCCGCCCGGCAGAACGCGGCCAGGGCGGTGGCCGCCCCGCCCTTGCCGTTGGTCCCGGCGATCACCACGCAGGGGAAGGCGCGGTCGGGCCGACCCATGGACTCGAGCAGCTCGCGGATGGCGTCGAGACCCGGACGGATCCCCAGCCGCTGCAGACGGAACAGCCACTCCACCGCCGCGTCCGTCGGTGCGAACGGCGGTCGCAGCGTGTCGATGTCGATGGAGTCAGGCCCGCGGGGGCTCGACCGGTGGTTCTTCATCGGACTCCGCCTGGCCCTGTGCGGGGAGCACCTCCGCCTCGTCGGACCCGCTGTCGTCGTCGGGCAGTGCCTCCGCCTCGGGTTCCTCGGCGGGTGCCGGGGCGTCGCTCCAGCAGAAACGCAGGATCTCGCCGATCTCGCGGCGGAAGTCCTTGCGGTGCACGATGCGGTCGACGAAGCCCTTCTCGAGCAGGAACTCGCTGGTCTGGAAACCCTCGGGCAGGTCCGTGTTGATCGTCTGCTGGATCACGCGCGGGCCGGCGAAACCGATCAGCGCCTTCGGTTCGGCCAGGATCAGGTCGCCCTGCATGGCGAAGCTCGCCGTGACCCCGCCCGTGGTCGGATGCGTGAGGACCGCCAGGTAGGGCAATCGCGCCTCGTTCAGGCGCGCCAGCATGGCGCTGGTCTTGGCCAGCTGCATGAGCGACAGGATCGACTCCTGCATGCGCGCGCCGCCGCTGCGGCACACGATGATCAGGGGAATCGCGTGGGTGACCGCGTCCTTCATGCAGCGGGCGATCTTCTCGCCCACCACCGAGCCCATGCTGCCGCCCATGAACTTGAAGTCCATGACGGCCACCGACACCGGCATGTTGTCGATGCGGCCGAGACCGGTGATGACCGCGTCCTCCCGTCCGGTCTTGGCCCGCGAGGCCTTCAGACGGTCACGGTACTTCTTGCTGTCGCGGAAGTGGAGCGGATCGACGCTGACCAGGCCCTTGTGGGTCTCCTCGAACGTGCCCGGATCGAGCAGCAGGTCGAAGTAGAGCATGGCGTCGATCGGGTAATGGTATCCGCACTGGAAGCAGACCCACAGATTGTTCGCCAGCTCCTTGTGGTAGCAGAGGTCTCCGCAGCTGGGGCACTTGTTCCAGAGATTCTCGGGGATCTCGGGACGACGCGCCGCCTGACCGTTCTCGGGCGCCTTCTGGAAGATGTTGATGCCCTTGCGGGCACGAGTCAGCCAGCTCAAGGGGAGCTCCTTCCGCCTGCCCCGCCCACCGGGGAGAGTGCCGGGGCCGGATCCAAGTGTTCCAATGTAGAGAAGCGGTCCGACGCCGACAATCAGATTCGCCCCGGACCGGGCCGCGGCCCCTGCGGGCCCTCGTCGGGCCGCCGCAGCTGCTTGAGCATGACGAGCGCGTCCTCGTGCGTGTCGGGGTAGTAGCGGGGACGGAAGGCCACGTCGACGAAGCCATTGCGGCGGTAGAAGGCAATGGCCGCCTCGTTGCCGACGCGGACCTCCAGGGTCATGATCGCCGCCCGCTGTCCGGCCTCGCTGTCGAGGACGGCGTCGAGGAGCAGCTGGGCGATCCCACCGCGACGACGGTCGGGCAGGACGGCCAGGTTCACCAGGTGCAGTTCGTCGGCGATCACCCACACCAGCGCGAATCCGACGACCGCGGCGTGCTCCACCGCCACGAAAGGCATCCGGCGGGGATCGTCGTGCAGCTCGGCCGCGATGGCGTCGCGGCTCCAGGGCGCCGGGAACGATGCCCTTTCGACGGCCAGGATGGCCTCGAGGTCGCCGGGGACGGCGGGACGGATCGCGACGGCCACGTTCAGGTCCAGCCCCGGGGCCGGATGGGCCGGGCCAGCTCCTCGCGCAGGTCCACCCCGTGCACCCGCTCGGCCTGGCTCGGGCTCACGTACTCGGGAACGAAGGCCAGCGGATCCTCGCGGGTGACCACGGGATGGCTCGCCGCGGCGGCCGCGAGGAGCAGCCGCGCGAGGGAGTCGGTGGTCAGGACCCGGACATCCGGCAGGGCTCGGAGGGTGTCACAGGTCGTCGGATCGGCGCAGAGCACGGTGCGCCCGTCCGGGCGCAGGTCGTCGAGGGGCACGCGGCGGACCGGGGCGTCCGGGTGCACCCGCGCCGCATCGTCGACGGCCGAGACCCAGACGTGGCCGCCGCCGGCCGGCGCGACCGCCAGCGAGGGTCCCTGGGCCGCGCTCGCGATCAGCCCGAGCGTCGGCGCGGCGCGCAGCGTCCATCCGGTGGCGTGGGCCAGGGTCTTGGCCGTCATCACCCCGATGCGCAGTCCGGTGAAGCTGCCCGGCCCGCTCACGACGAGGATCTCGTCGACGTCGCCCCGCCCGGCCCCCGCGTCGGCCAGGGCACCGTCGAGCAGACCGAAAAGATGCTCGGC
This sequence comes from uncultured bacterium, assembly GCA_964593155.1. GTDB lineage: Bacteria > Krumholzibacteriota > Krumholzibacteriia > JAJRXK01 > JAJRXK01 > JAJRXK01. The sequence goes on from CAZQHE010000063.1 coordinate 17,021, forward strand.
GTAGCCCCGGGCCTCGTCGTGCACCCGTTCGGCCACGATCGTGTCGGCGCGGGCGACGGCCACGGAGCCGCCACGGCCGGTGGTGTCGATCGCCACGCGCAGCATCAGACGAGCCACCGGCGCCAGGCGGCCAGCAGACGCTCGCGGCGCGGCCAGTTCCCGGGTTCCGGGCGGAGCACGATCCGGCGCGCATCGGGCCCATCGACGGCGAAGCGAAGGTCGAGGCGCGGCGTCAGCCAGTCACGGACGGCGGCCGGCCATTCGACGGCCACGATCGCGCCCTCGTCGCGCGCCTCGAGCATCGACGGCAGGAGGTCGCGCCGCGCGTCCTCGCCCGGACGGTACAGGTCGTAGTGGGCCAGCCACTGCGGGGCGCCGGCCACGCGCGGGGTGAGCACGTGGCGGTTCTCGAGCGTGAAGGTCGGGCTGACCACCGGATCCTCCGCGCCCAGCCTGTCGGCGAGCGCGGCCACGAAGGTGGTCTTCCCCGCACCCAGATCGCCGTCCAGGCACAGCACGTCGCCCGGCTCCAGCAGCTCGGCCAGGGCCCGGGCCATCGCGGCCGTCGCCGCGGGGTCGGGCGCGACCGCCACGATCCGTCCGTCGTCCACGCTCATCGCACTCATCGGGTCCGCAGGGTCACCACCGGCACGATCATCTCCTCGAGCGACACCCCACCGTGCTGGAAGCTGTCGGTGTACTGCCGCACGTACTCGTTCTGGTTGGTGGGATACACGAAGAAGTTGTAGTCGCGCGCCAGCACGTAGTTCTGGATCGGGGTGTCGCGCGGCAGACCGTAGCTCTCGGGATCACGCACGTCGATCGCGTCGTCCCGATTCTCCAGGTTCAGGTTGTCGCCGTACTTGTAGCGCACGTTCGTCGAGGCCTGGCGGTTCGCCCTCACCGCGGCCGCCTTGCGCACCTGCACCGCGCCGTGGTCGGTGGTGATCACGACCACCGTGTCGTCCCACGCCGCGACGTCGCGCAGCAGGTCCAGCAGGGCCGAGTGCTCGAACCACGAGCGCATCACGCTGCGGAAGGCCGCCTGGTCGGGCGCGAGTTCCTGCAGCAGGTCGTTGTGGCTGCGCCCGTGCGCCAGGATGTCGAGGAAGTTCACCACCGCCGCGATCAGCCCCGCGTTCTTGAGCGTGGGAACCTTCTTCCGCAGCTGCTCGGTGTCGGCGATGTCGAAGGTCCGGAAGTAGTGCGAGCGGGTGCCGCCCAGACCCCGGCGCTTCAGCTGGGCCTGCAGCAGTTCCTTCTCGAAGGCGTTCTTGCTCCGCTCCTCCTGCGCGCTGCCGCGCCACCACTGCGGATGACGCTGTGCGATGTCCCGCGGCAGGAGCCCCGAGAAGATCGCGTTGCGTGCGAAGGGCGTGGCCGTGGGCAGGATCCCGCAGTAGAGGTCGGGCTGGATCGTGTAGTACGGCGCCAGGACGGGTTCGATGGCCTTCCACTGATCGAGCCGCATGCAGTCGATCACGAGGAGCACGACCCGCCTGCCCTCGCGCAGGTGCGGCTCGACGTGCCGCTCCAGGAGCTGGTGGCTCATGGTGGGCGCGTCGTCGTCGCCGGCGATCCAGTCGGCGTAGTTCTTCTCGACGAAGCGGCAGAACTCGGCGTTCGCGTCACGCATCTGGTCGACGTGCATCTTCGCCAGTTCCGGATCCTTCAGCCGGTTCAGCTCGAGGTCCCAGTCGACCAGGCGGTCGAAGATCCGGGCCCAGTCGTCGAAGGTCCGCGCTTCCATGCGCTCCATCGCGGCACGGCCGAAGGACTGCAGGTACTGCTGCGTGACCTGTTCCTCGGTGATCCGGGTGGTGTCGAGCGCCCGCTTCAGCGCCATGAGGATCTGGGTGGGATTGACGGGCTTGACGAGGTAGTCGCTGATCCGCCGGCCGAGGGCCCGGTCCATCAGCTGCTCCTCCTCGCTCTTGGTGATCATGATCACCGGCATCGAGGCGCCGAGGTCGCGAATGCCCTCGAGCGTCTCGAGGCCTCCGCGGCCGGGCATCATCTCGTCGAGCAGGACGGCGTCGAAGGCCTCGGTCCGCAGCAGGTCGAGGGCGTCGTCGCCGTTGCTCGCGCCCACCACGTCGAAGCCCTTGCCCTCGAGGAAGAGGATGTGGCTGCGCAGTTCTTCGATGTGGTCGTCGGCCCACAGGATGCGGCGTCGGCTCATGGGGTCTCCCGGGGTCGTGGAGGCGGGTCGGTCGGAGGCGCCCCGGGAATATAAGAAAGGCGCGCGGTCCCACACGAGCCGCGCGCCCTCTCGATCCGGAAACCGGTGGGATCAGCGTTGATACGGGTGCAGCGCCCCCATCGGGTTGCACGTCACGTCGGCCAGCTCCCCGTTCAGGTAGACCAGCGTGTAGTCGTCGGCGTCGTTGTTCTCGGTCGAGGGACAGTTGCACAGGTGCTGCGGGATCATGTCGGCGTGCAGCAGGACCTGGGCGTTGACGTCCTGGTTGGCGATCGCGTTCTCGAAACCGTACAACAGACCCGGCGTGACCAGGTGGCGCTGCTGCGACACGCACGAGGTGCGCATGGCGTAGGTCCTGAAGTTCGCCATGCCGGCAAAGGCGATGAGCATGAGCAGGCCCAGCATCGACATGACCAGCATCAGCTCCAGAAGCGTGAATCCGCTTTCGCGAGACGACACGACGGACGGCGCGAAAACCCGTGGCGGCGAGCTCATCGATTCCTCCCCTGCTCCGACGGACGGCCGGAACAGCCTTCCGGCGAGCACGGTCCGTGCCGGGACGACCCGATGTCGGATCGCTCCGCGTGGCTCCCACGGTTTCCGGATCGAGGCGACGGGAGCGTCGCCATTTGGCGCTCCCGCCCCCGGGCGCCGCCGGTTCCGCGACACGCGCGGGGGGGTCAGTGCAGGGGGAGCCAGAGCCGGAAGGTGCTGCCCTCGCCCTCGACGCTGCGGACGACGTCGATCCGGCCGGCGTGGACCTCCTCGACGATCCGGCGCACCAGTGCGAGGCCCATTCCCCAACCCCGCTGCTTGGTGCTGAAGCCCGGATCGAAGATCCGCTCCCGCACCGACGAGGCCATGCCCCGCCCGTTGTCCGAGACCAGGATCTCGATCCGCTCGGCCTCGGCGTCGTGACGACACACCAGTTCGAGCCGGCCCTGGTCCTTGTCGATCGCGTCGAGACCGTTCTTCAGCAGGTTCTCGATGGCCCAGTCCAGCAGGGGCTCGCTGATCGGCGCCGGCGGGACCGATTCGATACGCGTCTCGATCACCACCTGCTTGCCCAGGTGCGGTAGCCGTGCCTCGAGGTACTCGACTGTGTTGCGCAGCACCTCGTCCACGTTTCCGGGCCGGAGTTGCGGCCGGCTGCCGATCTGACTGAATCGCGACGACACCTTGCCCAGACGGTCGACGTCCTCCTGGATCTCGTCGAACACCCGGTCCAGTCCGCCGGGTTGACGCTCGACCGCCGCCGCACGCGACTCGGGATCCCGCAACAGGGTCAGCCAGCCGTTGAGGCTGGTCAGCGGTGTTCCCATCTGGTGCGCGGTCTCCTTCGCCATGCCCACCCAGATGCTCCGCTGCTCGCTGCTCTTGAGGTTGCGGAAGGCGATCAGTACCGCGCCCATGAACGACAGGATCAACAGCGCCTCGAGCCATGGGATCCAGACCAGTTGCGTGGTCAGACGGCTGGGACCGTAGTGCAGGTAACCGACCACGTTCTCGCCGCCCGGCCCGTACAGGGGAATGGGATCGCGGTCACGGTCGTACTCCTCGACCAGCGCGAGCACCCGTCGGAGATCCGGATCCGACGGGTTCTCCAGGTCCGCCTGCAGGATGTCGCCCAGACTCTCGGGCAGCGGTACGCCGACCTGCCGTTCGTTCCAGATGTAGGGACGGCCCTCGCGGTCGGTGAAGACGAACGGGAAGGCGACCTCGTCGACGACGTCGCGCAGGCGCTCCATCTCCTCGAGATCCGGAGTCTCGGAGAACAGGACCGGACCGGCGATGGTGGCGACCAGGCGCGTGGTCAGGTCGGCCTGGCGTTCGAGTTCGTCGGTGACGAACACGGTGTACGCACCGATCGACACCCCGATCACGACCAGCCCGAGCAGAAGGACGCCGCGAAGGCGCGTGCGCCGGAACAGCCAACGGGCGGTGGGCACGTCCGGGCCCCTATTCGGCCGCGACGCCGCGGATCACGTCGACCCCGCCCATGTACGGCCGCAGGACCTCGGGCACGACCACCGTCCCGTCGCTGGTCTGGTAGTTCTCGAGGACGGCGATGATCACCCGCGGCAGGGCCAGGCCGCTGCCGTTGAGCGTATGTGCGAAGCGCGGCTTCGCCTGTCGCTCGGGCCGGTAGCGGATCCCCGCCCGCCGCGCCTGGAAGTCGCGGAAGTTGCTGCAGCTGCTCACCTCGAGCCACGCGTCGACGCCCGGGCTGTAGACCTCGAGGTCGTAGCACCGGGCCGCGGCGAAGCTCAGGTCGGCCGTCGCCAGCTTCGCCACGCGGTAGGGCAGGTCGAGCCGTTCGAGCAGCACCGCGGCGTCGCGCACCAGCTCGTCGTGCTCGGCGTCGCTGCGGTCCTCGGTGGTGAAGCGCACCATCTCCACCTTGTGGAACTGGTGCATGCGCAGGATCCCGCGCGGGTCCTTGCCCGCGCTGCCCGCCTCGCGACGGAAGCACGGCGAGAAGCCCACGAAGCGACGGGGAATCACCCCCGGCTCGAGGATCTGCTCGCGGTACAGGTTGGTGATCGACACCTCGGCGGTGGGGATCAGCCACAGGCCATCGGTCTCGGTGCGGTACATGTCCTCGGCCAGCTTCGGCAGCTGACCCGTGCCGGTGACGGCGTGGTCGCGCACCAGGTACGGCGCATTGATCTCCACGTACCCCTGCTCGGCCACGTGCACGTCGAGGAACCAGTTGACCAGGGCGCGCTCGAGGCGGGCCAGCTCGCCGGTCAGCACGCTGAAGCCGCTGCCGCTCATGGCCGCCGCCGCGTCGTTGTGCATCAGGCCCATGGCCGTGGCCAGGTCCCAGTGCGGCTGCGGCTCGAAGTCGAACTCGCGCGGCGTGCCCCAGCTCGAGACGGTCTCGTTGTCCTCCTCGCCTCCGCGCGGCACGTCGTCGTCGGGCAGATTGGGAAAACCCTGCTCCAGCGAGGCGAGTTCCTCGTCGATCGTGGCCAGCCGCTGCTCGCCCTCCTTGATCCGGCCGCCGACCTCGCGCATGGCCGCGATCGCCTCGCTGGCGTCCTCGCCGGCCTTCTTGGCGCGTCCGATCGCCTCGCTCGCCTCGTTGCGCTCCGACCGCAGGGCCTCGACGTCGACGAGCAATTGACGACGCTCGCCGTCGAGGGCCAGGAAGGTGTCGACGTCGGCCGACTCGTTCTTGTCGGCGACGGCCTGGCGAACACGGTCGGGATGTTCCCGGATGAACTTGCGGTCGAGCATGATGAGGACCGAGGGCTGGTGGTATCTTGGATCCCGATCCGGTTGCCGGGGCTTCGGCCCGCGCCTACCGTCGGAGCCCGGGATCGACGATCCGGCGGGCGCCCAACGGTAGCGACCGCCACGACCGCCGGCAAGCACCGTCCCCGTCCGGAGCGAGATGCGATGAGCACCCCCCATCCCCTGCGCGAGGCCGATCCTACCCGGCGGGTGATCCTGGCGCTGGACCTGCCGGACCAGGACCGGGCATTGCGC
>CAZQHE010000064.1:0-1218 GCA_964593155.1 uncultured bacterium
GGCAGCAACTCCTCGATCTCGCGCGTCCAGCCCTGCACGAGTTGCAGGGCGCGGATCTCCCCGGCGCCGGGGATCTCCTGGACGACGACGTAGCGATCGTTCGCGGCGTCGTAGTCCCAGTACAGCGCGCCGCGCGGATCGAATTCCGGGTGATCGAAGGTGGTCAGGTCGATCGAGGATCGAAGGGGCGCGACGTCTCCCGTCGTGGGGTCGAAGTCCGCACCCGCGATCTCGACGATGCGTCGTCCGGCGTAGCGGGCCACGATCATGCGGTCGCCGCTCGACGACCAGCGCACGCTCGTGCCGGGTCCGACGGGGATCTTCCGCTGCAGGTCCGGGTAGCTGCGCAGGAAGATCTCCCTCCGGCCCGTTTCTCCGGACACGTAGGCGAGCCAGCGCCCGTCCGGCGAGAGGGTCGGATTCCCGATGCGGCGGTCTTCGAGATCGAGGGTCTCGATGGTCCCGGGCGCGTCGACGTCGATGCTCTGGAAACGAGTGGAGATGTCCGCGGCCTGGTCGGTCTCGAAGCCGTGGAAGAGCAGGGTGCTCGTGCCGGGAACCCAGGATCCGGCGAAGAATTCTCCGACCTGCGACTCGAGACGCACGGGCGTGCGCACGCCGTCGCCAGGCTGCAGGCACAGGTTCAGGCTCCCCGTCGTTTCGAGCCCGAAGCCGGTGAAGACGATGGCGTCGCCGGTCGGCGTCCACAGCGGCCGCCGCTTGGTGATCATCTCCCCCGGGGGCAGGCGCAGCCTCGTGCCGCGGCGGAGGTCGTGGATCCAGAGCTCGCGATTGCCGATGCACACCGCGAGGCGCGACCCGTCGGGCGAGACGTCGATGTCGCTGATGAAGTCGGGCTCGAGGTCGAAGCGCTCGGCGGTGCCGCTCTCGTCGATCCAGAAGAGGCGCGCCAGGTCCTTGCGAGCACCGTCGACGGATCCGGTCGTGTAGACGAGATCGCCGGACGACGAGACGGCGAACACGGACGCGCCGTTGCCTCCTTCGGTCACGTCCTCGAGCACGGGGACGTTGCCGGGGCGAAGGCTCGCGGCGACGACGTCGAATCGATGGGCGATCACCCGGCGCTCGAGGGTGGAGACGAACAGATGCCCGCTCGGGGCCCAGCGAGCGAAGGTGCCCGACACACCCAGCTCGGTGAATTCGCCCGACTCGAGGTCGATCGTTCCCACCGATCCACCCTCGAGGTCGGGCCAGCGG
>CAZQHE010000064.1:1228-22706 GCA_964593155.1 uncultured bacterium
GGCCAGGGCGCGTCGTCCTCCCGGCAGCATCTGGGGCCAGGCGAAGGCCTGGCGGCGCTCCGGATCGTCGGGGCCGATGCGCACGGGGCGACCGCCGTCGGCCGACACGCGCCACAGCCCGCGCGGCTGCAGGTTCACGAAGAAGATGGTCCCGTCGTCGCGCCATGTTGCGCCGAAGTAGTCGCCCAGGTCGCACACCGTCGTCGTCACGCCGGTCTCGACGTCGTACTTCTTCAGCCGTCGCGGGTCCGGCGATGCACCGGAGATCGATCCCGCCCCGAAACCGAGCCAGCGCCCGTCGGGCGAGAAGAAGGGCCCCTCGGCACCGTCGCTGTCGGGGACCTCGAGGGCCGTCTCGCTGCCGAGGTCGCGCAGGAACAGACGCTTGTGATCGTCGATCATCGCGACGAAGGCGATGCGACGTCCGTCCGGGGACAGGGCGACCGCTGGCGATGCCCAACCGGCGAGTTGGGTGTCCTGGGGCAACGCGATCGCGCTGCGAACGATCGCGTCGTCGACTTCGGTGGCTTCGATCGCCGTGCCCCGCGGGAGCAACCAACCGATCGCGAGTCCGAGGACGGCGATCAGCACCCAGGCCGGGCTCGGACGCCATCGACTCGTGATCGCCATGGGAACGTCCTCGGCGTCGTCGCCCACGTCGAGCATCAGGCGCACGTCGGCGATGGCGTGCCATCGATCGTGCGGTTTCTTGCGCAGACACCCGACGAGCACACGGCGCACCGTGGACGGAGTCTCCGCCGGCAGCGCGTCCCAGTCCGGTTCGGCGCGGATCACGGCGGCCAGGGTCTCACTCGGGGAGTCCTCGCCGAAGAGCCGCGTGCCCGTCAGCATCTCGAAGAGGATCACGCCCCAGGCCCAGACGTCGGTCCGCGCGTCGCACGTGTGTCCGGCCGCTTGCTCGGGGCTCATGTAGGCCGCGGTGCCGAGCAATGTGCCGGCGCGCGTGAGCGCCGCGGTGATCGTCGGTGAGAGCTGCGTATCGGCCGCTTCGTCGGCCGGCGCGGTGGCGACCGCGAGGCCGAAGTCGAGGATCTTGGCCGTGCCGTCGGGCGTGACGATGACGTTGGCGGGCTTGAGGTCGCGGTGCACGATCCCGTGGCCGTGTGCCTCCTCGAGGCCCCGGGCGATCTGGCGCGCGACGTCCAGGGCCTGGTCGATCGGAAGCGGTCCGCCGCGCAGTCGGGTCGCGAGGTCGACGCCTTCGACGAGTTCCATGACGAGGAAGAGGACGTCGCCTTCGTCGTCGAAGCCGTGGATCTGCGCGACGTGCGGATGGTTGATCTGCGCGAGGACCTTCGCCTCGCGTTGGAAGCGGGCCGTTCGTTCGGGATCCCTCGCCACTTCGGCCGGCAGGATCTTGATCGCCACGTCGCGGTCGAGCTTCGTGTCGCGTGCGCGGTAGACCTCTCCCATGCCGCCCTTGCCGAGCAGGGCGGTGATCTCGTAGTGGGCGAGAGTCTTGCCGATCAAGAGCGGGCTCCGAGGGGACCAGGGCTCGAGACTCTACGGGCTGGGCTCGGTGGGGTCAATTCGGCGCGTGGCGCGCCCCGCGATCAGGGCGTGTGCCGCCACTCCTTCACCGTGCGCAGGAAGTCGTGATCGAGGTACTCCTTCTTGATCACCTGCGCCATCTCCTCGACGTCGCGGAACTCGTTCCACGACACCCTGATGAGCGGAACCACCTTGCTGATGTCGCGGACGAAGTTCTCGTACTCGCCGTGCAGTGCCTGCAGATACTCGATCGAGATGCCCGCCTCGACGCCGCGCCCCCGCGATCGGATGCGCTCGTGGCTGGTCTCGGGGTCGACGTCGAGATAGACGATCAGGTTCGGCTTGCACATGAAGTTGGACATGTTCTTGAACAGCTGCAGATAGGTCCGGTAATCGCGCGGCTCCATGAGACCGGTGTCGGACAGCATCTTCGCGAACACCGAGTCCTCGTAGATGGTGCGGTCCTGCACCGCGGGGCGCGCACGCCAGATGATCTCCTGGTGCTGCTGGAATCGACGGTTCAGCAGGTAGACCTGCATCGCGAAGCTGTGCCGCGCGGTGTCGCGGTAGAAGTCCTCGAGGTACTCGTTGTCGGCGACCGGCTCGTAGTAGACGTCCATGCCGAGGTGCTCGCCCAGAGACCGCGCCAACGTGGACTTTCCCGCGCCGATGATGCCGGAGATGCCGATGAACAGGTTCTCGATGGAATGCATGCTGGGTCCGCCTTTCCGAGGGGCTGCAGGGTACCGCGAAGAGGCGGCCGACCGTTCCGGATCTTCGATCGCGAGACGCCCGAGCATTTCCTCGACCTCGACCTCGTCCGCGCCCGCCTACTCCTCGCGCGCCTTCGTGACGGTCGGCGGCCGCGCCAGCCGCACCGCTCCGATCACCACGAGCAGAACGGACAGTGCGCGGATCAGGATCCCGACCCGGGTCGTCTGGTCCTGGAGCAGCCACGCGATCGCGTACAGGGCCACGCTGGCCACGAAGAGCGGGAGCGTCTGGTTGCGCCGGATCGCGAAGATCGACACGCCCAACGCCACGAGAGCGCAGACGACCCCGAGGAGGAACTCGATCCCCCACTTCGCGAAGAAGCCGCCGTGCGGCGCGACGAAGCCGCCGGCCGGAACGTGTTGTGCGACGATGATCGCGGACGGCTGGAGCCATCCCAGGTCCTGGGGGCAGGGCGCGGTCCATCCGGCCATCCAACGCCACTGCCCGCTGCCGGGATGATCGGCGCGTCGACCCGCGCGCACGCCGAAGTGCAGATGGGGGTCCATGGGTCGCTGCGGCGTGCCTCCGTTCTCGTCCGCATCGCCGATCGATCCGATGCGGTCTCCCTTCGCCACCGGCCCCGGCTCGATCGTCCATCGACTCGGACTCAGGTGACCGTACAGCGAGTAGAGATCGAACTGCGGGTGATCGATGATCACGAGCCAACCGTATCCGTCCATGCGGCCGGAGTAGCTCACCCGACCGTCGGCCATGGCGTAGACGGGGGTGCCGGCCGGAAGGGGATAGTCCTCGGCGGCGTGGTACTCGCTTCCGCGGGAGGTGCGGCCCGCGGCGGCGAAGCCGGTGCGGATCGGTTCGTCGGAGGCGAGCAGGTAGCGGGTCTCCAGCGGGAACCGGAAGGGCAGACCGTCGTCGAGAGCCATCGCGGCCGCGTCGGAGAAATCGACGGGGACGGGCAACGGACACGTCGCCGAAGCACGCGAGGCGGCGGCGAGACAAGCCACGACGAGCAGAACGGTCCGGACCACGGGAACCCTCCGGCGCTCCCCTTCTTCGGGGGCGGCGGTCACGAGCACACGTCGCGGGTCGGAAGACCAGTCTGCTCCTCCGCGCGGGCGAAGTCCAACGCTCCGCGCGGAATGCGGAGCGTCTTGACCGAACGGTACCATTTCGCTACCGTTTTGGTGTCTCGCCTCCCGTCGAGGCGGCATCATGACCACCATGCCGAACCTGACGCTCAAGAACGTGCCCGAGGAACTGCTCGTCCGGCTGCGCACGCAGGCCGAGAGCAATCGCAGGAGTCTGAACTCCGAGATCCTCGTGCTGCTCGACGCGGCGCTCGCACCGCACAAGCCCGACGTGGACGCGATGCTCGAGGCCGTCGACGCGCTCCACGCCACCCATGCGGTCGAGCCGATGACGCCGGCGGAGATCCGTCGCGCGATCCGTCGGGGTCGTCTGTGATCGCGGTCGACACGAACCTGATCGTCGATCTCTTCCTGCCCACGCAACACACCGAACTCGCTCGGACGATCGCGCGTCGCGACGACCAGTGGCACGCTCCGTTGCTCTGGCGCAGCGAGTTCGCGAGCGTGCTGTGGGAGCACCACCGTAAGACGGGCCTGCCGCTCGACGCGGCGCGCGCGCTCCACCGACGGGCCTGTGCGTGGATGGACGGAACCGAACACCTTCCTTCGTTCGACGTCGTGCTGGACCTCGCCTTCGAGGCGGACGCCACGCCCTACGACTGTCAGTTCGTGGCCGTCGCGCGGGGTATGGGCCTGCGGCTGCTCAGTCACGACCGGCGGCTGCGGCGGTCGTTCCCGGACTCGGTGCTCGATCCGCGGGACTTCGTCGGATCCAGACCGGGCCGATCTTCGTGCGCAACTCGACGGTTCAGCAGGTAGACCTGCATCGCGAAGCTGTGCCGCGCGGTGTCGCGGTAGAAGTCCTCGAGGTACTCGTTGTCGGCGACCGGCTCGTAGTAGACGTCCATGCCGAGGTGCTCGCCCAGAGACCGCGCCAACGTGGACTTTCCCGCGCCGATGATGCCGGAGATGCCGATGAACAGGTTCTCGATGGAATGCGTGCTGGGTCCGGCTTTCCGAGGGGCTGCAGGGTACCACGATGGGGCGGGCGACGGCTCGTGTCGCGGGCACGGTACACCTCTCCCATGCCTCCAGCCCCTCGGGCGCGGAGGCAGCGGGATCGTCGCCGGAAAGTAGTGCGGCAACGGGAATTACAGGCCCTGGTAGTCGGAAACCCAGCAGCCTGCTAGCCGGAGCACCCCGGGCATCGTCCCCTCACCTGGACCATCGTGTCATCGACCGCACGGTTCCAGGGGTCCACGCCGGTGATGGCCGCGGCCGGTAGACACTCGATCCGCCCGCACGCCGTGCAGACGAAGTGGGGATGCACGTGCCGATCCGGCGTTCCCGCCTCGACCCGAGCGTATCGCGGCACGCCCTCGGCGACTGTGACGATCTGCAGCAGACCTGCCTCGGTGAGCCGCACGAGGTTCCGGTACACCGTTGCGAAGTCGCCGTGATCGGGTCCGAGGAGATGGAAGATCTCGCTGGCGGTCAAAGGCTGCGTTTCGCGCGTCAGGCGCGCGAGGATCGCCAGCCGCGGTCCGGTCGCACGGAGTCCGGACGCTCGGAGCCGTTCTCGGAGCTCCTCGTCGCCTCGGCGGTCATGATCCGGCCCCATGGTGATGCCCTCCTCTCCATAGATGCAAGTATATTGCAATTGCAGTCCACTTGCACTAGGGTTTCCTTCCGAAGCCCCGGACTCCACGCCCGAGACACGAGGGACAGCAGTATGCCCCAGAAGCCAGGTTCCGACACCCGCCTACCCACGACCGTCCTGTCGGGCTTCCTGGGGGCGGGAAAGACCACTTTGCTCAACCGGATCCTCACCGAACGGCAGGGGCGCAGGGTTGCTGTCATCGTCAATGACATGAGCGAGGTCAACATCGACGCGCGGCTGGTCGAGCGCGGAGGCGCGGCGCTGTCGCGGACCGACGAAACGCTGGTCGAAATGACGAACGGGTGCATCTGCTGCACTCTGCGGGAGGATCTCCTGGTAGAGGTCGCTCGCCTCGCCCGTGAGAGTCGCTTCGACGCGCTGCTGATCGAATCGACCGGGATTTCCGAGCCGATCCCGGTTGCGCAGACGTTCACGTTCGAGGACGAGACCGGCGCGAGTCTGGCCGACCTCGCTCGGCTCGACGCGATGGTGACCGTGGTCGACGCCTCGGGCTTCTTGCAGGACTACGCCGACGCCGATGACCTGGTCGCTCGCGGACAGGCTCTCGGCGAGGACGACGAGCGCACGGTCACCGACCTGCTCGTCGATCAGGTCGAGTTCGCCGACGTGATCGTGTTGAACAAGGTCGACCTCGTCGACGGAGACACTCTCGAGCGGACCCGCGGGGTGATCCGTGCCCTGAATCCAGGCGCGCGACTGGTGGAAACCTCGTTCGGCCGGGTCGAATACGGTCAGATCCTCGACACCGGTCTCTTCGACTACCAGCGAGCCGCCAGTTCAGCCGGTTGGATCCGAGAACTCGCCGGCGAGCACGTACCCGAGACCGAAGAGTACGGAATCTCGAGCTTCGTGTACCGGCGCTCCGAACCATTCGACGCCGAAGCGCTCTGGCGTTTCTTCCAGGACGACGAGGCCTTCTCGAGAATCCTGCGCTCGAAGGGCTCCTTCTGGATCGCGGCCAATCATCGCTGCGCCTACGAGTGGTCACAGGCCGGTGGAGCGGTGAGCGTCAAGCCCATCGGCCTGTGGTGGGCGTCGATCCCGCGCGAGCACTGGGGTCACCCCGAGGATCAGAGACCCGATCGGAGTCCCGATTGGGACCCACGATTCGGCGATCGCCGTCAAGAAATCGTGTTCATAGGCCAAGACCTCGATGCCGAAGCGGTGTCTGCCCGTCTGGACGCGTGTCTCCTGTCTTCGGATCTGACCGACGCGGGTAGCGACCTGTGGGCAGGATTGCCCAATCCCTTTCCCGACGTCGTTCTCGAAGAGACTTCCGACTGAACCACGGGCCGATCGCGCCCGGATCACCTGAACCCTGGAGGAATCCATGACCGCCAACTGCCCTCGTTGCGCCTCGGACGACCTGATCGCCACGCAAGCCTTCGGAGTCTGCTCCGACTGTGGCACGGCCCATTCGACCGGTCTCACGATCGACCTTCCCGTCGTTCTCACCGTCGCTCTGGCAACTCTTCTGGTCGCCATGGTCGTCCGTCGATTCCGTCGCGTGTCGTCGCGGTCGAACGTGGCGTCGGTGGGCGCCTGAGGCCGGCGTCGTGGCCCGGATGGAGGCTGATGGTCCGACGTGGTCGATCATCGGAGGTGGACCGCACGGCGTCCACATCGCCGCACGATTGATCGGCGAAGCGGGTGTCGATCCCGACGACGTCCGTATCGTTGATCCGGGGTCGCACCTACTGACCGAGTGGCGGCGTCGCGCACGTGCCACTGGAATGGAGTACCTTAGATCACCGTCGGTCCACCACGTCGGCGTCGATCCACTTGCGCTCTTCCACTTCCGGGCCACGTCCGGTGCCGCCGGATCGACACCGCGATTTCGCGCTCCGTACAACCGTCCCGCACTCTGGCTGTTCGAGTCGCACTGCGACGCTGTCATCGATCACTACGGGCTCGATCGTCTGCACATCCGCGATCGCGTGTCACGGATCGATCCGACGACCGAGCGGGTACATCTGCAGATGCAGTCGGGCGAGGCTCTCGACTGTGGCCACGTGGTCATTGCGATCGGTTCGGGTGACCGCTCGAGATGGCCCGACGCGGTGCCCCGGAACGATCCACGGATTCGCCACGTCTACGGGCTCGGGTCGATGGACGAAGTCCTCGCCCTTGGTCGGAGGGTCGTCGTCGTCGGTGGGGGGCTCGCCGCCGGACATCTGTGTGTTTCGATGATCGGCGACGAGCACGAGATCGTGCTCGTCTCCAGGCACTCCCTGCACGAGCGGCAGTTCGACACCGACCCGGGGTGGATCGGACCGAAGTTCATGAGCCGGTTCTCGCGAACGCAGGACCTGGTCGCGAGACGCGAGATGATCCGCTCCGCTCGCAGGCCCGCCACGATGCCTCCCGAGATCCTGTCCAGACTTCGTGCGAAGATCCGCTCGGGCCAGGTCGAGCACCGGATCGCTGCGATCGACCGCGTGGATGCCGGTCGCGATCTCGTCCTGACCCTGTCGACGGGCGAAAGCGTCGAGGCGGACATCGTGATTCTGGCTACGGGCTTCGAGCCGAGTCGACCTGGAGGTCCTCTCGTCGACGATCTGCAGTCCCGGGCCCGGCTACCTCTCGCCCCTTGCGGCTTCCCGATCGTCGACCACGGGCTGCGGTGGCACCGCCGCGTGTTCGTCACCGGAGCGCTGGCGGAGTTGGAACTCGGACCCACGGCACGAAACATCATCGGCGCTCGCAACGCGGCCGAGCGGATCCTTCGATGCCGTCTCGACGGCCGCAGTGAGACGAAGGAAGGGGACGCCACGCCGACGAATGTCCGCGATCCGATCGCTCGACGTCCCGACACACAGCGGAGGGAGGGTGTATGGGCGCGTCCGACGACACCCGCGCAGTCGTAGTCGTCGAGGATCTCTCCAAGGGCTTCCACTCGACGGGTGGCGAGCCCGCAACCGAAATCCTGCGGATTTCGCGATTCGACGTGCCGGCGGCGACGGAGGTCGCGCTTGGCGGGGAGAGCGGCAGTGGCAAGACCACACTGCTGAACCTGCTGGCCGGACTGACACGACCGGATCGCGGTCGAATCCTGATCGCCGGCGAGGACATCGTGTCGATGGACGAACGAGGTCGCGACCGTCATCGTGCGGTCCATGTGGGCTACGTGTACCAGGCGTTCAATCTCCTGCAGGGCTATACCGCACTCGAGAACGTCGAGCTGGCCGCCTCGTTGGCGGGAGGGGCGGCCCGAGAACGAGCGCAGGAGGTTCTCGTCGACGTGGGACTCGGCGATCGAATCCACCACCTCCCGCGCCAACTCTCGGCCGGTCAGCAGCAGCGCGTCGCTCTCGCCCGTGCCCTGGCGAATCGACCCCGATTGGTGCTGGCGGACGAGCCGACCGCCAATCTCGATCGGGGCAGTGGCCGGACCGCACTGGAGGTTTTACGGCAGACGTGTGCGGATCACGGCGCGTCGCTCCTGCTGGTCACACACGACGTTTCCGTGCTGGAGAGTTTCGACGTTCGGTGGAACCTGGACGAAATCAATGAGGCGTCGCCGGCGCGTTCCCGAGGTACCCGCCCGTGAATCGGCTACGAGTAGTTTTCCTCATGACCCGGAAGAGTCTCCGGCATCACCGACTGTCGACGACGGTGACCGTCGCCATCGTCGGGCTCGCCGCCGGCCTGGTCATGTCCGTCTTCGCGCTCAGCCATCAGAGCGAGCTCGCGTTCACGGGCGGTGATCTCGGCTTCGATGCGGTCGTCGGGGCGCGGGGCAGCAAGCTGCAACTGGTCCTGAACGCCGTCTACCATCTGGAGACCTCGCCGGGCAATATCCCATGGAGCCTCTACACGGCCATACGAGACGATCCTCGCGTGGCCCGCGCTCTTCCCTATGCCGTCGGGGACAACTTCCGCGGCTACCGTATCGTAGGGACCACCATCGAGGTCTTCGACGCCTTCCAGTTCCGGCGGGGTGAGACGTTCCACGTCCGCGCGGGTGGTCGCGTCTTCGACCCTGCCCGGCGCGAGGCCGTGCTCGGCAGCCGAGTGGCCGACGCGACCGGCTTGCGGGTCGGCAGCACGTTCGAGCCGTACCACGGAATCACCTTCGATCCCGCGGCCAAGCATACGGAGACCTACGAGGTCGTCGGTATCCTCGAGACCACGAACACCGCGGCCGATCGTGTCGTGTGGATCCCGATCGAGGGTATGTTCCGCCTGGACGGTCACGTCCTGAGAGGGAGCGGCGAGAGGTACGTTCCGACGGAGGGTGTGGAGATCCCCGACGAGCACAAAGAGGTGTCGGCGATCCTGGTCCGATTCCGCACACCGCAGGCAGGCTTCGTGTTCGACCAGATGATCAATCGTCAAGGAGATGCCGCGACCCTGGCGTGGCCGATCGGCGTGGTCATGAGCGAGCTGTTCGACAAGATGGGTTGGGTGAATCGTATCCTGGAGATCGTCGCATATCTCGTCGTTCTGGTCTCCATGGGAGCGATCCTGGCGAGTCTGTACAACACCATGAACGAGCGTCGTCGTGAGTTCGCAATCATCCGTGCTCTCGGTGCGCACCGTGCGACCTTGGTCGGTGCGGTGATCGCGGAGTCGACGGTCATCGCCGCATTGGGTGCGGTGTCGAGCTTCTTCGTGCACGGGGCGATCGGAGCGATCGTCGCAGCAGTCGTCCGTCGCGAGACCGGTGTCGAGGTCGAGTTGTTCGCCGTCCATCCGGCGCACTGGGCCACTCCGCTCGGTGTCATCGTCGTCGGCGCGCTCGCGGGTATCGCGCCTGCCGTGCGGGCCTACGCCGTGGATGTGGCGGCGAGCCTCGTCCCACAGACTTGATTCCTCATCGTGAAGGGGGCCCCGTGATACTGCGTGCCGGGATTCTGGTCCTGTTGCTGTCCATCGTGTCGTCGCCGCTCGAGAAATTCGGCGTCCTCGAGTCCGCCGATGTCCGTGCCCATGATCGACCGCACGACCATCGCGACGGACATCATCATCACGAGGCTCCCCACGGGGGAACCCTGATCTCGCTGGGAAATCACGTGCTGCATCTGGAGCTGCTGCTCGAATCGGAGCGTGGACAGCTCGTTGCATGGATCCTCGACGGCGAGGCGGAGCGCGGGATTCGGACAGAGCAGACGGAGCTCACCCTGACCGTTCTTCCCACGGGCGAAACGGAGCCGTTCGAGCTGACAATGCGAGCGGTCGCCAACGCACTCACTGGCGAGACGGTCGGCGACACTTCGGAGTTCCACGGCTCGAGCGAGGGGCTCGTCGGTGTGGCTTCCTTCTCCGGGACCCTGGACTCCCTCACGGCGCGTGGAGTGACGTTCCGGGGCGTCGACCTGTCGTATCCGGGAGACGAGCGATGAAACGTGCGCTGCTCTGGCTCACGGCGATCACGGTGATCGCATGGTCTTCGGTCAGTCTGGAGGTGCCGTACGCTGCACCTCCAGACGCCTTCGCTCCCGACGAGGAGGGTGTCGTCGTCCTGACCCTTCGCGATCTGGGTTCGTGGCCCCTGGAGATGCCTCGCTACGACGATCCCGATCTCCTCGAGAGGATCAATGGGCAGGTGCCAGCGGCCATCCGCGAACTCGACGGTCATGTGGTCGAGGTCGACGGATTCGTCATGCCATTCGCCTTCGACGGTCGTGGAGCCGTAACGCGCTTCCTGCTCGTTCCCCACATGGGCGCCTGCTGCTTCGGAGGAGGCGCGCGCTTCAACCAGATGATCGACGTGACACTGGATCGGGCAGAGCAGCACCTCGGCGGGACACGGCCGCACCGTGTGCGCGGGACATTGCGCGTCGGAGCTGGTTGGGACGAGGAGGGTCACCTGACCGGGCTGTACACGATCGAGGCTCGGCGGGTGCGGCCCCTTCGCCGTGGCTGGGCAGAGTTCCGACGCTAGCCGGCACGCCTCGCACTGCACACCAGCCGCGGGCAGCCGCGCCCGCAGCTGATGGTCCGCAGGCTTCAGCGCAATGCGAAGATGACGAAGCGTGCCGTCTCGTCGCCGATGTTCGCTGCGGCGTGTGGTCCAGCATCGTGCCAGTGCACGTCTCCGGTATCGAAGTCGGCTTCACTTTCGTCGCCTGACGGCGTGGAGAAGACGAGCGAGTAATCGTTCAGCGAGTACACCAATCGGGCCGTCCCCTCGTGCATCGGTTGGCGGGCCCCGGCCGGTAGGGCCACGCGGAAGACCGTCGCATGGTCCAGCTCGGCGATCAGCGCTGCATAGCTGCCCTGGATCTCGGAGACGGCCCTGCCATGGTCGCTCTTCGCCACGGATTCGTCGGAACGAACGATGACGAGGAAATCGGCAATCGTGTTGCCGATGTTCTTCACGGAGTGATCGAGTGCCTCGTGTGCATGGACGTCGCCCTCGCGCCACTTCTTGGTTTCCGTGTCTTCCTGGCCGGTTTCGGTCCACGCGATCGTGTAGTCCGACAGCGAGTAGACGATTCGCTCGTTGCCGGCGTGCAGCGGTAGTTCCTCGCCGGGTTCGATGGTCAGACGATAGACGTCGACGTAGTCGTTGCCGAAGAGATGCTGGCGCGCCTCGCTGCCGTGCGCCAACGTGGACATGATGGGTAGAGTGCCGAGGACGACGACGATCGCGTAGCAGACGTTCCTGATCATCTTGGTTTCCTTGCTCGAGAGAACCCATGGTGCGCGAAGCGAGTGTAGGACACACAGTATTCTGGTCAAGTACGCGCGCTTCCGCCTCGACTGCCGCGGCGACCCCGCGGATCGCGCGTGCACGGATGACGGATGAAGATGAGGGTCGGCTTCATGTAGCGAAGGACTGCGTGTGATGGGACCGACCACGGCGCCGGGCTGGCAGCGCCGACGGATCTTGCGAGAGGGGCTCCGCCGGAGGCTGTCCGAGAACCCTGACCCGCCGAGCTCGTCATGGTAGGACGCTCCCAGCCGAGGGCAGCGTCGGCTGGATCGACTCCGCGAGCCGCCTGACTGGACGCAGCTGATGCTCCTGCCGATGAGCGTGGACCGGTTCGTTCGACCGGACGGCGACGGCCTGCACTGCGTCCGTCGCGTGTGGTCGCGGTCGACACGAACCTGATCGTCGATCTCCTCCTTCTCGCTCGGCACACGGAACTGGACCGCGCGATCGCATGGCGGGACGGCGCATGGCACGCACCTCTGCTGTGGCGGAACGAATTCGCGCGCGCTGGGCGTGCGGCTGCAGAGTCACGACCGCGCCGCGAGCACCTCGCGCCGCGTCACCTCGTGCCGGTGCTCGAAGAGCTTGGCCAATCTGGGGCGCACCGCGATCGGATCGACCAACCGGCCGAGCACGCCGAAGGGCGGCGCGTAGTCGATCTCGTCGCGCAGCCGGCAGCCGTCCTCGTGCTCGAAGAACAGGTGCTTGTGGTGCCACCGCGCGAAGGGACCTTCGCGCATGACGTCCTCGAAGAAGCGATTGCGTTCGTAGGCCACGTGCTCGGCCACGATACGGATCCAGACCGGGCCGATCTTCGTGCGCAACTCGACGCGCGTGCCGACCTCCAGACTCGACGGCGGGGTGATGATCTCCACCCGGTCCCACGGGGCCTGCAGGAGTTCGAAGGCGTCGGGGCGTTCGTGGAACGCGAAGACCTCTTCCACGGTCGCGGGCAGGATGCTCTCCTTCACGAACTGCACGTCACGGCCTCCGTGGTGCGAGGCGTCCGTGCGGACGGCCTCGCCGATCGAGACGCGGGCGGCCCATTCGTCGTGCGCACCCGCCCGGGGTGTCAACCGCGATCGGCATCGAGCCGGTCCTCGAGGTCCTGCACGCGCTGACGCAGCTCCGCGATCTCCGCTCGCAGCGCGGCGATCTCCGCGTTCGATGCCGCCGCTGGCGCCGCCGGCCGGTGCTCAGAAGGTCCGCTGGCCACCCGCTCGCGGACCTCTTCCAGTTCGTCCGCCCGATACAGGTTGTGCGCAACGATCTGCCCGCGCCCGGGCGGGGTCAGCTCGAGCATCAGACCGCGCTGCACGAGTCGATCGACGACGGGCCGGAGCGCGTCGAGATCGGCGATCGGTTCCATGCGCGACGCCCGCGCGCGCAGTTCGCCGAGCGTCTGGGGCCCGCGCAGCAGCAGCTCGCCGAGCACGGCCAGCTCCGCGCGATCCACCGACAGCCAGTCGTAGGCCAGGTGTTTGTACTTGTCGGTGCGCCCCGTCCAGTCGATCAACTCGACCGCGCCGAGGTTGATCAGGTCGTTCAGCGTGTTCATGACGTCGGCGTCGTCGAGCGCGGTCAGCGGGTCGCGGTTGCTCTTCTGATTGCAGCCCGTGACGATCGAATTGACCGTCATCGGGTAACCACCCGGCGTGGTCTTCGACTTCTCGACGAGCACGCCGAGCACGCGCCGTTGCATCGCGTCGAGCGGGCGCGGGGCGGCCGAGTGGGAGTCGGTGGAGTCGGACATCGTCGTCGGAGTTCCTTGGGCGGGAGGAAACGGGGTTTGCTCGTGGGGTGGGTTCCATGGTGAACCTCTGTGGTGGCGGCGTCGAGCCGGAAGTTCGGCGACCGCGCCGACGGTCGATGTGCCGTGAAACTCTCCCGGTCTCTCGCCGTAGACACATCACCTTCCCCCCACGACGAGGTCACACCCGACATGAGCGCGACCACCAGCCCGCCGCGGCGCGGGATCTTCCAGTTCGGCGAGACGGTGCCCGGCTACGACATCCCCGTCCTGAACGAGCGGGAGATCCGCGCCGGGGCCGGGATCCTCTTCGTCCTGATGTTCGTCGCGATCCTGGTCGTGGTGCTCCAGGGGGACTTCACTCTGCTGAAGTACGCGATCACGATCTTCCTCACCGACATCCTGATCCGTGTGCTGGTCAATCCGCGTTATGCGCCCTCGTTGATCCTGGGCCGGTGGATCGTGCGCAACCAGACACCGGAGTACGTCGGCGCCGCGCAGAAGAAGTTCGCCTGGATCATCGGGATCGTCCTGGCCACGGTCATGTTCGCGCTGCAGGTCGTGGTGAACTCCTTCAGTCCGATCACCGGGCTGATCTGCCTGATCTGTCTGGTGTTCCTCTTCTTCGAGACGTCCTTCGGGATCTGCATCGGCTGCGTGGTCTACCGGGCCATCTACAAGGAGAAGGCGCAGTACTGCCCGGGTGAGGTCTGCGACGTGCGGGACCGCCAGGAGATCCAGAAGTCCTCGCTGGCGCAGGCCGTCGTGCTGCTGGCCTTCGTGGGCTACGTCGTGCTCGTCGCCGTGGTCTTCCACGACGACCTCGTGCAGCCGCCCTTCGACCTGTTCGGGCTCACCGACGCGCAGGCGGCGGGGTAGCGCCGCCCGCACACCGCGAGAGCGCCTCAGGCCTTCGGGCCGTCCCAGTGGCCGACACCCATTGCCTCCAGGCCGGCCTTGCGGATCGGCTCGGAGGCGTCGTTCAGGGCCTGGAAGCCGAAGTCGAGTCCGGCGATCGTCCGGAAGGGGCGCTCGCCCTTCGGCGTGTCGATGAGCCGAGAGAAGATGTCTACGACCACGTGCGAATCCGTGGGCGCATCCTCGTTCTCGAACAACCCGTTCACGGTCGTCTGGAAGCCCTCGAAGAACTCGCCGACGTGCGCGTAGTGCTCCATGACGTCGGTCCGTGAGCCCTGCTGGATGTTGCCCAGGAAGTTCGTGGCGAAGGGTCCGGGCTCGACGATCACGACGTCGATTCCCAGCGGGGCGAGCTCGTAGCGCATGGCCTCGCTCATGCCCTCCAGCCCCCACTTGCTCGCGTGGTAGACCCCGAATCCGGGAAATGCACCGCGCCCGGCGGTCGAGCTGACCTGGATGATCAGCCCGTCCCCCCGTTCGCGCATGCCCGGCAGGACCGCACTCGCGACGCGGGCCGTCCCGACGATGTTCAGGTCCAGCTGGGCCAGGATCTCCTCGCTCTCGAAGGACTCGACCGGGCCGCCGTAGCCGTAGCCGGCGTTGTTGACGAGCACGTCGACACCGTCCATCGCGGCGACGGCATCGCGGACGCTCGCATCGGAGGTGACGTCCATCTCGTGGACCGAGATCGAGCCCCCGTCGGAGGGGACGAAATCGCGCAGCTCCTGTGCCTTGGCCGCGTTGCGGCCGTTGCTGGCGCGCATCGTCGCGTAGACCCGGTGGCCCTTGTTCGCCAGGGTCTTGGCGGCGTCGAGGCCGAATCCACTGCTGCAGCCGGTGATCAGGATCTTCTTGGGCATGCGTACGTCTCCACGGTGGAACGGGGGCCGGGGCCGGTCCGACGGCTCGAGTCGGGACGGGGCCCGTCTCACGCGCGGAATGGCACGAGCGGGGAAGACTACAGCGAAGTGCGTCGGTCGAGATGTGTCGGAATGGTCACGAGCTTCGCCGGACCTGGTCGGACTCGACGCCCCTCACGGCTCGAACTTCAACGCCACCGGCGCCTGCAACCGCTCCAGCAACACCGCTTCGTCGCCGTCGTGCGTCTTCACGATCGGATTCCCACCGCGGGTCAGTCCTTCGAACAGTCCCGCGTCCACCAGGTCCCAGATCGCGTACTTCGCGCGGCCGTCGACGGTGATCAGGCCGAAGTGCCCTTCCGAACCGGCGGTGCCGTCGCTCTTCCAGGGTTCGTCGAAGGCCTGGAAGTAGAAGCAGGTCATGCCCGCCTCGCGGGTCCAGGTGCGCGCGGCGGCGTGGAACTTCCCGGCGACGTACTCGTCGGCGGCGCGGGTGCCGTCGGGCCCGTAGTACGAATTGTCCTTGCTCGCCCAACCCGTCTCGCCGATGTGGATCTCCTTGTCCACGCCGATCGACGCGAGGTAGTCGCGCACGGCCTGGACCTGATCCTTCTGCAACCCGATCGCGCGCTCGACGGCCAGGTCGATCTGTTCGACCAACGGCAGCGTGGCTTCTTCGTCGTTCGACACCCAGCGCAACGCCGGGTTGTAGTAGGTGTCGTGGAAGGCATAGGTGTGCAGCGACAGGAAGTCCATGCGTGTGACGAGTTCGGCCAGGTCGTCGTTGCGATAGCTCTCCTCGCCGCCGAGCGCGGCCCAGTTCTCCGACGAGGTGATCAGGGTGCTCGCCGGGATGTCGCCGCGTTCGCGCGCTTCCTGCAGGTGCTTCACCCACCGCAGGATCACGCTCGACGGCACGTAGTGACCCTGCCAGGTGACCATGGCCTCGTTGCCCACGGCGATGATCTCCACGATGTCGGAGTACTCGGCGGTCAGCCGGATCGCCGCGTCGATCTCGCGCTGGTTGTGCGGCGTGTCGCCGGTGGTGTGGTCGGCGTTCTCGGTGAAGGCGTCCACGCACTGGATCCACACCCCGAGCATGACGGACATCTCGAAGCCCGGTTCTTCCTCCTTCAACTCGCGGATCGCCTGCAGGATGCGCTCGGTGTGCGGGTAGATCGTCGTGTTGTAGGTGCGCAGCAGGCCGATCCCCATGGCTGCCATGATCCGCAGATCTTCCTTGGTCTGCTCCACGCTGGGCGTGTTCTCGACGCTGCGCGGGACGAGGCGGTGGCCGGAGTACGAGACGGCGGTGACGGCGGGGTTGCCGAGCAGGTCCTGGCCCGTGGATTCGTCGCCGCCGGACCCGGGGGAACAGCCGCCCACCAGGGCCAGGCAGGCGAGCAGGACGACGGATCGCATCGCAGGACGGGACATGGTCGGCTCCTCGGAGGGGATGGCGATCCTCGTACTCTAGCCGCCCGCGCTGTCGTCCGGCGACCGTTTTCGGGCCGGGGGCGGCGATTCGCTCCTTGCTTCGCCGTTCACTTCATGGTAAGAAGCACTGGCCGAGCCTCGGGGCATCGGCGGTTGCCCTTCCGGGAGTCTGGCTTCACGCGATGAAGTACAGCGACGTCGACGAGATGATCGGGACCCCGGCCCGGCTGGCGATCCTGGCCACGGCGGCGCGGCCACCGTCGACCGAAGAGGATGGTAAGCGCTGGAGTTTCATGGCGTTGCGACGGGAGACGGGCCTGACCGACGGCAATCTCCACGTCCAGACCGGCAAGCTGGTCGACGCGGGCTATCTCGCGCGGGACCACGCGCGTCGGGGCGGGCGCACGGTCACCTGCTTCGAATTGACCGAAGCAGGACGGAGCGCTCTGCGGACCCTGATCGCGCGGCTGCGGGCGGCCGTCGAGGGGCCGGCGAAACCACGGGCCGAGGGGCGAGCCCCGAAACCGCCCCGTCGCGGGGAGCCGATCGACGACTCCCGGGTGTGGTAGTGCCGGGAGTGCCTGGGTCCACCGCGGCCCGGCCACGAGATCGAGAAGGAAGCGCACGAAGTTGAGGAACGAGCCATGAAGATCGCCATCGGCGCCGACCACGGGGGATTCCCGCTCAAGCAGACGCTGGCCGAGGCGCTGCGGAGCAAGGGCCACCTCGTGATCGACGTGGGCACCGACTCCACCGAAGCGGTCGACTACCCCGTCTTCGCACGGAAGGTCGCCGAGGCCGTCGCCGCGGGTCGCGCCGAACGCGGGATCATGATCGACGGCGCCGGCATCGGGTCGTCGATGGTCGCCAACAAGGTCCCCGGCGTGCGTGCCGCGATGGCCTACGACCTGAGCAGCGCGCGCAACGGCCGCGAGCACAACGATGCCAACGTGCTCACGCTCGGCGCCGGGCTGATCGGGGCCAACCTGGCGCGCCAGATCGTCGACGTCTTCCTGAACACCGACTGCACCGAGTCGCGGCACCAGCGCCGCGTGGGGATGATCGAGTCGTCGGCCGCGGGATCGACCTCGGCCTCGAGCGCGGGCGGCGTCGACCTCGACGGTCTGAGCGAAGCCGACATGGCCCGCATCGTCGATCGACTGCAACGCCTCCTCGGGTCGGTACCGGGCGGCGCGTACCACGGAGGCCCCTGTGTCGGAACCGCACCCGACGCCGCGCGCCGGCTCATCGATCTCGGTGCACGCTGCTTCACGCACGGTCCCGATTCGCCCGGCCGCATTCCCGACGAACTCGCCCGCTACATCGACCACACCATCCTCAAGCCCGACGCCACGCGCGAGATGATCGACAAGATCGTCGCCGAGGCACGTGAGTACGGTTTCCGCAGCGTGTGCGTGAATCCCTGCTGGGTGAAGACGGTGGCCGAGGGCCTGCGCGGGACGAAGGTCCTCACCTGTTCGGTGGTCGGCTTTCCGCTCGGCGCGAACACGCCCGACCTCAAGGGCATGGAAGCCCGCAAGGCGATCCGCGACGGGGCCAGGGAGATCGACATGGTCATCAACGTGGGTCGACTGAAGAGCGGCGACGACGACTACGTGTACAAGGACATCCTCGCCGTGACCGACGCCTGCCGCGACGGTAGCGCGGTGAGCAAGGTGATCATCGAGACCGCGCTGCTCACCGACGAGGAGAAGGTCCGGGCCTGCGAGCTGTCCAAGCGCGCGCGGGCGAACTTCGTGAAGACGTCGACCGGCTTCGCGTCGGGCGGTGCCACGGCCGAGGACGTGGCGCTCATGGCCTCGGTCGTCCACGGTGCCGGCATGGAGGTCAAGGCCTCCGGCGGCATCCGCAGTTTCGACGACGCCAGGCGCATGATCGATGCCGGCGCCACCCGCATCGGTGCGAGTGCGAGCATCGGCATCATCCAGGAGGCCCAGCAGGTCTCCGTCAGCGACTAATCCAGAACAGGGAGACGTTCATGGTCGACCTCCGGGCCTATTGCGTGATCGACAGCCTGCAGCCGCAGTTCGCCTCGTTCCAGGCGACGATCGCGCAGGGCTTCCTCCCGCGCGTGGGGCAGGCGAGCCTGTTCGTCGAGATCGCGCCGGGCATCGAGATCAATCGCGTGATGGACATCGCGCTCAAGAGCACGAACGTCACGCCCGGCATGCAGATCGTCGAACGCAACTTCGGCATGCTCGAGGTGCACTCCGACGGCCAGGCCGACGTGCGCGCGGCGGGGCAGGCGATCCTCGACACCCTGGGGCTGAAGGAGAACGAGCGCATGAAGCCGCGCATCGTCTCCGACCAGGTCGTGCGCCACCTCGACGACCACCAGTGCATGCTGATCAACCGCATGCGGCACGGGAACCTGATCCTGTCGGGTCAGACCCTCTTCGTGCTCGAGGTCGAGCCCGCCGGCTACGCGGCCCTGGCCGCGAACGAGGCCGAGAAGGCCGCCCACATCAACATCCTGGAAGTGCGCGCGGTGGGTAGCTTCGGCCGCGTGTACATCGGTGGCGAAGAAGAAGACGTCGAAGCCGCGCGTCCGGCTGCGGTGGCAGCCCTCGAGTCGATCACGGGCCGCGCGTCGAAGAAGAAGTAGTTCCTCGAAGCCCGGCACGACCACACGGGGCCGCGGGCCCCGATCCGAAGGGAAACCAAGATGGCAGACGCTCTGGGAATGATCGAGTGCAGGAGTTTCGCGGCCACCGTCGAGGCAGCGGACGCGATGGTCAAGGCCGCCCGCGTCGACCTCGTCGGCTACGAGAAGACCGGTGGCGGGTACACGACGGCCGTGGTGCGCGGTGACGTCGCCGCGGTGAAGGCCGCGTGCGACGCCGGACAGAACGCGGCCACGCGTGTCGGTGAGGTCGTCGCGGTCCACGTGATCGCGCGTCCACACGCCAACGTCGACGCGGTGATCCCGCTCGGTCGTCAGGCCGAGGCCGAGGCCGGGGCCTAGACCGCGATGAATCTCGCGCGTGTTCTCGGACGGGTCGTTTCCTCGAAGAAGGAATCCCGGATCGAGGGTCTCAAGTTGCTGTTGCTCGGCGTCGCGGGTCCCGACGGCGAGCTCACCGGTGGCAGCGTCGTGGCCGTCGACGCCGTCGGCGCCGGTGAGGGCGAGTACGTGCTCTACGCGTCGGGTTCCTCGGCCCGCCAGACGACCCAGACCGACGGCAAGCCGGTCGACGCCGTCGTCATGGCGATCGTCGACAGCTGGGACATCGAGGGCGAGGAGCGCTACCGGAAGGATGACGGCTGATGCAGCGCCTCACGGACGCACAGGTCGACCGCATCGCGCGGGAACTCGCGGGGCGCCTGGGTGCGACGCCACCTGCGACGAGCGCGCCGGTCGGAGCGAGCGCCCCGGCACCGACGCCGGCCCCCGCCCCGCGCGACGTTCCCTTGGCGCAACCGCAACCCGGCGACGGTGTCTTCGAGACCGTCGACGAATGCGTCGCCGCGGCCCGCGCCGCCTTCGAGGCGCTCGACGCGATGACCCTCGCCAAGCGCCACGAGATCGTCGCCGCGATCCGCGAGGCGATGCACCGCGAGGGTGATGCGCTGGCCCGTCTCGCCTGGGAGGAGACGGGACTCGGCCGGTACGAGGACAAAGTCGTCAAGAACCGCCTCGTCACCGACAAGACGCCGGGCCCGGAGATCCTCGTCCCCGAGACGACCACCGGCGACGACGGTCTCACGCTGACCGAGTGGGCTCCGTTCGGGGTGATCGGCGCGATCACGCCCACCACCAACCCGACCAGCACGATCATCTGCAACACCATCGGGATGGTGGCGGCGGGCAACGCCGTGGCGTTCAACGTCCACCCCGGGGCCGCGGCGTGTTCCCGGCAGACGGTGCAGTCGATCGACCGGGCGATCCGGTCGGTGGGCGGCCCGCCGAACCTGGTCACCGCCGTCGCGACGCCGACCATCGAGTCGGCGACGGAGCTGATGGGTCACGCCGACGTCGATCTACTCGTCGTGACGGGGGGTCCCGGCGTGGTGAAGGCTGCGATGAAGTCGGGCAAGCGCGCGATCTGCGCGGGGCCGGGCAATCCGCCCGTGGTGGTCGACCAGACGGCCGACCTCGAGCAGGCCGGCCGCGACATCGTCCGGGGTGCGAGCTTCGACAACAACGTCATCTGCGTCGACGAGAAGCAGGTCTTCGTGGTCGACAGCGTGGCCGACGAGCTGATCCGTCACATGCGGGCCCACGGTGCGCACCTCGTCTCGGGCAAGGAGTTGTCGGATCTCGAGTGGCTGGTCTTCGAGGGCACGCCCCGAGCGCGGACCCATGGCACCATCGACAAGAAGTGGGTGGGCAAGAACGCCGACGCGATCCTCGCCGAGATCGGCGTCCGGGCCCGGCCGGACGTGCGGCTGGTCATCGCCGACGTTCCCGAGGAACACCCGCTGGTGTGGTCGGAACAGCTCATGCCCGTGCTACCGATCGTCCGTGTTCCCGACGTCGACACCGCGATCGCGCTGGCCAGGGAGTCCGAGCACGGCTTCGGCCACTCGGCGAGCATGCACTCGCGCGACATCGACGCCCTGAGCCACATGGCCCGCACCATCAACACCAGCATCTTCGTGAAGAACGCTCCGATCGCAGCCGGACTGGGTTCCGGTGGCGAGGGCTGCACCAGCTTCACCATCGCCAGTCCGACGGGGGAAGGCATGACCACCGCCCTCAGTTTCTCGCGCCGTCGCCGCTGCGTGATGGTCGACCACTTCAGGATCGTGTGAACGTGCATCAGGCCTTCGCATTGCTCGAGTTCGGCAGCGTCAGCACCGGACTGTTCACGG
>CAZQHE010000065.1:0-20708 GCA_964593155.1 uncultured bacterium
GTCGACGCCTGTGTGACGAATGCTCCGTCCATCTGGCTCCTTCGCCACCTCTACTTGTGAGTCAGGGAGCCATGAACCCGTCTGCGGTTGCGTGACGGTCGCTCCGTAGAGCACTCGGCGAAGCTCCACGATCACGGTCAGCCCACGGGCTGGCCGTTCGTCGTTGCACTCACCGATCCCGCCGAATCCCTCACTGATCCGGCGAACCCCTCACCATCTCCGCCATCACCTTCCCCAAGCCATCGACGATCCGATCGCGGCGGCTGTCCCCCTCGCCGCGCCGTTCCAGTTCCTCCGCCGACAACGGCTCGCCGTAGCGCACCCGGATCCGCCGCGGCCGCGGCCAGCGATGGTGCGAAGGCCAGGCCTCGAACCCGCCGTCGATCGCCACGGGCACGACGCGCGCGTCGTCGACCGTCTCGAGCAGCACGCCGATGCCTGGTTGCAGTCGTCCGAGTTCACCGTCCCGCGAGCGTTCGCCCTCGGGGAACCACACGAGGTTGCGGTCCCGCTGCAGGGCGGCTACGCCGAAGGCCAGACTGGAGATCATCGCCCGGTCGGGGTCGACCGGGACGACGCCGACCAACCGGCTCACCGCACGGAACACGCGGTTGCGCAACGTGTAGCCGGTCCACCCTCCCCAGTGGGTGTGGGGGAGTACGTCCGGGGGGAGCGTGGCGCCGACCACGAACGGATCGAGGAAGCTCGTGTGGTTGGGGGCGAAGACGAGCGGGGCGTCGTCCTGGGCTTCCTCCAGCGCGTCCGTTCCGGTCCCGCGCACACGGAACGCCGCACGCATCGCCAGTCGATTCGAGCCCCACGCCAGGCGCGCGGCGCGCCGCCGCGCCGCCGTCGGTCGCTCCAACCAGCGCTGCTGTTCGTCGGTCAGCACCGACTCGGGTTCGTCGAGCGGGACGTCCGGCTCTCCGTCGGATCGACGGCTCTCGCCGACCGTCTCGAGCAGGTCGCGCATGGTGTCGATGCGGGTGATCTGCTCCTCGCGGAGTTCGACGCCGGTCTCGCGGGCGATGTCCATGCTCAGGTCGAGCCAACCGAGCGAGTCGATGCCGAGCTGCATGCGCACGTCGCTGTCCGGCTCGAGCGGCTGGTCGGGGAAACGCCGGGCCAGCAGGTCCCACACCCTTCGCGTGGTGTCGTCGCGCAGCAGCTCGCGATCGCGCGCGGACATGTCCTCGACCGCGATCGGGTGCGCTGCCTCGTCGCCGTCCTCGCCGAGGGCCTCGAAGCGTTCGCGGAGCTTGTGGCGCCGGATCTTGCCGAGGCGGGTGCGCTCGAGCGGCTTCGACGTGACGCGGTGGGTGTCGAGTCGCTGGTACGAGGGCATCGATCGCGATGCCTCGTCCAACGCCGTCGCGACGGCTTCGTCCACGGACTCCGACGCGTCGTTCACTTCGGACGGTTCGGGACGCACGACCGCGGCGAGCTGCGTGTCGACCTGCAGCACGCCGATCTCGGCGATCGAATCGTGTTCGGCGTAGGACTCCTCGAGCGCTTCGGTCCGGAGGTTCTCGCCCGACGCGGTCACGATCATGGTGCTCTTGCGGCCCTGCACGTACAGGTAGCCGTCGTCGTCGAACCAGCCGAGGTCGCCGGTGCGGTACCAGCCGTCGTCGGTGAACGACTCACGGGTTTCGTCCTCGAGATTCAGATAGCCCGAGAACACGCCGGGGCCACGGGCCAGGATCTCGCCGACGTCGCCCTCGCCCTCGGCGGCGTCGGGGTCGATGCGCAGGTCGACGTCGGGCAGGGGTGGGCCCACCGACGCCATCCGGCGCGTGCCCGGTGGATTGATGGTCAGCAGCGGCGCGGTCTCGGTGAGGCCGTAGCCGATCACCACGTCGAAGCCGAGACCCTGGAGGAAGCGACCGAGATCCGGATCGAGGGGCGAGCCACCCGAGGCCAGCACGCGGAGTTCCTGGCCGAGGCGTCGTCGCAGCGGTTTCAGCAGCACGCGTCCGACGTTCAGTCCCGTGGTCGAGCGCAACCGGGTGGTGGCCCCGATCACGCCGCGCACCCCGAGCCGCACGGGCCACGGAGCCGAACGGCTGCGCGCTTCCAGACTGTCCCGCAGACCGGCGTACAAACGCGGCACGCCGATGATGATCGTCGCCCCGGTTCGTTCGACGGCGCGCAGGAAATCGGCGCCCGACAACGACTCGGGCAGGACGATCGACGCGCCCAGCGAGAGCGGGACGAGCACGCCGATCACGAGCGGGTAGACGTGGTGCAGGGGCAGCGGCAGCAGCAGCCGGTCGTCGGAGGAGAGCACGTCGGTGCCCTCGACCGCGTCGACCTGGAAGCGAAGGTGCCGCTGGCGCAGCGGGACTCCCTTGGGCGGGCCCGTGGTTCCCGAGGTGAAGAACAGGAGCGCGACGTCGTCGGCGGACGGTGCCTCGGGCAGATCGGCGTCGCTCTTCGGCTCGCGACCCTCGAGCGCACGCGGCCACGACGAACGGTCGTCGATCCGCAGCCCCTGGACCTCGACGCCGATCTCCTCGAGTCGCGCGTGCTGGGCCTCGTCGACGAGCACGACCTCGACGTTCGCGTCGTGCAGAACGCGTTCGAGCGTCTCGTCCTCGATCTGCGTGTCCAGCGGCACGGGCACGGCGCCGGCGCGCAGCAGGCCGAGGCACACCGTGATCCACGCCGGACCGGCCCCGGCGAGCAGGGCCACGTGGTCGCCGCGCTCGATGCCGAGGGCCAGGGCCGCACGAGCGACGTCGCGGCTCTCGTCGGCGAGCTGCCGGTAGGAGATCGCGCGGACCTCGTCGCCGTGCGGAACCAGGAGCGACGGCTTCTCGCCGTGTTGCTCGAGGTCGTCGGGCAGGCAGCGCAATGTCTCGCGTTCTTCCATGGCGATCCCGATTCCGATCGACAGGGTCGGGTAGGCGTGGGAACAGGGTCCCGGGCCCGCGGGCGAACCTGCGGGCCCGGCGCCGCCTCCTCCACGGGGGATCTCCCGAATCGCTCGCGGTGGGAAGGGCGAGGGCGCGGCATCACGTTCTCGACGGAACCGATCTTCTGTTGTGATGACATGCACAGCCGGTGTAGGTTGTATTGCATACGAAGATCCACTCTGGATCTTCCTCGCGCCGACCCCTGCCACGAAGAGGAATCCCGATGCCCGTTCACCCGAACCATGATCACGTCCACGGTCCCGGGTGTGGCCACACTCGCGTGCGTCACGACGACCACGACGGCTACCTCCACGACGGTCACCTGCACTTCCAGACGGCGGCCGGTGTCGTCGAGGAGCACGTGCTCGACGTGAACGAGCGCAATCCCGACGTGTGCAATCCGATCACCGCCCATGATTCCGGCCACGTACACGGACCGGGCTGCGGCCACGAACAGGTCCCGCACGGCGACCACGTGGACTACCTGGTCGACGGTCGCCTGCACCACGTGCACGGCGACCACTGTGACGACCACGGCCCGGTCGACGTGCTCGACTGATCCCGGCGGGTCGACGGTGACGGGGGTCCCGCTCCGGCGGTGCGCGAAGCTCCGAGGAGCGGCGCGGCCGGACGCGTGCAGGCGCCCGTGTTGCAGGTGACGCGCGTTCGGTGCTACCTTCTGCTCTGCAACGGTTCCGAAGTGTGGATTCCCGTCGCCCGGCCCCCCGAGAACGCATGCGCATCGCCGCACCCGACACCGCACGGCGTCTTCTTGGTCCCCTCGCCAGTGTCCTGGTCGTGGTGTATGCGCTGTTGCCCACGGCGCACGCGATCCACTGCGAGGCCGATCATCTCCCACCCGGCGCGCATGCGTCGCCCGGCGAGACGGTCCTGGCCACGGCCCCCGAAGCTTCCAACGACATCCACGAGTGCGGTTTCTGCCGCATCCTGTCGCACTTCGGATCCTTGTCCGCGGCACGCGCCGGCGTGTTCGCGACCCTCGAGCCCTGCGCCGAGACCGGTCCCGACCGGCACGCCCACCACGCGGCGTGGTCGCCCCTGTGCGACGATCTCGGGCGCGCGCCTCCGGTGAGCAACGGCTGATCGCCGAACTCCGTTCCCATCGATCCAGCTGAACGCGCGGTGTCGTCCGGCACCGTGTCGCGTCTCGTCGTCGACGACGTGCTCGATGGTGCACGCGTCGATTCAACGAACCCATTGCTCCGGGAGGAATCCTCCGTGTTCGACCTTCGCAAGCTCCGTTTCCCGTTCCTGCTCATCGCCCTCTTCGCCTTCACGCTCGGGACCACCGGGTGCGACGACGACAATCCTGCCGCGCCGTCCGGTGACGAGGACGACCACATGGACTTCGACGGCATCGTGATCGAGACCGAAGACGGAACCGTGCTCGCCCATCAGTGGGGGGGAGCGGTCAGCGGTGGGATCACCGTGGACCAGGGAGGCACGCTGACCGGCGTGCAGATCTGGTTCCTCGAGGCCGATTCGACCCGCGCGCGTCCCGGTCACGACGACCACGACCATGATCACGACCACGGGGGCGAGGATCACGATCACGAAGGTGACGATCACGACCACGACGGCGAGGATCACGATCACGACGGCGACGACCACGATCACGATGGCGACGACCACGACCACGACCACGGCGGCGACGAGTTCGAGCTCGCGAGCACGGTCGACGATCCGGCCACCGTGCAGATCACCAAGCACGGCGACGAGGACTGGGCGGTGGACCTCAGCGGTCTCCAGGCCGGCCAGACCACGGTGCGCTTCATGGTCATGCACGGTGGGCACGCCGACTTCACGTCGCTGGCCCTTCCGGTGACGGTGAACGCGACGTCGGCTCGATGATCCGTTTCCTGCGCACGGATCGTTCGCCGTCGCTCCGCGGTGTCGACCGGGGACGAGCCCGCCGCTCGGCGTGGCTCGTCCTGGTCGCCGTGCTCGGCGGTGCGATGGCTTTCGCGACGACGCCGGCCCGCGCCGCCACGGTGCAGGGCCGGATCGTCGATGCGGAGAGCGGGGCCCCGGTCCCCTGGGTCGACGTGCAGATCGACACCGCACAGGGGCCGCTCGCCATGCTCAGCGATCCCTCCGGCGCGTTCGTGTTCACGAACGTGTCCGAAGGCGAGCACGTGCTGCGGGCCACGCGCATCGGCTACCGTGCGCACCGCGAGAGCTTCGTGGTGCGTTCGGTCGACGACGTCGTCGCCCTGGAGTTCTCGATGCAGCCGAGTGCGGTGGCGCTGGAGGCCGTGGACGTCTCCGGTACCGCGGTCGAGCGCGAGGACGACCTGTACGAGGCGCAGACCCCGGTCCGGGTCACCGGTCAGGAACTGCGCGAACGCATGGGCACCACGGTCGCCGACGTGTTGGCCGATCACGGCGGGGTGTCGGAGGAGTCGATGGGTCCGGCGCCGGCCCGGCCGGTCGTCCGCGGACTGTCGGGCAACCGTGTGTTGATCCTCGAGGACGAGATCGGCACCGGTGACCTGAGTGGCACCTCGCCCGACCACGCGCTCGTGGTCGATCCCTTGAACGCGTCGCGCATCGAGGTCCTGCGCGGACCTGCGACCCTGCTCTACGGTGGGAGCGTTCTCGGTGGCGTGATCAACGTGCGGCGCGAGGCCGTGCCGCTCTCCCGTCCCGAACGGGTCCGGGCGTCGTTCCGCTACATGGGCGACACGGTCAACGAGGGATCGGCCGGCCGCCTGAGCCTGACCGGACCCGCGGGCGACCTCGTCTACTCGATCGACGCCACCGGACGCACGGGCGACGACGTGCACACGCCGATCGGCGACATGCGCAACACGCAGATCGACGGGTGGAACGGCTCGGCCGGTCTCAGTTACGTCGACGAGCACGCGCACGTGGGCGTGGCGGTCGGACGCTACGACTCGGACTACGGCATTCCCGGAGGATTCCTGGGTGGTCATCCGAACGGGGTCGACATCGAACTCGAGCGGCGCCGCTACCTGCTGCATGCGGGCATGCACTTCGACGAAGGTCCGGTCGAGAGCGTCGAGTTGTTCGGCGGCTACTCGCGCTACTTCCACCGCGAGATCGAGAGCAGTGGTCTGTGCGGGGTGTCCTTCGGTCTGTTGAACCACCAGTGGACCCAACGCACGCACCTGAAGTCGGCGCCGTGGGGTCGCTCGATCCTCGCGCTGCAGTTCCAGAATCGCGACTTCGCCCAGGGGTGTCTGAGTTTCGTCCCGCCGACGATCGAGCGGACCTTCGCCGCGGCCGCGTACAACGAGGTCGAGTGGGGGCCGGTGCGGTGGACGGCGGGACTGCGCGGCGAGTTCCGTGACGTGGAACCCAGCCGCCGCGACGAGAACAAGGCCGGCGTGATCCGCGACCGCTCCTTCACGGGAACGGGGGCGTCGATCGCGGCCGCCGTGGACCACGGCCGCGTGGCGACCACCACCCTGACGCTCACGCGGGCGTTCCGCGCGCCCGGCCTGGAGGAACTGTTCTCCGAGGGACCGCACCTCGCGGCCTACAGTTACGAGGTCGGCAACGCCGACCTCGACAGCGAGACCGGCCACGGCCTGGAGCTGCGTTTCGACTGGCGGGGCAGCCGCCTGAGCGGGACGCTCACCGGCTTCTACAATCGCTTCGACGGCTTCATCCATCCCGTCGACACCGGGGAGCTGGAGTTCGGTCCGGGGTCGGAGGGTTTCCTCGAGCGCTGGCAGTACCGCGGCAGCGACACGGAGATGTTCGGGGGCGAGGCCCGTCTCACCTGGCGTGCGACCCGGCGCCTGGAGCTCCGGGCCGAGACGAGCACCGTCCACGCCACCGACCTCGACCTGGACCAGCCGCTGCCGCGCATGCCGCCCTTGTCGGGGCGGGTGTCGGCGCGGCTGCGGACCGGCGAGTGGACCTGGGCGGCGCACGTCCGGGGCGCGGCCGAGCAGGATCGCGTGTCCGAGTTCGAGCGGACCACGGCGGGTTACCTGACCTATGGGGCCTCGGTCGAGTGGAACCGACTCGGCGAGGGGACGTTCCAATCCGTGATGCTGCGTGTCGACAATCTGACCGACGCGGAGTACCGCAACCATCTGTCCCGGATCCGGTCGATCCTGCCCGAGCCGGGGCGGAACGTCACATTGATGGTCCGCGCGGGTCTCTTCTGAGCCGGGCGGGAGCTCGCTTGCACGCCGTGGGGCCGTCCCCTAGCTTTGCCCGGTGCGGCGAGCTGCGCCCGGACCCGTTCCCGAACCGCCGATCCCGGAGTGATCCATGGCCCCGAATTCCATCCGGCACCACCGGCCCGGCCGCCGAGTGCGTCGCGGTTCCTGGCTGGTCGCACTGATCCTGTGCGTGGGGTTGGTGCCCGTGGTCGCCCCGGCGGCCGACACCCAGGCCGGCCAGGACGAGGCGATTGCCGTGCTGCGTACCGAACTCGGCGACATCACCTTGCGCCTGTTCCCCGACTCCGCGCCGAAGGCCTGCGAGAACTTCACGACGCACGCCCGCAACGGCTACTACGACGGTGTGGTCTTCCACCGGGTGGTCGAGGACTTCATGGTGCAGTCCGGCGACCCCGAGGGCACCGGCTACGGCGGCCGCAGCATCTGGGGCGAGCCGTTCGCCAACGAGATCGACCCGACCCGTGCCTTCGACCGACCCGGCGTGCTGGCCATGGCGAACCGTGGGCCCGAGAACTCCAACGACAGTCAGTTCTTCATCACCCTGGTGCCGACGCCGTGGTTGACCGGCCACTACACGATCTTCGGTGAGGTGGTCGAGGGCATGGACGTGGTCCGTCAGCTCGGTGATCTCGACGTCAATCCGAGCAACGATCGCCCGATCCGCGACGTGCACGTCGAGACCATCACCCTCCGCGAACCCGGGACCAGCGAGTGATCGCGCGGCGCAGCCTCGGTCTCGCACTCTTCTTCGGGTCGCTGTTCCTCGGAGCCGACGCCGGCGCCGTCGAACGTGGCGACCGCGGCCACGGTGTCACCGTGTTGTCGGGCACCGAACGCGAGCGCTTCGAGGTCGAGATCCTGGGCGTGATGGAGAGCTGGGGTTCGGCCGGCAACACCATCCTCGCGCGTCTGTCCGGGGCCGGCCTCGAGAAGACCGGTGTGCTGCAGGGCATGAGCGGCAGCCCGGTGTACGTCGACGGCGCCTTGATCGGCGCCGTGGCGAGCACCTGGGGCTTCGCCAGCGAGCCCATCGCCGGGATCCGTCCGATCGAGGAGATGCGTCGGCTGGCCGACGATCTCGAGGCCGGGGTCGACGAGACCGTGGAACTCGTCGATGCGCGTCCCGAGCCCGGCGGCAGCGGTCTGGTGTGGAGCGCGAGCGGATTCGCGCCGACGCTCACCGAGCGCATGCAGGACGTGCTGGGTGCCCCCGTGGTGCAGGCGGCCGCCGTGCGCGGCGGCGACGTCACCCTCGACACCGACGGCACGCTGGAGGCGGGCGACGCCGTGTCGGTGCTGCTGGTCGACGGCGACGCGCGCTTGTTCGCCACCGGAACGGTGACCGAGCGCATCGGCGACACCGTGCTCGCCTTCGGCCATCCCTTCCTCGGGGCCGGGCCGGTGAGCCTGCCGATGGCCCGCGCCGAAGTGGTGACGGTGGTTCCGAGCCGACAGATCAGCTTCAAGATGGCCGTGCCCACCCAGGTGGTCGGCGCCCTGCAGCTCGACCGACGGGCCGGAGTGTCGGGACGACTGGGCGAGCGCGCGGATACCCTTCCGCTTACGTTGCGCATCGACGGCGCGACCGCGGGCGACGAACAGGACTATCGCTTCGAACTCGCACGCATGCGTGGGCTCACCCCGCAGTTGCTGGGCTGGGCCGTACAGTCGGCGATCACCGATCGCCGCGAGCTGGGTACCAACTACGAGGTCCATCTGTCGGTCGAGGCCGACCTGGCCGATGCGACGCAGCTGCGGTCGGAGGCCTCGTTGCTCGGCGCGGGGGCCGGTCAGCAACTGGTTTCCGAGGTGGCCCTGCCGGTGCAACTGCTGCAGGGCGCGCGCGACGGTGCGCCGCGCCTCGAATCCATGCACGTCGACGTGCGCATCGAGCCGGGCTCGCGGGGTGCGACGGTCGGCCGCGTGCAGGTCGACGACCCCCGCATCGAACCGGGGGGAACCCTCGAGATCCGCGTCGAACTGATCGAGCGCGAACGCGGCAGCCGTTGGCGCACGCTGACTCTCGACGTGCCCGAGAAGCTCGGTCCGGGTCCCTACCGTCTGCACGTGAACGACGGCGCGCGGGCCTTCGGCGAGGAGATCGCGCGCAGCCCTTCGCGCTGGTCGGACCTGGGCATGAGGCAGATCCGCGAGGCCCTGGAACTGCGGCGCCCGGCGACCGAGGTGGTGGCCGTGCTGTACGGTCCGTCGACCTCGATGATCACGCGCGGGGTCGAACGGGAAGACCTGCCGGGCACGCATCGCCTGGCGCTGGGCCGCAGCTACGCCGCACGCGGTGCGGAGTCGTCGGTGGTCACGCCGCTCGCGCGCACGTCCTTCGATGCCGAACTGGTGGTGCAGGGCGGCAGCACGCTCGAGCTGGTGGTCGACGGACCACCGATGGCCGAGCCCACACCCGAGACTCCCGAGCGCGAACAGCGCGGCGAGTCCCGTTGATGCCGAACCGTCGCCCTCCGCGGAAAGCGAGTCCCGAGATGTCCACTGCCCTGCGGGTCCTGCTCGCGATCGCCCTGTCGACGGCACTGCCTCTCGACGCCGACGCGCGCGGGAGCACGAAGACGGCGAGCCACGACGTGCGTCAGTTCCTCGAGGGCGACCTCGACGGCCTGGCCCTGGATCCACTCGGACACCTCGTGCCGGCTCCCGTCGCGGTCGAGCCGATGCCGACCGAGAGCCTCTACGCGTGGTCGCTGGCCCTCGACGCCGAGGGCCGCCTGGTGGTGGGCGCCGGCGACGACGGCCGCCTGTACCGCACCGAGGGCCGGGCGGCCGACGGCGAGCTCGTGGAACTGGCCGACACCATCGCCTTCGAGCTGCTGTCGTTGCTGGTCGACGGCGACGACGTCCTGGCGGGCACGAGTCCCGACGGCGTGGTGTACCGGATCGACGACGAGGGCTCGGTCGAGATCGAACTCGATCTTCCCCAGCAGTCGGTGTGGTCGCTCGCGCGCGGCAGCGTCGACGGCTCGTGGGTGGCCGGGACCGGTCCGGGTGCACGCCTGATCCGCGGCGGCGAGGGCTCGGAGGCCGGCGAGGTCCTGCACCGTTTCCCCGCCACGAACCTCACCGCGCTGCTGCGCGACGACGACGGTCTGTGGATCGGCACCCAGGGGCCGGGGCTGGTGCTGCGCATCGACGGCGACGACACGTCGACCCCGGCGCTGCGCTACGAGGCGCCGCAGGACGAGATCGCCGCGCTGGTTGCCGACGGCGAGGGCGGCGTGTTCGTGCTGAGCACGAACGTCAGTGGCGAGGAGAGCGAACGCGGCAGCCGCATCGCGCGGGTTCCGCGCACCGGTGCCTTCGAGACCCTCTGGGAGGGCGACGAGGTGCTGCTCAGCCTGGCCCGTACCGAAGACGGGTCGTTCCTGGCCGGAGAGGCCCAGTCGGGCCGCATCCTCCGCTTCGATCCGCAGGGCCGCATGGGTCTCTGGGCCGAACTCGACGGTGGCGATCCCCTCGACATCCTCACCGACGGCGACGCGACCTACGTCGCCACCGGCAACCTCGGCGCGGTGTACGCGCTCACCCGCGGAGGCGACGGTACGGGGACGTTCACGAGCCCGATCGTCGAGACCCCACGCGCCGAGCACTTCGGGCGGCTGTGGGTCTCGGGCTGGGGCGGCGACGTGCGCTACCGCACGCGCACGGGCCTGCGCGCGAGCCCCGACGACTCGTGGTCGGACTGGAGCGGATGGCAGGACCTGGGCGAGGCGATCACCTCACCGCCCGGAACGCACCTGCAGTACGAGCTCGAGCTCGACGGGACCACCGTCAGTGCGGTGCACCTGGCGTGGGCCGAGCGCAACCTGCCACCGGTGGTCGAACGCCTGCGCGTGCTGCCGGCGGGTGGTGACGTGGGTCGTGGGGGCCCGGGAGGTGGGCCCTCGACCGTGGTCCAGCGATTCGACAACGGGCTGCAGGTCGAGTACTCGGCCGGCGCCACACCCCGGCGCGCCGAACCCGAGGACGTGACCTGGGTGCGTGGCGTGCGCACCATCGTGTGGGACGCCGAGGACCCGAACGACGACGCGCTGCGCTACGACGTCGACATCCGGCGCCTGCCCGGTGGCGACTGGATCCAGGTGGTCGACGGCCACCCCGAGCGGATCCTGGCCTGGGATTCGGGATCGGTGGTCGACGGGATCTACGTGGCCCGGGTCACCGCCACCGACGAGCACGTGCATGCCTCGGGGCGGGGACGGTCGGGTTCACAGACCAGCGCGGCGATCCGGGTCGACAACACCGCTCCCCGCATCGACGACCTCGAGGCGGACGACGATGCCGTGCGCGTGCGCGTGGTCGACGCGTCGAGTCCCCTCGACGAGGTCGACGTGCGCGACGCCGACGGCGACTGGCGTCCGCTCGAACCGGCCGACGGCGTGCTCGATGCGCCGCTCGAGGAGTTCACGGTGGCGCGCGACCGCCTGGTCGACGGGCGGCTGTGGATCCGCGCCGTGGACCGCGCGGGCAACACCGTGCTGCACGAAGAGCGGATCGAGGACTGAGGTGGAGGGCAACGGCCACGGCCTCGACCCGCTCGTGCCCGATCGGCGGCGCGACGAGTCGTTCATGCGTCAGGCGCTGTTCGAGGCGCAGGCCGCGCTCGAGGCGGGGGAGACCCCGGTCGGGGCGGTCGCCGTGCACGACGGACGGATCGTCGCCCGCGACCACAACCGCGTGGAGCGTCTGACCGATGCGACCGCCCACGCCGAGATCCTCGTGATCGGCGCGGCGGCCGGCGCGATCGAGGACTGGCGCCTGAACGAGGTGACGCTGTACGTGACCATGGAGCCCTGTCCCATGTGCACCGGAGCCCTTCTCCTGGCCCGGGTGAAGCGCGTGGTCTACGGCGTACGGGATCCCCGCGCCGGCGCGTGCGGGACGAAGCTCGACCTGGTCCAGGCCAATCCCTTCGGTCACGACCTGCGGGTGAGCGACGGCTGCCTCGAGGACGAGGCCCGCGTATTGCTGCAGGAATTCTACCGCCTGATCCGTGATCGCGACGACGGCGCGGGTTGAAGGATCGGCCCACCGACCTTACATTCGGTCTTCGGTCCGCGCCCCGGAGCCGGTTCCAGCCGGGATCCGGCGGCGGCGGCCGTCGCGCGGAGAGGTGCGAGAGCGGTCGAATCGGCACGACTGGAAATCGTGTGTACCGCAAGGTACCGAGGGTTCGAATCCCTCCCTCTCCGCCATCCGATCTCGAAGGGGTGTCCGCCACCCAGGAACGGAACACGGATCGCGCGCCGGAGCGGGCGCGCCCAGGACCGCGGAGAGGTGCCGGAGCGGTCGAACGGGACGGTCTCGAAAACCGTTGACCCCTCGCGGGGTCCCAGGGTTCGAATCCCTGCCTCTCCGCCAGTCCACCGACCGGCCGATCCGATCCACGGGTCGGCCGGTCGCGTATCCGCTCGTGGCGGACGTCCCGGGAATCGGAGAGGTGCCGGAGCGGTCGAACGGGGCGGTCTTGAAAACCGCTGACCCCTCACGGGGTCCCAGGGTTCGAATCCCTGCCTCTCCGCCACATCGGGCCCGGCCGCGTGCCGGGCCCGTCGCGTTCAGTCCCCCGCCGCCAGGTGGAGCACCAGGGCGCCGTCGCCGCCCTGCGACGGGGGGGCGACGTGGACGTCGTGCACCAGGTCGGGGTGCCGGTCGCACCACTGCCGGACGGCGGGTCCGATCACCGGGCCGCCGTCGCCGCTGTGGCGGCCGCGGCCGACCACGACCACCACGCGCGGTGTGGCGCGGTGACGGTGGTAGCGCACGAAGGTCGACAGCCGCTCGAGGGCGAGCTCGCGGCGCATCTTGCGCAGCATCAGGCGCGGAGGCTCGGCCGGACGGTGGGTCGCGGCCTCGGGCTTCGACTTCCGCGCCGGACGCGGAGCTGGTGCCGGCTCGTGATCCCGCGGCGGGGGATTGCGGTCGAGGTGCTCGAGGATCTCCCGGTGGATCGGATCCGAGCCGTCGTGGTCGTCGCGCCGCCGGCGCATCGCGAATCCTCCGGAAACCGGCTCTGGGGCCGTCGATTTGACACTCCGGCCGGCTCGTGCTAAATCTGCACGGCCGTGGGGATGTAG
The DNA here is from genome assembly GCA_964593155.1 of uncultured bacterium. Lineage (GTDB taxonomy): Bacteria > Krumholzibacteriota > Krumholzibacteriia > JAJRXK01 > JAJRXK01 > JAJRXK01. The sequence goes on from CAZQHE010000065.1 coordinate 13,201, forward strand.
CTCAGCTGGGAGAGCGCCTCGTTCGCAACGAGGAGGTCGGCGGTTCGAGCCCGCTCATCTCCACCAACGATTCCGACGTCTCACACGTTTCCGTCGATCGCCCGGTCCGCCGGGTTCCCGCCACTCGGAGATCGACGCACGAGACGGGGCCAGGCCCTACGCAGTGGCAGCTTGCCAACCCGGTCAGGACTGGAAGGTAGCAGCCGTACGCAAATCCTGCCGCGTGCCGTAGTTCGCCTGGCCCTACTTCCTCCGATCCTCCGCTCCGTGGCCCGGAGCCGGGGGGGACATCCCACGGAGCCCATGGCGTATCAGGTCCTGGCCCGGAAGTGGAGGCCGCAGACCTTCGAGCAGATGGTGGGGCAGCAGCACGTCACCACCACGCTCGCCAACGCCATCGCGCGCGGTCGCGTGGCCCATGCCTATCTGTTCACCGGACCGCGCGGCTGTGGCAAGACCACCATGGCCCGCCTGCTGGCCAAGGCGCTGAATTGCGACGAAGGGCCCACGGCCCAGCCCTGCGGCACGTGCCCGAGCTGCGTGGGCATCACCCAGGGCAACCTGCTCGACGTGCTCGAGATCGACGCCGCCAGCAACACCGGTGTCGACAACATCCGCGAACTCCGCGAGAACGCGCAGTACCAGCCCACGGCGGGCAAGAAGCGCGTGTTCATCATCGACGAGGTGCACATGCTGTCGAAGGGCGCCTTCAACGCCCTTCTCAAGACGCTCGAGGAACCGCCCGAGCACGTGCACTTCGTCTTCGCGACCACCGAGCCGGTGAAGATCCCGCGGACCATCCTGTCGCGCTGCCAGCGCTTCGACTTCCGCCTGTTCACACTGCAGGAACTGGTCGACCGGTTGCGGACGATCACCTCGTCGGAAGAGATCGACATCGCCGACGACGCCATCGAGATGCTGGCCAGCCTGGCCGAGGGCAGCATGCGCGACGCGCTCAGCCTGGCCGACCAGGCGATCGCCTCGACCGAGGGCCGGCTGGACGCCGCCGGCGTGTTGCAGCTCTACGGCATGGTCGGCCACGAGCCCTACCTCGACCTGAACCAGGCGATCCTCGATCGTCAGCCGAAGGCGGCGCTCGACCTGATCGACCAGCTCGTGCGCGGCGGCCACGACCTGGTGGAGTTCGCCCGCGGGCTCGTGGCGAACTTCCGCGATCTCACTCTGCTACGCCTCGACACCTCGCTGGCCGACCGCATCGACAAGCCCGAGGCGGTGAAGAAACGGCTGGCCGAGCAGGCCCAGGGGCTGCCCCTGGCCGACTGGACCTATCTGGCCGAGCGAGCGGCCGAGCACTACGCCGCGCTCGAGCGCGCGCCGCAGCCGCGCTGGCTCATGGAGACCCAGGTGGTCGAGTACGCCACGCTCGAGAGCCGGGTGCTGTTGAGCGAGGTGCTCGCGCGTCTGGGGGATGCGCCGCCGGCGCCGGCCCGGGCCGCCGGAGCGGCTGCCGCGGCGCCGAGCGCGACTTCTCCGTCGCCGTCGCAGCCGACCCCGCCGCCGTCTCAGGAGACCACGGACGTCGAGGCTCCGGCGAGGGGCGACGACACCTGGCGTCGCTTCGTGGCCGCGGTCCGCGAGAAGCAGATCGCCCTGGGGACGCTGGTGGCCGAGGCCGCCCCGCGCCTCGAAGGCGACCGCCTCGATCTGGTCTTCCAGCCCGAGCACAACTTCCAGCGTCAGCAGGTGGCGCGCGTCGAGGCCCTGGGCGAACTGGCGCGGATCGCCGCCACCGTCTACGGTCGGACCCTCGAGTTGCGTGCGGTCGCCAGCGACCACGCCGACGACGAGAGCGAACTGCAGAAGGCCACGCAGGCCGAGGTCGCGCCCGACGCCGAACAGAAGCTCGCGCGTCAGGCGAAGCGGAATCCGAACCTCGGCAAGCTCATCGACGGACTGGGCGGCACCCGGTCCGAGTGATCCCCCGCGACGACGCGACGCCCGCGCCGCGCATTCCGCCACGGAGGCACCGCCATGGACATGAACAAGCTCGTGCAGCAGGCCCAGCAGATGCAGGAGAACATGCAGAAGATGCAGGAGGAGCTGAAGGACAAGCGGGTCGAGGCCGAGAGCGGTGGCGGTGCGGTGAAGGTGGTCTTCAACGGGCGTCAGGAGCTGGTGTCGCTGAAGATCGATCCGGCCTCGGTGGATCCCGACGAGGTCGACCTGCTGGAGGACCTGCTGCTCGCGGCCATGCAGGAGGGCCAGCGCAAGGCCTCGGACATGGCGCAGGAAGAGATGAAGCGCGTGGCCGGACCCCTCGGTGGTGGCGGGATCCCGGGACTGTTCTAGTCCTGCCGCCCACATCGAACCCCCGCCGTCGGACACGGTGGAGTCTCCCGTGAACACCAACGCCTTCGGATCGCCGCGCCTCGAGCGCCTGGTGAAGCGCCTCGGACGGCTGCCCGGCATCGGCAGCAAGTCGGCAGCGCGTATCGCCCTGTACATCTTGCACGCCGAGCCCGAAGAGGCTCGCGAGCTGATGCAGTCGATCGAGGACGTGAAGACCCACGTCCGGCCCTGCCAGCGCTGCGGGGCCATCGCCGAAGCCGATCTCTGCTCGATCTGCACCGACGAACGCCGCGAGCCCGGGCTCCTGTGCGTGGTGGCCCAGGCCACCGACGTGTTCACGATGGAGCGCGCAGCGGTCTTCCGCGGCCGCTACCACGTGCTCGGTGGCCTGCTCTCGCCGCTCGACGGCGTCCGCCCCGACGATCTCCGCCTGGAAGATCTTTCCCGTCGGGTGGAGGACGAGTCCATCGAGGAGGTCGTCCTGGCCCTGTCGGCCAGCGTGGAGGGCGAGGCGACGGCCCTGTACATCGGCCAGCAGCTCGAGGCCTCGGCGTGCCGTCTGACCCGTCTGGCCACCGGAATCCCCGTCGGCGGGCACCTGGAGTTCGTCGACGACGTCACGCTCGGCCGCGCCTTCTCGGCCCGTCTACCGCTGGGCTGATCCGCGCGGTGCCACCGCGTGCACGCTTCTTGCGAGCCTCGCCCCGGGAATCCGCCCGGGACCTCTCCCGGACCCGACGCACCCCGTCGCGGAAGCACGCGGGGTGCGCGGTAACGATGCTCCTGCACGGTCGGGTCGGTTGCACATGGTCAAAGCCGATTGGTCGATCTACGAAGAAGACTACTGGGCGATGAACAGTGTCATGAGCGACCTGCTCAAGAGCTCGAACTCGCGCAGCGCCCTGTTGATCGACCGCACCGGACAGCTGATCACCAACGTGGGCACGCCGCCCGACTTCGACGTGCAGGCCTTCGCGAGCCTGTGCGCCGCCGACTTCGAGGCCAACAACCAGTTGGCCCAGCTGATCGGCGAGAAGGACTTCTCGACGCTCTACCACCAGGGAGTGGAGGACAGCATGTACCTGGCCCGGATCGCGCGCGACGTGATCCTGGTGGTGCTGTTCGACAAGAGCACCACGCTGGGTCTGGTGCGGCTGCGCGTGAAGCGCGCCGTCGACGAGCTGTCGGCCATCGTGGAGCGCCTGTTCGAGAAGCTCGAGTATCGCAACGAGGAATACGACGAGAACGGCGGTATGGACGCCGAACTCGCCGAAGGGATCGAGTCGGAGATCGACAAGCTCTTCGCGGACTGACGAAACGGGAATCGGGGGACGACCGTGTCGCTGATCAACTACTCGAGTCGCGAGATCAACTGCAAGATCGTGTATTACGGTCCCGGTCTCGGCGGTAAGACGACGAACATCCAGTACGTCTACGACAAGCTGAATCCCGACACGAAGGGCAAGCTGGTCACCCTCGCCACCGAGATGGACCGCACGCTGTTCTTCGACTTCCTGCCGCTGGAGCTCGGCACGGTCAAGGGGTTCAAGACCCGCTTCCACCTGTACACGGTGCCGGGGCAGGTCTACTACAACGCCAGCCGCAAGCTCATCCTGCGCGGCGTCGACGGAATCGTCTTCGTGGCCGACAGCGACGAGTGTCGCATCGACGCGAACGTGGAGGCCCTGTACAACCTCCACGAGAACCTCGAAGAGCACAATCTGAAGCTCGACGACATTCCCTTCGTCATGCAGTGGAACAAGCGCGACGTCCCGAGCGCGCTGCCCACCGACGAACTCGAGACCGAGCTGAATCCCGAGGGCTTCAAGAGCTTCGAGGCCGTGGCCATCAGCGGCGACGGGGTGTTCGACACGCTGAAGTGCGTGTCGAAGGAAGTGTTGCACAAGCTCAACTGACGTGTCTGCGCACCGGGTTCGGGAACGGGTCGGCCGGTGGTCGGCCCGTTTCGCGTGCGGGGCGGACCCGCGGCGAGGTCTTGCCGTGCAGGCGGCGAGGGCGGATAGTGCGGGCACCCGCCGAGCACCGTTCCGGACCAGGAGGACGCGATGCGCTGGATCCTCATGCTCGCCATCGTGCTCGTTCCGACGTCGAGCCCCGCCGCTGACACCCACGTCCCCGACATCGAAGCCCCCGAACCCTGGGGATTCTTCGCGGCGCCGTTCGACTCGGTCGCGAGCGTGGAGTTCCTGCCGGTGGTCGAGATCAATCTCGAGGTCGAACGGGCCTGGAAGGTGGGAATGGACTGGCCGGCGCGTGCGCTCGACGTGGCCCTGCGCGCCGTGGGTCCGCTCGACGCACGGCAGATCCGGATCCGGTCGGACCGTCCGGGCGAGGACGGCATGCGGACCTGGGTGTCGATCGTCCAGTACGGATTCCTCGACGATTCCATCGCTGGCGAGCGGCACGATCTCGACCTGTTGCTGCAGCTCGATGGGAGTTGGCGCGTGCGTGCCCACGAGCGGAGCCGGGCCTGCTACCGATCGGTCGGCCCCGTGTGGATCGGCGAGCCGTGTCCGTGAGGCGTGGCGTCGGTCATTGACCGCCCCGCAGCCCTGACGCACACTGCCCCGCCATGCGCAACACCTTCGATCAGGTCTTCGGCACCGTCTGTGGTCTGGGCCACATCCCGGTGGTGCCCGCCACGTGGACGAGTCTCGCGGTGGCCGCCGTCTTCTGGGCGCTGCAGATCGACGATCCCCTCGTCCAGCTCGTGCTGCTGGTGGTGTTCGTCGTCACCGGCATTCCCGCGTGCAGTGGACTGGAACGCCGCTACGGCGAGGACCCGAAGCAGGCCACCATGGACGAGGCGGCCGGGCAGACCGTGACCCTGCTCGCGGTTCCCCTCGATCCGATCACCGTGGGGGTCGGCTTCGTGCTCTTCCGGATCTTCGACGTGCTCAAACCGGCTCCGGCGCGGCGGCTCGAGTCGCTGCACGGGGGCCTGGGCATCATGGCCGACGACCTGGCGGCCGGGGTGTACGCGCGGGTCGTGCTGCAACTGTGGATCGTGTTCGTCACGCCCCGTCTGCCGGCCGCGCTCACCGATCTCTTCGCACCGCTCGCCGGGGGACTGGTGGGATGAACCGCGACGGCGTCGCCCTGCTCATGGTCGGCGACGAACTCCTCGACGGCCGCACGCCCGACACGAACAGCCACTGGTTGATCGACCAGCTCACCGCACGGAACTGGACGGTGACCGGCGTCGAGACCGTGGGCGACGACGTGCACGCGATCGCCGGAGCTCTGCACCGCCGGACGGGCGCGGTGGGGGCGGTGATCGTCACCGGCGGGCTCGGCCCCACGCCCGACGACCGTACGCGCGATGCGCTGGCCATGCTCGCGGGCGAGGAACTCGCCGAGGATCCCGAGCTGGTCGCGCAGATCACCGCCCTGCTGGAATCGCGCGGGCGGACGATGAGCGACGCCAACCGCCGGCAGGCCGTGCGACCCGAGTCGTCGCTCCCTCTGCGCAACGGAGTGGGCACCGCGCCCGGGCTGTGGCACGAGATCGACGGCACCGCGGTGATCCTGTTGCCCGGTGTGCCGGCCGAACTGCGCTGGATGTTCGAGCACGAGGTCCGCCCGCGTCTGGCCGCGTACCTGGTGGCCTCGGACTCGCACACGCGGCGATTGCGCACCACCGGCGTCGCCGAAGCGCGGCTGGCCGAGATCGTCCGTGATGCCCTCGGCGCCGATCACCACGACGGTCTGGCCTGGTGCGTCGCGTCGTACGGCGTCGACGTGCTCGTGCGCGACGACGACACCGCGCGGCTCGACGACGTCACCGGGCGTCTGCGCACTGCCCTCGGCGAGCACCTCTTCGCCGAGGGGTCGATCGACCTGCCCGAGGTCGTCGTCCGTCAGCTCGCCGAGCGGGGCGAGACGGTGGCGGTGGCGGAGTCCTGCACCGGCGGGCTCGTGGGTGCCGCCCTGACCTCGGTGCCCGGCAGCAGTCGCGTGCTGCTCGGTGGCGTGATCGCCTACGCGAACGCGGTCAAGCAGGAGCAGCTCGGCGTCGACGTCGCGCTGATCGAAGAGCACGGTGCCGTGAGCGACGTGGTGGCCCGGGCCATGGCCGCGGGCGTACGCGCGCGGCTGGGATCCACTTACGGGGTCTCGACCACCGGTGTCGCCGGGCCCGGAGGGGGCACCGAGGACAAGCCGGTCGGCACCGTGTGGATCGGCTTCGCCGACGCCGAGGGTGCCGTGGCGCGGTTGCGGCGGCTCGGTGGGGACCGTTCGCTCGTGCGGCACTGGAGCGTGGCGGCGACGCTCGACGCGATCCGGCGGGGGCGGAGGGCGTTCGGGGAACGGAACCGCGGAGCACGGTGAACCCGACGGACCTCGTCGGCGCCGGGAGATGACGAACCGTCGTACCCCGAAGCTAGAACCCCGTCACGGAATGGCCCTGGTCCGCGAGCGTGTCGTGCAACCAACGGATGTGGCCTGGACCCACCTCACAGCATCCACCCACCATCGTTGCTCCCGACTCGAGCCAGTCGAGCGCGAACTCCACATAGGCGTCCGGGCCCAGATCCTTCCGCGTCGTCAGCACGTCCACGGTGCCTCCGGGCCGCAACGCGTCGACCGATTCGAAGCCGTTAGCGTACGCGCCGAAGGGGAGCTCTGATGCGGCCAGGGCCGGCAGCGCCCGCCGGATGGCCTCCGGCGTGGAGCAGTTCAGGAGAAGACCGCGCAACGGCAGGTCGCGGACCGCGGCGACCATGTCCTCGACCGGTTCACCGGAACGCAGCGCGGCGGAGCCGTCGTCGCGGACGGTGAAGCTCAGGAGCACCGGCTTGCCCGTCGACAGGGCCACCTCGGCGGCGACCCGACCTTCCCGGACCGCCGACATGGTCTCGCAGAGGAAGCCGTCGACCTGCGGTTGGGCCTCGACGATGGAGCGGTACTGCTCGCGGCATTCGTCCTCGGGAGGCACGACGTCGGCACGGAAGCTTCCCACCAGCGGAGGAAGGCATCCGGCCAACTGCACCGGCCCGAAGGGGTCACCGCTGGCCTCCCGGGCCGCGGCCGCGAGGTCGTGGGCCTGTCGTTGCAGGGGTTCGAACCAGTCGGGGTCGCCGTGCCGGACCAGTCGGGCCCGGGTGGCCGTGTAGGTGTTCAGGGTCAGGACCCGCGCGCCGGCCCGGATGAAGTCCTCGTGAACGGCCTGGACC
>CAZQHE010000065.1:20718-21895 GCA_964593155.1 uncultured bacterium
GCCTGGACCAGCTCCGGGCACTCGCGCATCACGTGCAGCGACCAGAGGGGGTGGGCGGGCAACCGGGACCGCTTGTGCAGCTCCTGCCCCAGTCCGCCATCGAGGAGTGTGATCTTCGTCATGGGGCCCCCGAGGGCGTTCGACGACTCCTTCGCTCGGTCCATACGAGAGGTTACGAAGGGAAGGCCGGAAGACGCCAACATCGTGGGCGCGAGGGGCCCCGGAGGCGGTGCGCGCCCACATCCTCTGCTATCTTCCGACCCATGATCACACTCGACTCCATCTCGAAGCAGTACGGCCGGCAGATCCTCTTCGTCGAGGCGTCGGTCCAGATCAACGCCGGCGAGAAGATCGGCCTGGTCGGGCCGAACGGGGCCGGCAAGTCGACGGTCTTCCGGCTGATCGTGGGCGAGGAGACGCCCGACGAGGGCACGGTGTCGGTGCCCAAGCGCACGACGATCGCCTACTTCCGTCAGGACGCGGGCGAGGCGTCGGGGCGCTCCGTCCTGGACGAGGCCATCGCCGGTGCCGGGCGGGTCGGAGAACTCCACCACGAACTCGCCGACATCCAGGCGGGCATGGCCGACCCCGACCGCGCCGACGAGATGGACGCGCTGCTCGCGCGCTACGGCGAGATCCTCGACGAGTACCAGCACGGCGGCGGCTACGAGCTCGAGGCGTTGGCCCGCGAGGTCCTGCAGGGCCTGGGCTTCGACGACGACCAGATCGACGGCGAAGTGGGCGCCCTGTCGGGCGGCTGGAAGATGCGCGTGGCGATCGCCCGCGTGTTGCTGGCCCGCCCCGACGTCCTGCTGCTCGACGAGCCCACCAACCACCTCGACATCGAGTCGATCCTGTGGCTGGAGAAGTTCATCCGCGACTACCCGGGCACCGTGGTGATGACCTGCCACGACAAGGACTTCATGAACCGCGTGGTCTCGCGGATCGTCGACATCGACGGCGGCGAGTTCCGATCCTACGCGGGCAGCTACGATACCTACGTCGAGCAGCGCGCGCTGGCCGACGCCAACCGCGAGGCCGCCCACGCCCGGCAGCAGGCCATGCTCGCCAAGGAACGCCGCTTCATCGAGCGCTTCCACACCCACGCCGCGAAGGCGGCCCAGGTGCAGAGCCGCGTGAAGAAGCTCGAGAAGATCGAGACCGTCGAGCCGCCACG
>CAZQHE010000066.1:0-13288 GCA_964593155.1 uncultured bacterium
GCTCACCCCCACGCCTTCGCCCCCCACATCGCCAACATCCCCAGCGCCAGCGTCCACGGCACGCTCCGCGTGCGCCAGGCGACCAAAGCCGCGAACACGCCCGCGAGCAGGTGCTCGTTGCCGAGCGACACGTCGAGCCCATCACTGCGGTAGACCAGAGCGGGCACGACCATCGCGCTCAGCACCGCGGCCGGCACCAGCCGCAGGACGCGTTCCACGATCGGTGGAGCCGACTTCCCCGCCCCGAGCACCAGGAAGGAGCCACGGACCAGCAGGGTCCCCGCGCCGAGCAGCAGGATCCAGGTCCACGGTGTCATCGCCGGCGCAGCTCCAGGAGAGTGCCCACGCCCAGACCCAGCAGCGACGCCACCATCAGACCCGTGTGCAGGGGAAGATGGTGGAAGACCACCGCCGCCACCCCCGACACCGTCGCCACCACCACGGTGGTCCGGTTGCGCAGGGTCGGCACGAGCAGCGCCAGGAACATGAGCGGAACGGAGAACTCGAGTCCCCACGACTCCGGCACCTGCAGTCCGATCAGCACCCCGGCCATGCACGAGAGCTGCCAGGTGACCCACAGGCTCACGCCCGCGCCCACGTAGAAGGCCACCTTGCGGATGGCCGGGTCGTCGTCGAAGCGGATCACCGACACGGCGTAGGCCTGGTCGGTGAGCAGGTACGCGATCGCCCATCGCCGCAGGAACGATTGGTCGTGGAAGTACAGCGACAGCGAGGCGCTGTACATGAGGAAGCGCAGGTTGATGATCAGGCCGGTGGCCACCACGATCAGCAGGGGCGCCCCGTCGGCCCACAGCTTCGACGCGGCGATCTGCGAGGCGCCGGCGAAGACCACCGTCGACATGAGGATCGCGGGCAGCTCGCCGATGCCCGACCCCACGGCCACGACGCCGTAGACCAGCCCGAAGGGTACCACCCCGATCAGGATGGGCAGTACCGATCCGCTGCCGGCCAACAGACTCTCGCGTCGCGTTCGCATCGGACCAGGGAAGCCCGATGCGTCGCTGCGCGCAAGCGCCGGTTGCGGCGACCGCTGCTCCCTAGAACCGCCCCTTCACCGTGCCCCAGCTCTCGGCATCCGCGTCGACGATCGTCCGCCCGCTGAGGAAGGCCAGATCCTCGGCCGCATCGCTCATCGGACGCGTCCGGCGGCAGATGCTGGTCGACCACCGTGGGTCGCTCCCGGGCCCGGAGGTGTCGACCGCGTACACCAGGTAGGCCTCGCCGGTCTGGAAGGGGTAGCCGCACAGCGCCTCGCTGGCGAAGGTCCAGACCACCACGCTGCGGGTCTGCACGCCCTTCCACGACCGGACCACGGTCATGTCGACCTCGCGCTCGGTGCCGGCCACGCGCACGGCCTGCACGGTGGCCTCGAACACGGCGTCGGAGCCGTCGAAGGCCGGTTGGGGGTCGAGCAGCTCACCGCAGGTGCAGGCGTCCGCCTCGGAGGCCGAGACCAGGACGACGAGGGCGCCGAGGGTCAGGATCGCAGTTCGCATGGCAGTGTCCTTTCGGTGGGTGCCGGTCCGGGCGTCGACCGGCCGCCCGACGCTAGCACGAGGCCCGACGGGCCCGCCAGCCGGGCCGGCGGATCCCGGGACGGGCGGGGACGTTTCCGAATGTCTCGTCCTTGTCGACCTCGGAAGGGTCGGGGTAGACTCCGGCGTCTTTCGCCTCGACCGCGCGGTCCGACGCGCGGAAACCTGCGTTTCCTGGAGTTCCCATGGCATCGGTCGACACCTCTCCGCACGGCCCGGTCCGGCGCGGTCCCTACCCCGAGCTGACCTGGCCCGCCATCCTCGTGGGCTACGTGCTCGGCGCGCTCATCGCGATCTCGATCGGCTACGCCGCGCTCAAGCTCGGCTTCAGCATCGAGGGCTCGGAGCTCGCCGCCATCCTCGGCTGGGCGATCCTCCGCGGCGCGCTGCGGCGCACGAGTATCATCGAGAACAACATCAACCAGACGGTGGCCTCGGCGGTGAACGGAGCCTCGGCGGGGTTGATGTTCACGGTGCCGGCCATGTTCATCCTCGGGGAAACCGGCGCGTATCCGGGGATCACCGATTTCAACCGCGTGGTGCTGGTGCTCTCGGCCATCGTGGGCGGTGTCGTGGGCCTGGCCTTCGTGATCCCTCTGCGCAAGCAGATGATCGACTTCAACCGCCTGGCGTATCCGGGCGGGATCGCGGTCGCCACGATTCTCAAGTCGCCGGGCGCGGGAATGCGCAAGGCCATGCTGCTGATCGGCGGAGCGATCGTGTCGGGCATCGTCCACTACCTCGTGCTGGAGTTCGCCGAGGTCGTGCCGAACGTCCAGGGCGAGAATTTCCTGCTCGGCGAGATGGTCGGTGCGCCCGACATGGCGAACCTGGTGTTCTACCTCTCGCTGCTCACGGTGGGGGTGGGTTTCCTGTCGGGCCGTGGTGGGCTGGTGTTCGGCCTGGGTGGCTTCATGTGCTACTGGCTGCTCGGTCCGCTGCTGCTGGTGTTCGGGCAGACCAGCGGTCCCGAGTCGATCCAGTCGGTGATCGACGGCGGCGCCAGTGCCTTCCGGCTCGAACTGTTCCGTCCCACGGGCATCGGCATCCTGATCGGGGCCGCCGTCGGTGGGATCGTGGCGGCCTTCCCGCTGATCCGCAGTGCGATCGACTCGATGCGCAAGTCGCAGAAGGCGGGGGGGACGGCCGCGGCCGACGAGCTGCCGATCAAGGTCCTGTACGTGGCCATCGGCGCCGGCCTGGTCGCCCTGGTCGTGCTGGCCTTCGTATCGGCCGAAGGCATGACGCTGCTGCGCGCGCTCGCCATGGGCGTGCTCGGTTGCCTGTGGATCTGGGTGGCCGGCGTGATCGTGTCGGAGTGCCTGGGGCGGACGAACTGGAGCCCGCTGTCGGGCATGACGCTGATCGCGGTCACCATCCTCATGGTGATCGCCACGGGCATGGCCGACACGCAGATGATGATCGCGGCCATGATCGTGGGCGTGGCGATCTGCGTGGCGATCGCCCAGGCGGGCGACATGATGCTCGACCTGAAGTCGGGCTACCTGGTGGGCGCGGCGCCGGCCAAGCAGCAGGCGGCGCAGTTCCTGGGCACCTGGCTCGGACCGATCCTCATCATGGGTCTGGTGCTGGTGCTGCACGGTGCCTACGGCATGGGCAGCGAGCAGCTCCCGGCGCCGCAGGGTGCGGCCCTCGCGAGTGTGATGGAAGGAATCGCCGGTGGCGACGTGCCGGCCTTCCGGTACGGCGCCGGTGCGATCCTCGGAGCCATCCTGGCCTTCAGTGGTCTGGGCGGGATCGGCGTGATGATCGGCCTGGGCTTCTACATGCCCTTCAACATCGTGCTCACCTACACCATCGGGAACTTCGTGCGGATGGGTGTCGAGGAGCGCTACGGCCGCTCGTGGGTCGAGAACACCGGGATCCCGATCGCGGCGGGACTCATCGTGGGCGAGGCACTGGTCGGCGTGGGCAACGCGCTGATCATCGTCGGGCGTTCGCTCTAGGAAAGGACCGATCATGCGCAAGCTCGGAATCGCCCTCATGTGGATCGGCTTCCTGGCCGCGGCCTTCTACTCGATGCGATTGCTCGGCACCGTGGAGTGGGTTCCCTACGCGATCTTCGCTGCGATCGCCGCGACGGGGGTGGTGCTGATCCGTCGCACCGATGCCGCCGGCGCGACCGACGTGGTGAAGGTCACCGAAGACCTGGCCACGCTCGAGAGCCGGCTGGCCACCGCCAACGAGCGACTCACCCACCTCCTGGATCGACGCGAGAGCGTGGACGTGTACGAAGTACGGCACGAGGTCGACGAACACCTGGCCGATCCGCTCGAGGAATTCGCCGACGCACGCGAGTCGATGATCCACGGGCTGGGGATGGACGAGTACGCGTCGATCATGGACCACTTCGCGCGCGGCGAGCGCTTCGTGCACCGGGCCTGGTCGGCCTCGGCCGACGGCTACATCGACGAGGTGTGGAAGTCGCTCGACCTGGCCGCCGAGAACCTGCGGCTGGCCGACGAGGAGCTGCGGCAGGCCATGGACGCCACCCGAGCCCGGGCCTAGCGGCCGAGGCGTGCGCGCGACTAGGGTGTGTGGGCGACCCTCCCCCGGACCGCCATGCGCCCGCTGCTGCTGATCGACGGCACCTGCAACCTGTGCAACGGCTCGGTGTGCTTCGTGGTCGACCACGAGCGGGAACCGGAGCTGGACTTCGCCTCGTTGCAGTCCGACGTGGCCTGGCAGCGTCTCGAGCCCTTCGGTCTCGATCCGGACGATCTGCAGTCGCTGGTCCTGATCGACGACGACGGAGCGCACCTTCGTTCCGAGGCCGTGCTGCGCGTGGCGGCGACCCTGCGGGCGCCGTGGTCGTGGGCACGCTGGTTGCGTTGGATCCCTCGTGCGGTCCGGGACGGTCTGTACGCAGTCGTGGCCCGGTTCCGGCATCGTGTGTTCGGATCGCGTCCGGCCTGCGGGGCGCCCCGCCCGGACCTCCAGGAGCGTTTCCTGGACGGTCAGGGGGCCTGAACCCGACCGCCGGCCGGCGGCAGCGAATTCTTGCATTCCGGGGACATCGGCCGGATTCTGCCGTATCATTCCCGGCGGCCCGCCCCGGCGATCGTCGCCCCGCCGTCCGCGGTCCTCTCGTCCTCGTGCTCGCGAGCGCTCATGTCGACCTCTACGTCCGGCCATCCGCAACCCGAGACCGAGATCACCGCCCGTGGCGAGCTGCCCCGGCACATCGCGGTGATCATGGACGGCAACGGCCGCTGGGCGCAGCGCCGCGGCATGCCACGGATCGCGGGTCACCGAGCGGGTCGCCACGCGGTGCGGGAAGCCGTGCGCACCTGCGCGCAGCTCGGGATCGAAGCGCTCACGCTCTACACCTTCAGCCGCGAGAACTGGAAGCGACCGAGCTACGAGGTCAAGGCCCTGTGGCGCTTCCTCGAAGAGGTCCTGCGGACCGAGTTCCTGGAGTTGTCGGAGAACAACGTGCGCCTCATCGCCAGCGGGGATCTGCCGCGCATTCCCGACAGCACCCGCCGGTCGCTGGAGCAGGCCCAGGAGGACCTTTCGTCGAACACGGGCATGGTCCTGAACCTGGCCCTGAGCTACGGCGGCCGCGACGAGATCGTCCGCGCCGCCCGGCGCTTCGCCGAGGACGTGCGCGAGGGCCGCATGAACCCCGAGGAGATGACCGAGAGTCTGTTCCAGACCTATCTCTTCGCGCCCGAGCTGCCCGATCCCGACCTGCTGATCCGCACCAGCGGCGAGATGCGCCTGAGCAACTTCCTGCTCTGGCAGGCGGCCTACTCCGAGATCGTGGTCACCGACGTCCTGTGGCCCGACTTCCGCAAGCCCGACCTGTACGCCGCGATCGGCGAGTACCAGAGGCGCAGCCGCCGGTTCGGGGGCGTCTGATCCGTGACCTCGGCCGGTGCCAGCGAGGGCAAGGGACTTGCCGACGGACTGGGGCCACGCCTGCTGGTCACGCTGATCTTCGTTCCGTGTCTGTGGATCATCACCCGACGCGGCGACCTGCACTTCCTGGTGGTCGTGTGCATCATGGTGCTCACCGGCCTCTACGAGTTCTACCGGCTCATGGAGCACAAGGGCTTCCGGCCGGTGAAGGTGATCGGGATCGGCTGCGGCCTGGCCATCACCGCCTACGCCTACTTCCGCACCGGGATCTACGGGAATTTCCTGCTGGCCGGCGCGCTGGTGCTGCTGATGACCGCCGAGCTCGTGCGGCGCAGCGTCGAGCAGGCGGTGGTGCACATCTCCATCACCATCTTCGGCGTGCTCTACGTGGGCTGGCTGGGCAGCCACCTGGTGCTGCTGCGGGAACTGCCGCGCCTGGCCGGTCTGGACTACCAGCTCGGGGCCGAGTTCGTGTACCTGGTGGTCTTCCTCACCTGGAGCTGCGACTCCGGCGCGTACCTGGTGGGGCGGGCCTTCGGGCGTACGCCGCTGTATCCGAGCGTGAGCCCCAAGAAGAGCCGCGAGGGAGCCGTCGGCGGTGTCGCCTTCGCGCTGATCGCGGCCTGGTTGTCGCAGCGCACCTTCGCCGGCGACTTCCTCACGCTGGAGAGCGCGCTCTGGCTCGGTCTGATCGCGGCCGTCGCCGGGCAGACGGGGGACCTGGTCGAGTCGCTGATGAAACGGGACGTGCACGTGAAGGACTCGGCCTCGTTGCTCCCCGGCCACGGCGGTGCGCTCGACCGCTTCGACTCGCTGTTCTTCAGTGCGCCGCTCCTCTACTATGCGCTGAAGTTCTTCGTCATCTAGCTCTCGCCCTCGCCGATCGCCCATGACCTCCACACCACGCCAGATCGTCCTGCTGGGGGCGACGGGGTCCATCGGGACCAGCACCGTCGACCTCGTCCGTCGCGACCCCGATCGCTTCGAGATCGTGGGCATGACGGCCCACACCAGCTCCGCCGAGCTGGCCGAACTGGCCGGCGTGTTCGAGCACTCGCGCCTGCAACTGACGAATGCCGACGCCGACGCTGCCCTGCGTTCCGAGCGGCCCGACCTGGCGCCGCGGATGCAGGACCCCGGCCCGGACGGCCTGCTCGCCCTGCTCGAGCAGGCGCCCGGTGCGATGGTGGTCAACGGTCTGGTGGGAGCGGCCGGCCTGGCGCCCACGGTGACCGCGCTCGAGCGGGGCCACGACGTGGCCCTGGCCAACAAGGAGGCCCTGGTGGTGGGCGGACCGCTGGTGCTCGATGCGGCCCGGCGTACCGGTGCTCGGCTATGGCCGGTCGACAGCGAGCACTCGGCGATCGCACAGTGTCTGCGCGGAAATCCCCATGCCGAGCTGTCGCGGATCTGGCTCACGGCCTCGGGTGGCCCCTTCCGCGACCGCGACCCCGAGACGCTGGCCGACGTGGGCCTCGACGAGGTCCTCGATCACCCCACGTGGGACATGGGGCCGAAGATCACCGTCGACTCGGCCACCATGATGAACAAGGGCCTGGAGGTGCTCGAGGCCCATTTCCTGTTCGACGTGCCGATCGAGCGCATCGAAGTGGTGGTCCACCGCGAATCCATCGTCCACAGCCTGATCGAGCTGCGCGACGGGGCCTTCCTGGCCCAGATGGGGGCGCCCGACATGCGGGTCCCGATCCTGTACGCCCTCGGCGAGGGGGAGCACCTGGCCTCCGACGTGGCCCCCTGGTCGCCGCTGGAGGCACCGACGCTCCACTTCGAGGCCCCGGATCGGCGTCGCTATCCCTGCCTGGACCTCGCGCGCCGCGCCGGGGAAGTGGGCGGGGCGGCACCGATCGTGCTGAACGCCGCCAACGAGGTCGCGGTGGCAGCCCTCTTGCGGGGGGAGCTATCCTTTGGGCGCATCCCCGGAGTGATCGAGCATGCCCTCGAGCGGATGCCCCTCGATCCCGTCGACAGCGTCGACGAGGCCCTGGCGAGAGACCGCGGCACCCGGGAACAGACCGCGGAGTGGCTGCGTAGATCGTGAGCGGCGCGCCCGCCGCCCGGCCGACCCCACGGACCCGATGAGGACCTGAATCCCATGATCGAGACCCTGGCCGTATTCGTCTTCGTCCTCCTCGTGGTCGTCGTGGTCCACGAGGCCGGACACTTCCTGGTGGCGAAGGCCGTCGGTGTTTACTGCAAGACCTTCTCGGTCGGATTCGGGCCCAAGTTGCTGGCCCGGCGCTTCGGCGAGACCGAGTACGCCTTCAGCGCCTTCCCCCTGGGTGGCTACGTGAAGATGGCCGGCGAAGGGGCCATGGAAGAGGTCCAGGACGCCGGCACCGGCGCTGGTCCGGACACCGACTTCGACGCCGACGGCAACCCGATTCCCGAGAACCGCTACTTTTCGAGCAAGACCACCTGGCAGCGCATGGCCATCGTCGTGGCCGGCCCGCTCATGAACCTGGTGCTGGCGCTGGTGATCGCCACGGCCGTGGTCGCCGTGCACGGCGTCACCGTGCAGCCGTTCACGGTGGTCGGCGAGGTCGAAGAGGGCACGCCCGCGGCCGAGGCCGGCCTGCAGACGGGCGACCGCGTGATCGAGGTGGCCGGCGAGGGCGTGACCGCCTGGGAGGACGTGATCGCCGGGATCGTGGAGAGCTACGAGGACAACGGCGAGCCGGTCGACGTGATCGTCGACCGCGACGGCAAGGCCATCGTGACCGCGGTCGAGCCCACGCGCAGCGAGCAGGGCACGTGGCAGATCGGCATGTGGTACGAGCCCACCAGCGTGGTGGGCAACGTCAAGCGCGACGGTCCGGCCTGGGAAGCCGGTCTGCGGCGCGGCGACCGGATCGTGTCGCTCGACGGGGTCGATGTGACGACCCACCGCGAGATCGTCGGCAAGGTCGAGGAGAGCATCGACACGCCGCTGTCGATCACCTGGGAGCGCGACGGCGAGCTCATGAGCTCCACGGTGACTCCGGTCCCGGCCGAGGTTCCGGTGTCGTTCTCCGAGATGAAGACGGTGGGCCGGATCCACTACCAGGTGTACTCGGAGCAGCGATCGGTCGACCCGGTGCAGGCGGCCGAGATGGGCGCGCAGTGGACGTGGCGCACGGTCGAGCAGACGGCCAGCTTCCTCGGCGCCCTGGTCACCGGCCGGGCCTCGGGCGACGCCGTGAGCGGTCCCATCCGGATCGCGCAGTTCAGCGGCGAGATGGTCAAGTGGGGCTTCGACCGCCTCATGCTGTTCATCGCCATGTTCAGCGTGAACCTGTTCCTGCTGAACCTGCTGCCGATCCCCGTGCTCGACGGCGGCCACGTGGTGTTCATCGGCTACGAGATGATCATGCGGAAGCGGCCGAACGAGCGGGTGCAGGCCATGGCCACGCAGGCGGGCTTCGTGGCGCTGCTACTGCTCATGGCCTGGGTGATCACCAAGGACGTCCTGCACGTCGTGGGCTGAGCCGGCGATCCCGAACGCCTGGGCTCAGTCCTCGACCTGCGGCGGCAGCAGCTGCTCGCGGCGCGCGACCAGGCTGTCGTGGATCGCGCTCATCACCAGGTGCCCGCGCTCGGGCTTCTCACCGAGGGACTTCAGCAGCGACGCGATCTCTTCGTCGTCGAGGAGATCGCCCAGCGACTGCCGCTTGGCCTCGGCCTCGTCGGCGTCGCGGGCGCGAGCGATGCGGACCTCGATCAGCGCGAGGACCTCGTCGACCAGGCGCTGTTCCTGCGGCTCGAGTTCGGTGGGGAAGCGGTCGCGCTCGGCGCAGCCCGTGGCGAGGAACGAGAGGCCGATGCCGAACAGCAGGAGAAGCGTGGATCTCCCGGGCGAAAGGGGCATGCGGACCTCACGGGGGCACGGTTTCCTCGTTGTCGAGCGGGCGCGGGAAACCTATAACAGACCCTGGCCCCTGTCGACTCGACCCCAACCGGGAGCTGCCGGGCGTATGGACCGCAGCCGCGCCTGGGCGCGTCGGGCCATGTTGGCGGGCCTGTTGTTCCTCGTGACCGTCGGTGCGACGGCCCCGGTCGCCCGTGCCGACGACGAGCTGGACTACGGTCTCGACGAACGCCGTCTGCGTCAGCTCGAGTTCGTGGGCGTCGAGTTCTTCGACGAGTCGCGGCTCCGCGCGCAGCTCGGCCTGATCGGCGCCCCCTGGTACTTGCCCTTCCGTGATCCCCGCTACCGCCTGGATCGTCTGGAACAGGGGGTCGAGGCGATCCGCGGGCTGTACCGCCGCGAGGGTTTCCACGAGGTCCGGGTGCGTCTCGACGTCGTCGAGAGCGACGCCGATCGCGGCGACGTGGTGCGGATCACCGTCGACGAGGGGCCGCGCGTGCTCATCGACGAGATCGAGTTCGTCGATCCCCAGCCCCTGAGCGAGGAGAGCCTGCGCGCGCTGCTGCGCTACCGCGAGGGCGGTCCGGCGCCGGCCCGCGCCTCGGACCTGGGCAACGACATCTACCGCATCCTCGACGCCTACCTCGCCCGCGGCCACCTCGGCGCCCGCGTGCGCGAGGACCTGGTGCGGGGCGACTCGACCGTCACCGTGCGCTACTCGATCCGTTCGGGCCCGGTGTACGACGTCCGCGAGATCGAGATCGAGGGCACCGATCGCGTGCGCGAGGAATTCGTCCGCCGCGAGCTGTTGATCGAGCCCGGCCAGCAGTTCGACGCCGATCGTGTGGCCCGCACCGAGATCCGCTTGCTCGACACGGGTTGGTTCCGCGACGTCTCGTTCGAGCCCGTGGCCCTCGACACGACCGAGGCCGAGGCCACGCTCCGCGTGCGCACCGTCGAGCGGCCCACCGGCTTCTGGGAGCTCGGTCTGGGCACGGGAACCGAGGACCGGGTGCGCCTGAGCGGCGCGTGGGGCGACCGCAACGTGTGGGGCAGTGGCAAGGGGCTCACGCTGCGCGGCCGCGTCCTCGCCACGATCGACGGCTCGGTCGAGGACCCGGACGAGCAGGACCTGTTCATCGACCACGAGGAAGAACTCCTGTACCGGCACCCGCACGTGCTGGGAACGCGCTACACCGGAAACGCGAACCTGTTCTTCCGGGTGGAGTCGCGTCCTCGCTCGGCGCTGGAGCTCGAGCGGACGGGTCTGTTGGTGAACACGGCGCTGGTGAACCGACGTCGGTCCACCGTCGAGGTCGAGTTCGGGATCCAGCGCACGGTCAAGAACACCCTCAGTGACGCCATCGAGTTCGACAACGGACGGGCCCTGACGCGATCCCTCACACTGGTCGCCACCCGCGACACGCGGGACGACCTGTTCTCGCCGCGACGGGGCACGCTCCGTCAGCTGCTGCTGCAGACGGCCGGAGGCCCGGTGCTGCGCGGCGACAACGACTTCAACAAGGCCCTCGCCAGCGTGGTGACCCTCGTTCCGCTGCCGTTCGGTGCGGTGCTGGCGACCCGTGCGCAGGCGGGCTGGGTGCAGGCCTGGTCGGAGTCGGCCGACGAATCGGGTGCCGAAGGTGGAGTCCCGCTCGAGGACCGCTTCTTCGCCGGTGGCAGCAGCTCGGTCCGTGGATACCGCCAGAACTCCCTCGGGCCGCGGCTCGAGGCCGACGACGAGGCCCTGCAGGAGGTCCGCGACCCACGGTTCCTCGCCGACCGGCTGAGCGCCGGGGGCAACGCCCTGCTGCTGCTCAATGCCGAGTTGCGCTTCGGCCTACCGTTCCTGTCGCGCTTCGGTTTCGACGGAACCGTGTTCTTCGACGCGGGCAACGTGTGGGCGAACTGGGACGAATTCCGGATCCACGAAGTGGCCCTGGCCGGCGACGTGACCGGCGACCGCGCCGAGAGGGTCCTGCGCACGAGCTTCGGCTTCGGCCTGCAATACCGCACCGTGGTGGGTCCGCTGCGGCTGGACTACGGCATCCCGCTGCGGCGCGGACGCTTCGAGTCGACCGACCCGGAGACCGGTGCGACCACCGACGTCGACAGCGATCCGTCCCAGGTCTGGCACTTGTCGCTCGGTCACGCGTTCTGATCCACATGGTCTGGTTGAAGCGCACTCGTCTCACCCTGCTGATCGGCCTGTTGGTGGCCGGGGCGGCGCTGGCCTGGCTGGCGGCACACCCGCAGCTGTACGCCGGACAGCTCGGGCGGTTGGTGACGCGCAACCTGCTGCAGGACACCGGCGCCACGCTCAGCTTCGCCGACCTCCGCGGCAACCCGCTCGAGGGGATGACCTTCTACGAGGTCGTGCTCGTGCGCAGCGGCGCGCGCGGGGAGTTCCTGTACGTCGGCGCCGACAGCCTGCAGGTCTCGTACGACCCGCGCGTGCTCCTGCGCGGCGACCCCGTCCTGCGCGAGCTCGCCGTGGGCGGGGCGCAGGTCGTGGTCCGCGGCCGCGAGGAGTCACCGGAGTCGGAGACCGAGGACGAGGTCCATCCGTGGACCACCATCGATGCCCTTCCGCGCTTCGACGTGGGCCGGGTGCGCCTCGACCAGGTGGGCCTCGAGGTCACCGCGGCCGACGGGAGCGTCGTGTCGCAGGTCCGCGACGTCCACGCGGAACTCTCGGCCCGTTCCGACGGATCCGCGCTGTCGGGAACCGTGCATTCGCTGCGCGGGCACTGGCCCACCCAGGGGATCCGCGTGCACGCCGCCCACGGGGGCGCGGCCTTCGAGCCCCCGGCGCTGCGCTGCGAGGACTTCCACGTGGAGATGGACTCCACGCGTGCCACCGTGGACCTGTCTCTCGCCTTCGACACCGCCGGCGACGCCGACTTGTCGGTGGTGGGCGAGGCCGAGGACTTCCTGCTGTCCGAACTCATGCGCCTGATCGTGCAGGACGACGCCGACGTTCCGCGCCTGCGCCTGCAGGGCGAGGCCGACGTGCGCCTGCGCGACGACCGCTTGCGGATCGTCGGCAGCGGACGGGGCTGGCTCGACGACGCGCCCGTGGCCGCCCGCCGCTTCGTCGGGGTGATCGAGGAGGACCGATTCGTCTTCGAGGACGTCGACGGGAGCTACCGATCGGTCGACGGCACCGCCCGGGGCGCACTGCTCACCGATCGCGACCCGCCGCGGCTGCAGCTGCGCGGCGACGTCGGTGGCGTCGATCTGTCCGATCCCTGGACGGGCGAGGATCTCGGGTGGCCGCGCAGTGATCTGGCCACCACGGCCGACTTCCGTCTGGACATCGCCGACGAGGACACCGCCGTCGAGATCGCGGCCGAGGACCTGCGCGGCGAGGTCGCCGGGCTTCCGGTGGCCGATGGCCGGGTGAGGATCCGCTATTCGGCGGCCGAGGGTCTGCAGGTCGACGAGGCCGTCGTCGTCTCGCAGGGCGCGCGGCTCGAGGCAAGCGGCTCGGTGTCGCCCGACGAGATGGTCGACCTCTTCGTGCACGGCGAGGCCGCCTCGGTCGACGCGTGGGCGCGCGAGGTCGGACTGCCGGTCACCGGACAGCGGTTCGTGGGGAGCGGCCGTCTGATCGGTCCTGTCGAGTCGCTGATGCTCGACGTGGCCGGCAAGATCGATGCTGCGCAATGGGGAGCCCTGGAGGCCGAGGGCGGGAGCGTGTGGGTCCGGATTCCCGCCGTCGACGCGCCCGATCGTCTGCAGGCCGGCCTCGAGGCTTCGAAGCTGCGCGCCGCGGGCACCGAGCTGGGCGAACTGGAGTCCGTTCTCGACCGCGACGGCGCGGTCAACAGGATTCCCCGGCTGGAACTCAGCGTTTCCGACAGCACGTTGCGGCTGGCGGGACGGGTGATCGAAGAGCCCGACGGAGAGACCTTCCGGGTGGAGGTCGACAGCATGGAGGCCGACCTCGGCGGTGAGATCTGGTCGCTGGCCGAACCGG
>CAZQHE010000066.1:13298-21832 GCA_964593155.1 uncultured bacterium
CGAGACCGGTTTCGAGACGGCGGGCATCGAGCTGACCAGCGCCACGGGCCGTTTCCGCTTCGGCGGTCGCGCCGAGCGGGGAGAGGCACTGGACCTGGGCCTGCAGGTGCTCGACGGCGATCTGTCGATCCTCGACCGCCTGGGTCTGGTCGACGGAATCGGGGGCGCGGTCCGGGGCGAACTCCGCCTGACCGGGACGAACGAGTTTCCCGAGGTCGAGGCCGAGGTCGCCGTCGACAGCCTGCGCCTGGCCGGACGCCGGATCGCCGCCGTCGAACTCCGGGGGAGCGCTCGCGGGCGCGACGTCCGCATCGACGACCTGCGCGTCCGGTCGCGCGAGGGCGAAGCCCACGTGGAGGGCGCGATCGCCCTGCCCTTCGACCGTTGGCTCGCCTGGCTCGAGGAGAACCCCGGCGACGTGGCGGTCCTGTGGAACGAGGCCGACCTCGACGTGCGCGTCGACAGCCGGCGCCTGGACCTGGGCCACTGGTTGGATCCGGACGCGGGGGGCGGCAGCCTCGGCCGCTCCGACGTCGACCTGACCCTGGCCGGGCCGACGGTCGAACCCCGCATCGAGGGCACCGTCGAAGTGGTCGACTTCCCGGCCGAACCCTTCGTCCTGCCCTGGATGCAGGGAAGGGTGGTCGTCGACTCCACGGGAACGCGGGTCACCGACGGGCGCGTCGACCTCGGCGGACCCGACGCGATGGTGACGGCACACCTTCCGGTGTACGTGTCGCTGACCGGGCCCAGCCGCTACGAACCCGACGAGGGTCTGGACCTGACGATCGACAGCGGACCGAACCTCGATCTGTCGACCCTCGACGCCCTCTGGCCGCAGGTCCGCTCGATCTCCGGCCGCGGTCGCCTGACGCTGCGCGCCCGCGGCCATCCCGACCGCCCCGAACTCGCCGGCGACCTGGTGATCCGCAACGGCTCGTTCGCGCTCGAGGGCTGGTCGGAGGAATTGCGCGAGGTCGAGGTCGACGGCGACCTGCAGGGCCGGCGCCTGCGCCTGGAACGGCTCGAGGCCCGCGAGGGACTCAACGGCCGGATCCGGGGCACGGGCGAGGTGGTCTTCGACGGCCTGCTGCCCGACGACGTCACCCTGGACCTGGACGCCGAGCGGGTCCTGATCGCCACGGTGCCCTTCCTGCGGGCCATCGGCACCAGCGACGACCTGAGGCTGACCATCGAGCGCCCCGCCCCCGACTCGCCACGGGCGCCGAAGATCACGGGGACCGTGGTGGTGGACAAGGCCATCTACACGGGCGAATTCGCGGCGGCGACCGAGGGCGAGCCCGATCCGGCGCTGCTGCCCACGCGCGCTCCCGACTGGTTGGCCGACCTGCGGATCCGGGCCCAGGACCAGGTCCGGATCAGCAACCAGAGCGCGGAACTGCGGGTGGCCGGAGACGTCTCGCTGATCCGGGACCTCGAGGGACTGCGCCTGCGCGGCGAGGTCCAGATCCCGCAGGGGCAGGTGCCGCTGTTCAACAACGACTTCACGATCACCGAGGGGGCGCTGGACTTCTCGCGGCGGCCGGTCGAGCCCGAGGTCGACATCCGGGCCGAGACCGAGGTGCCGATCTCCGATCCCACGGGCCAGTTCGGTCGCGAGCTGGAACGGATCACGGTGCATCTCACCGGAACCTTCGCGCGTCCGGACGTGCGGTTCGAGAGCGAGAGCGGCCTCGACGAGACCTCGATCCTGCGGCTGCTGGCCGGTTTCGGGTCGGCCGGCACCTCGACCGGAGCCACCGGCCTGGGCGACGTGGGACTGCGGGCGGGGCTGAACTTCCTCGAGCGGGCCCTGGCCAATCGCATCCGGGGGGTCGACACGATCGATATCGAAACCGAGGAGGCGGGACTCGCCGACATGCAGAGCACCCGCATCGCGGTGGGCAAGTACCTGTCGCAGAGCCTGTATCTGCGGTTCAGCCAGGGACTGTCGGTCACCGAGCGGGATCTCTTCGTCGAGTACCAGATCACCCGGCGCACTCTCTTCACCAGCGAGCTCAAGCGGCGCCTGCGCGAGACCGGTGCCGAGAACGAGTTCAACGTCGATCTGAAGTTCCGGGTGAAGTACTGATCGTGTCCGGTGGTGGACCATCGGTCCTCGCGGGACCGAGGTCCGCCGGTCCCGGAAACGTGAAAGATACGGAGGGCGGTTTGACCTGCTTTTCGCCGCTACCGTATCCTTGGAACGGAACCGTGGTCTTCGCCCCGACCACGCGCCGTCCGGACGGGATCGGAACCGGACGACGGCTGAGTCCCGGCCCCTCGCGATTCGGCTGCCACGACACCCCCGACCAGGGATCGCGATCATGCTCCGTTCGCCTTCGTCGCTCACCCGGACCCTGAGCGCCGCGCTGGCGGTGCTCGTGCTCGTGGCGCTGCCTCGCGGGGCGGCCGATGCGCAGTACTTCGGCCGCAACAAGGTCCAGTACGACAACTTCGACTGGCAGATCCTGAACACGCCGCACTTCGAGATCTTCTTCTACCCCGAGGCCGAGGAGCTGGCCGCGCGCGCGGCGGTGATCGCCGAGGACGCCTACCAGAGGCTGTCGGGCATCTTCGAGCACGAGTTCCAGCAGCAGGTGCCGTTCATCCTCTACGCTTCGCCCAACGACTTCCAGCAGACCAACATCGCCGACGGGCTGATCGGCGAGGGCACCGGCGGTTTCAGCGAGCCGCTGCGCAATCGCATGGTGCTGCCGTATCCGGGCGACAACGCGGGCTTCGTGCACGTGATCAACCACGAGCTGGTGCACGTGTTCATGTTCGACCTGGTCTACAAGAGCCTGCACGCCGACACCGACGTGCGGCAGCGCTGGTTCCCGATCGAGCTGTGGATGGCGGAGGGCATCGCCGAGTGGTTCAGCTCGGGCTGGGAAGCCAACGCCGACATGTGGATGCGCGACGCGACCATCTACGACTGGGTCGTTCCCCTGCACCAGATCCGCGGTGGCTACCAGGTCTACAAGCAGGGCCAGTCGGCCATGCGCTACATCGCGAAGACCTACGGCGAGGAGAAGGTCGTCGAGCTGACCAGGACGGTGGCGCGCACGCGAAGCGTCGACCGCGCGCTGGTGCAGACCATCGGTCTGGACACCCGGGACTTCTCCGAGGAGTGGGAGAAGTCGCTGAAGAAGGAATACTGGACGGTCTACGCCGACAAGCAGGAGCCCGAGGACATCGGCAAGCGCCTGACCGATCACGTCGAGGACCGCACCTATTTCTACCAGCAGCCGAGCCTGTCGCCCGACGGTCGGTACATCGCGTTCTTCAGCGACGTCGACGGACTGGTCGACCTGTTCCTCATGGACGCGATCGAGGGCACGATCATCCGCAAGCTGGTCACGGGTCATCGCAGCAACCAGTTCCTGACCCTGCACAGCTTCGAGAGCAGCATCGCCTTCTCACCCGACAGCGAGAGGGTGGCCTTCGTGGCCAAGGCGGGCGACGACGAGCACCTGTACGTGGTCGACGTCGAGAGCGGCGAGGTCGAGCGCGAGGTGCCGCTGCGCATGGACATCGCGCGCAGCCCGGCCTGGTCGCCGGTGGCCGATCGCGTGGTGTTGAGCGGCACGCGCCAGGGACAGACGGATCTCTACGTCGTCGATCTCGAGACGAAGGACGTGATCCGGATCACCGACGACGTGATCGACGAGCACTCGCCGACCTGGTATCCCGACGGTCGCCGGATCCTCTACAGCGCCTACCCCGAGGCCACCGCCGACGTCACCTTCACGCGCACCGCCGAGGGTCTCATGCGGCTCGAGCCCTCGGTGGTGAGGGACCCGGAACTGCGTCCGCGCGGTACCGGCTACGATCTGTTCTCGGTCGACACCATGTCGCGCGAACGCGAGGTCGTGTTGTCGACCAGCGGCGACGACGAGGATCCGGCGATACTCGACGAGGACACGATCGTGTTCGTGAGCGACCTGACCGGGGTCATGAACCTGTACGCCTACGACATCCCGAGCGGCGTGCTCAAGCGCATGACCGACGTCCTGGGCGGGATCTTCCAGCCGAGCGTGAGCGCCGAGGCCGACCGCCTGGTCTTCACCGCCTTCGACCACGCCGGCTTCGACATCTTCCTGCGCGAGAACTTCCGCGAGATGATGCAGGAACAGGACTTCCCGCAGGCGCCGGAACAGCAGTTCGCGCGCATTCCGAGCCCGAAGGTCCGGCCGTCGGAGGAGTTGGTCGCCGAGGGCGTGTTGCCCGAGCACGTGATGCCCGAGGACACCGTGGCCCGGGTCGCCGTCGCCGAACGGTTAGAGGGACGCCCCGAGCCCGTCGCGGCGGGGGACGATACGGCCGGCGAGGCGGTCGCGGAGAGCACCGCGGCCAGCGCGCCGGACTCGGCCGCACGGCGGAGCGGGGGTGATCCCGAAGCCACCGAGGCCGAGGACGACATGGTCGACCTGACCGCCATCGACGAAGACGACTCGGTGCCACCCGGCGAGCGCGAGGGTCGGACGATCGGCAGCGTCGAGCCCTACAGCCTCCGGTTCTCGCTCGATCCGGTCGGCCCCGCCGTGGGCGGCGCCTTCTACACCGAGGGCGTGGGCTTCGGCGTGGCGCAGATGCTGAGCGCCAGCGACCTGCTCGGCAACCACCGCATGCAGTTCCTGCTGAACTTCTACGGTTCGATCGAGTACAGCGATCTAGCGGCCAGCTACTACTACCTGAAGCGCCGCTGGAACCTGGGCTTCGGCGTGTTCCACTACCGGAACTTCGTCAACAGCAACTTCACGAGCCTCGGAGAGATCTACGACCGCAACCGTCGCTTCAGCGAGCGCAACTACGGTGTGTTCGGCCTGGCCAGCTATCCCTTCTCGCAGTTCGAGCGGCTCGACATCGAGCTGCAGGCCTTCGTGAGCGAGAAGACCTTCTACGAGTTCGACCGCACCCTCGGCGTGTTCTTCCGCACCGACGAGAAGGAGCGCGCGCGGCTGGTGCAGCCCTCGTTCAGCTACGTGCACGACTCCACGCTGTACGACATGTCGGGGCCGGCCACGGGCAGCCGCTGGCTGGTGAGCTTCTCGCCGGCGATCCCGGTCGGCGGGAGCGAGGAGGACGTCGACCGCGTGACGACCTTCGTCGACTACCGGAAGTACGTCCAGCTTTGGGAGCGCAACACCCTCGCGATCCGCCTGCTCGGCGCGTTGAGCAACGGCGGCGATCCGCGGCGCTTCGTGGTCGGCGGTCCGTCCACGCTGCGCGGGTGGGGGATCTTCGACTTCGAGGACATCGACGCCACCGGCAATCCCGTCGAGCCCACGCTGCTCGGCAGGAAGATGGCCCTGATGAACCTGGAGTACCGCTTCCCCTTCGTCGACGCGCTGATCCTGGGCTGGCCCGGACGGTGGGGCATCGGCGGCCTGCAGGGCGCGGTGTTCTTCGACGCCGGTGCCGCCTGGGACGACGAGATCAAGCTCACCCGCGGCGACGGCGGACTGCTGCGCCTCGACGACCTGAACGCCGACATCGGCTTCGGGATCCGCACGAACATCGGCTACATCCCGCTGAAGTTCGACTGGGCCTGGAAGACCGATCTGTACCGGGTCGACAGCGGATCGCAGTTCCACTTCTCGATCGCGCCGCGCTTCTAGTCGGAATCGGCCTTCGGCGGCCACCGCAATCGGGTCCACACCGGGCGGTGGTCGCTGGCCTCGGTCGGGGTCTCGACTCCCCCGTCGATCGGGACGAGGCCGCGGTGGAAGACGTGGTCGAGCTGGTCGTGCGGAGAGATCCAGCGTCGCCACGGTCGCTCGATGGTGCCTTCGGGGCCGGTCGGTGATTCACGAAAGCGGTAGCGTCGGAACAGGGCGCGGAGTTCGACCACGTCACTGCGTTCGAAGGTGTTGAAGTCACCGCCGACGACCATCGGTCCGTCGAAGTCCGCGCTCTCCTCGAGCACGTGGCGCGCCTGGTCGAGCCGCTCGGCGGGGCCGAGCACGAAGGTCGAGGTGTGCAGGCTGACCACCCGCACCCGCCGGCCGTGGACGTCGAGGTCGACCGCCGTGGCCAGACGCGGCGATCCGTACCAGCGGTCGCCGGGCAGGTCGATCCGCAGCGCGTCGAGCACCGGCCAGCGGCTGAGCACCGTGTTCCCGAACTCGATCCCGCTGCGCTCCCGGAGAGAAGCCACGTAGTGGACCGCGGCGAGACCGCCCAGACCTTCGGCAAGCCGCGGAACGTCCTCCTGCTCGATCTCCTGCAGGAGGTAGACGTCGGCCCCGGCCAGCCGGTCGGAGTCACCGATCTCCTCGAGCGCCGTGTCGATCCGGGCGGAGTGCTCCACGTTCCACGTCACGACGTGGAAGGAACCGGAAGGGGTGGCCGGCCGGTCGAGCGGCTCGGCCCGGACGATACCGCCGGTGTCGACGCCCTGCGGCAGGTCGAGCAGGGCGCACCCGGCGAGAGGGAGGCCGATCGAGAGGAGAAGGGCGAGGCGGCGTAGAGACATGTCGTCGTGGCGAGGCGGCCGTTCGGGTGCGGGGGCGAGAATCCGGGCAGAACTCCGTGGGACGGTGTTCCGGGGTGGAACAGCGCGCGACGGAATTCCGGGGTGGAACTGCGCGCGACGGAATTCCGGGGTGGAACATCCCCAAGGTATCCACGGGGGGTGGTTCATGGCGAGGGGGTGGCGGCGGCGTCCTCGGCGTGGTGGCGACTTGACCAGCGCGAGAGAGGAGCCGACACTTCACCGCCTCGAATTCTGGTCTGCGGTCAGGAGGGCGGATCCGGGTGCTGCCATCGAGGTCATCGCGCGTGCTGCAGCCGCTGGCCGCACTGCTGGTGTCGGTCGTCGGTGTCGGTCCGGTCCGGGCGGACGGGGGACCGCCGCTCGCCGTCCACGTCGAACTCCGCGGCGGGGTGGGTCGCTACGCCATGGACGGAGTCGACGCCCTGATCGCCGAGAG
Organism: uncultured bacterium; assembly: GCA_964593155.1. Taxonomy (GTDB): domain Bacteria; phylum Krumholzibacteriota; class Krumholzibacteriia; order JAJRXK01; family JAJRXK01; genus JAJRXK01. The sequence continues at coordinate 20,237 of CAZQHE010000066.1, forward strand.
CGAGTCGCTCGTGCCGCGGCGATCGGCCCTGGACGTCGACCGCTTCGGGAACGACACCTATCGCGCGGAATTCGACGGTCCGATCGATCGGGGCGCGGTCTTCGGCGTGCACGTCGGCGTCGAGTGGTCGACCGGGTGGCGGGCCGGTGGAGGCTTCGAGCTGCTGTCCGGAGAATCCCGGACGGGGGCCGTCGGTGCCTCGGGATCGGGGAGCTTCGTGGCCGACGTGACCACCTGGAGCGTGTTCGGCACCGTTGGTCGGGCGCTGCCGTGGACCCCCGGCGGCTTCGTGTTCGCCCCGCGTGCCGAGGTCGGCGTGCTGGTTCCCCGGGGATCCCTGGAGCTTCGCATCGACGGATCGACACGGGAGCGCTCGTTCGACGACGTGGGTCCGACGGCCTCGCTCCTGCTCCGCATCGAACGCAGGATCGCGGAACGGGCCGTGCCCTTCGTCGAGGTCGGTTATCGCCGCGTGCCGGTCGAGGGCCTCGCCACGACCGCCGAGGAGATCCTCGCCGACCTCGAGAGCGCCGAACTCCAGCCCGACCTCTCGGGTGCTCTGTTCCGTGCGGGGCTGCGGTTCGGACTCGGTTCCTGAGTCCCGGTTCCTGAGCCTCGGTTCCGACTACTCCGAAGCCTCGGACTCGTCGGTCGCGCCGCTCTGCTCGCTATCCTCCCCGCCGATCCGCTGGATCGCCACGTCGTCGAACCACACGCGGCCGTCGCGGTTCTCCGGCGAGGCCAGTCCCGCGAGCACCACCATGCGCCCGGTCTTCTGCGGCACCTCGAGCGTCGTCTCGATGCGGATCCAGTCGGTGGTGCCGATCACCTCGTCGCCCTGCTGGTTCGAGGCCACGCGCAGGACCTCGGACATCTGGTAGTTCCAGCACTGGACGACGAAGAACGCGGTCTTCTGGAGGTTCTCGGCCTTCACCCACGCGCTCACCAGATAGCGGCCCCCGGGCTCGAAGCCGGTCACGTGCTGGTTCCAGTTGTGGTTGACCTGGACGTTCGGGTGGGTGTCGTCGATCGCGATCGAGACCGAGCGCTCGCCCGTGTGCGCCACCTCGTCATCCCAGCCGAAGGTCACGTGCCGTTCGGCGATGCCCGCCCGGGTCCGGCGCCAGGTCGCCGGTTCCTGGGCCGTGGCGCCGCCCTGCTCGAACCCGCCGTTGCCGATGAGGTTGGGTCCGAGGACCAGGGTATCCTGCGCGGCCTCGGTCTCCGTCTCGGTTTCGGCGGTCGCGGAGAGGGGGGTCATCGCCAGGGCGAGGACGAGGGTCGAAGAAACGAGGACGAACGAGCGGTGCATGGGGGAACCGTCCTGGATCGGGGTCCTGGGGCGGCCGCCGCGTCGAGGTGCGCGGACGCCGGGCGGACGCGGAGCGTCCTTCGGAAAGCTAGCACGCAGTGCGCGGGTCGGGGAGGGGGGAGCCGCCTCTCGGCGCACCACCGGGGCCGTGGATCACAGGATTCCGGCCAGGACCGTGGGACCACGACCGCCGCCGGGGAGGGAATGAGCGCGGCCTGCAGGGAATGAACGCGGCCTGCAGGGAATGAACGCGGCCTGCAGGGAATGGGCGCGGTTTCCGGGGA
>CAZQHE010000067.1:0-5149 GCA_964593155.1 uncultured bacterium
CCCCCTGACCCTCCTGATCCTGCTGTCCAGTCCCGTCGCCGCCCAGACACCGGCGGCCGAGGGCGCGATCCCCTACGACGCCTTCGAGACGCCCGACGTCTGCGCCGAGTGCCACGTCCGCTTCACGGTGCAGCACGAACAAGCGCTCATGAGCCAGTGCTTCACCCACCACTGGGACGAGATCGAGTACTTCGCGCTGGCCCAACCGCACAGCCAGAAGCTGGAGAAGGTGGCCGGCATCGAGGCCGGCTGCAACAACTGCCACGCGCCGTTGGCCTTCCTGGCCGGCGACATCCCGCCCGAGCGCCCGTCCGCCGGGACGCGCGCCAACGAGGGCACCAGCTGCGACCTGTGCCACTCGATCGTCGGCTTCGACGGCGACGAACCCTTCAACGGCAACTTCGTCGTGAAGCCGGGCGAGGCGAAGCAGGGAACGCGCGGTGCGGGCGAGAGCTTCTACCACGACATCGAGGTCAACGAGTTCCTCGGCACCGCGGAGTTCTGCGGCACCTGCCACAACGAGAAGGATCCCTACGGCGTGTGGGTCAAGTCCACCCACTTCGAGTGGCGCGACGGTCCGTGGGCCGAGCGCGGCGTGCTCTGCCAGGACTGCCACATGCCTCCGGCGGAGACCGAACTCGCCAGCGGCGGCGAGGTGTATCCCGACGCCCGCCAGCATCTGTTCCACGGCGCGCACACCGACAGCAAGCTGGCCGGCGCCGTCGACGTGCTCCTCTACTGCGACGACGAGGAGATCGAGGCCGGCGACCGGATCGTGATCGACGCCATGGTGATGAACGCCAAGGCCGGACACATGATCCCCTCGGGCTCGGTCGAGGAGCGCGTCGTGCATCTGCACGTGGAGGCCGTCGACAGCGAGGGCACGGTGCACCACCTCCCGGTCGACCGGAAGGGCTTCGAGGGCGAGGACTGGACGATTGCCTCGAGCACCGAACTGGCCTACCAGGACATCGGCGACATCCAGGGACTGGACGACTTCGAGGGGCTGCTGCGCGACGGCGACGTCCCCGAGGGCGACCGTATCTACCGCATGCCCTACCTCGACCCGGAGGGACGCATGACCATCGCCCAGTGGCACACGGCCAGCCTCGGTCCCGACTACCGCCTGCCACCACTGGAGGCCGTGCCCGAGAGCTTCACGTGGACCCTGCCGGACGACCTTCCCTCGGGCCCGCTGACGATCCGCGCCGAGGTGATCTACCAGCGGCTGGTGTCGAGCGTGGCGAAGTTCCTCGAAGTGCCCCCCGACTCGTACGAGCGCGAGGAGATGGGCATGCAGACCCTGGAGCTGGCCGTGCAGTAGGCGGTGGTTCCCGCCGACGGGTCGAGCGTCTAGACTCGCCGTCGCCCCGGTCGCTCGCGGCCGGGGCGCACCTCGACCCCCGGTGGCCATCGTGGCTTCGATCTTCGTCCATCCCGACGTCGAGAGCGTCCGTCGCCTGCACTCGGGGCTCTACGCCGAGGGCGCAGCGAGCATGCCGATCCGGACCTGGGTCGAACGGCAGACGCGGGCCCTGCTCGACGCCCACGCGCGGCGCGATCCGGCGTGCACGGTGCAGATCCGTGCCGTGATCCCCGGAGCGGCGGAGGCGTCGGTGACCCAGATCCTGGCCGCACCGCTCTCGTACCGGCGCGCCCTCCGCGCCGTCGCCATGGACCACGGCTTCGCCGGTCCCGACGACGCGTTGGCGTGCCAGCGCACGCAGGACCCCGCCTTCGAACGTGCTCTCGAACGGATCGAACGGGCCGACGTCCACGGTCTCCGTCGCCTCGTGGCCGAGGTGCCGTCGCTCGTGCACGACCGATCGCGCTTCGGCCACGGTGCCACCCTCCTCCACCACCTCACCGCCAACGGCGTCGAGGTCCGTCGGCAGGTGGTCCCGAGCAACGCTCCGCGGCTGGCCATGGTCCTGATCGAGGCCGGGGCGGACGCCGGCGCGACCATGCACGCCTACGGGGGCGAATGGACGGTGCGCGATCTGCTCGACACCAGCGCGCACCCGGCCACGGCCGGCGTGGTCCGCGACTTCCACCACGTGTTGAACGTCGCGGGGGCGTGAGGCGCGCTTCGCGTTTCGACTTGACGCGAGTGGGGCCGGGCGTGGATTTTTTCCACTCCCCATGACCTTCGACGCCCCGGACGTCGCCCGTGACCGACCTTCACCCGAGCCGCCCCGGACTCGCACGCCTGCTGCGCGAAGGCACGCACGACGCCCACCGCGCGGTCGAGGCCCATCCGCACCAACGCATGCTGCTGGCCGATCCCCTCGAGCGCGACTTCCTGACGTCGTTGCTGCAGGCGATGCGCGCCGTCCACCGGGCCCTGGAGCACGCCCTCGCGCGTGCCGCCGCGACCGACCGGCGGGTGGCCTCGATGCTCGCGCCGCACCATCGGCGCAGTCGTGGGATCGACGACGACCTCGAGGACCTGGGCTCGACCGGCCCGTCCTGCGATCCACCTCCCTGCGTCGCGCGTTACTCCACCGAGCTGGAGCGAGCGGCCGCCGATCCGCCCGCTCTCGTCGGTCACTGGTACGTGTTCGAGGGAGCGACCAACGGCGGCCGGTACCTGGAACCACGGATCCGCGCCGCGCTCGGTCCGGGCGCGCCGTCGCGGATCCGCAGCTTCGATCCGTACGGCCCGGAGCAGGTCGCACACTGGCACGCCTTCCGTGACGGCCTCGCCCGTTTCGACACCGACACCGACATCCGCCAGCGCTGTCTCGACGGCGCGCGCGCCGCCTTCGCCTTCCACCTCGACCTCTTCGACGCCCGGCTGGCCGACGGCACGGCGTCGCGTCCGCGATCATGACCGATTCCCGTCCGGAACCCACGCTCACCGACTGCGACCGCGAGCCCATCCACGTGCCCGGTTCGATCCAGGCACACGGGTCGTTGCTGGCCCTCGACGACGCGCGCCACGTGGTGGCCTGGTCCGCCGATCTCGACGCGGAGATCGAAGCCGGCGGTACGCGCGCGACGCTCGCCGACGTGGTGGGCACCGCGGGCGCGCAGCGGATCGATCCGATCATCGAGCAGCGGCAGAGCCGACCGATCCTGCCCGTCCCGGTACCGGCGATCGATCGCAAGGCCCTGGTGCACCGCAACCCCCAGGGCTGGACGATCGTCGAACTCGAACGACTGGAACTGGACTACGAGGATCTGGCGGGAGTCCTCCATCGCACGCAGGAATCCACGCAACAGCTCACGGGCATGGACGACACCGAAGAACTCGCCCGTGCCCTGGCCTCGATCGTGCGCGAACTCACCGGCTTCGACCGCGTCATGGTCTACCGCTTCGCCGAGGACTGGCACGGCTGGGTGGTGGCCGAGGACCGCGCCGACGAGGTCGACTCGTACCTGGGCGTGCACTTCCCCGCCAGCGACATCCCGGCACAGGCCCGCGCGCTGTACACGCGCAATCCACTCCGTCTGATCGCCGACGTGGGCGCCGCTCCGATCCCGTTGCGTACGCGCCACCCCGCGTTGCAGTCGCACACGCTCGACCTCAGTGACGCCGTGCTGCGCAGCGTGTCGCCGATCCACATCCAGTACCTGGAGAACATGGACGTCGGCGGATCGATGTCGATCTCCCTGCTGCGCGGGGGCGAGCTGTGGGGCATGGTCGCCTGCCACCACCGCGGGCCACGGCACGTGTCGTTCGAGGTGCGACAGGCGTGCGAATTGATCGGCCGTTTCGTGTCGCGACACATCGAGCTACGGGGTGAGCTCGAGCGAAGCCGGGCGCAGGCCCGCACCCGCGAACACGTGCAGAGACTGGCCGAGGGTCTGGTGCCCGAGGCCGATCTCGGAGCGTCGCTCGTCGACGCGGCCGACGACCTCGCCGCATTGGTCGACGCCGACGGCTTCGCCGTGGTCGGCGCCGACCGCATCACCCTGCGTGGAATCGACGCGTCGACCGGAGCCTTCGTCGAGTGGGTCCAGCGCTTGCCGTTGCACGAGGCGTCGGGGCCCTGGGTGCGCGATCCCGACGGGCCGATCCCCCCACCACCGGTCGAACCGGACATGGTCGGCGTCCTGGCCCTGCGGGCCGGCGACGACCCCGCCACGTCCCTGGTGTGGCTGCGGCGCGAAGAGGTCGAGACCGTGCGCTGGGCCGGCGACCCGAACAAGCCCGTGGTCACCGCGGCCGACGGCACCCGGCGTCTGCACCCGCGTGAGTCGTTCGCGGCCTGGATCGAGGAACGCCGCGGCCGCGCCCGTCCCTGGCAACCATGGGAACTCGAGGCCGTCGGCGAGCTGGGCGACCTCATCCTCAGCCCCGCCGTCCGCGCGGCCTTCGCCCTGCGAGCGCAGTCCGAGGAGCTCGAGCGCTTCGCCTTCGTGGCCTCGCACGACCTGCGCGCTCCGTTGCGGGCCGTCGAGAACATCGCGCAGTGGTTGGTCGAGGACGAAGGCCCCCGTCTCTCGGAAGACGCACGCAGCCACCTCGATCTGCTGACCTCGCGCGTCGGGCGCATGGACCGCATGCTCGTCGACCTGCTCGCCTACTCTCGCGCCGGCCGCGAGAAGGTCCCTTCGGAACGGGTCGACCTGGACGAACTCGCCCGCGAGGTGTTCGAGGGCCTGGCCGTTCCCCCGAACTTCGAGGTCCGGATCGACGCACCCATGCCCGTCGTCGTCGGGCCTCGTGCCCCGCTGCGGCAGATCCTGTGGAACCTGATCAGCAACGCGGTCAAGCACCACGACCGCGCGGACGGCACGGTGCAGGCCAGTGCGCACCACGAGAACGGCATGCTCCGGGTCACGGTGGTCGACGACGGACCGGGAATTCCGGCCCAACACCGCGACCGCGTGTTCGGAATGTTCACCAAGCTCGAGAGCCGTGACCGTGTGGAGGGATCGGGCATGGGCCTGGCCCTCGTCCGTCGCTACGCTCGTCACCTCGGTGGCGATGCCACGGTGGCCCCCGGATCGGGACGGGGCACACGCATCGACGTCGATCTCGGGCTGGAGGCCGCAGATGAGTGACGCGAGCCATCTCCTGATCGTCGAGGACGATCTCGTCGACAGTCTGTCGATCCGGCGTGAACTGCGCCGTCACGTACTCGACTGTCAGATGACCGTGCTGCCCGACGCCGATGCCGCCCTGGAACACCTGAAGACC
>CAZQHE010000067.1:5159-21737 GCA_964593155.1 uncultured bacterium
CATGGGCGCCGACGAGCTGCTGCGCACCGTGGTGTCCCTCGATCTGAATCTGCCCGGGCGATCGGGCTTCTGGTTGCTCGAGCGCATGCAGGAGGACCCGCAGCTGCGCAAGATTCCCGTCGTGGTGATCACCGGCTCGGACGAGGAACGCGACCAGCAGCACGCCATGCAGCTCGGCGCGCGCGCGGCCTTTCCGAAGTCGCGCCTGGCCGGGGCGGTCGATGCACTCGCGCTGGCCCTGGGCCTGCTGCCCGATGCACGGGCCGGCGGCAGTCCCTTCCGACACATCCTCGAGCGGGGACGCGCCCTGGTGGTCGAGGACGACCGCGCCGATGCGATCCAGATACAACGGCAGATCGAACACGTGGCCGGCCCGGAGTGGATGGTCGACGTGGCCCACGACGGCGACGCGGCGATCGACGCGGTGGCCCGCCGCGACTACGAGGTGGTCTTCCTCGACGTGAACCTTCCGCGACGCAGCGGCCCCGCCGTCCTGCGCGAACTCCGCGTGCGCACCGGAGGCGACCTCCCTCCGGTGGTGGCGGTGACGGGATCGGGGAACGAGACCGTCGTGCGCGAGATGTTCCATCTCGGCGTGACCGACTACTTCACCAAGAGCATGTTCAACACGGCCTCGCTGTCACGTTTGCTCGGTCTGATCACCGTGCGTCGGCGCCGCGTGACCGAGCAACTCCTCGAGGAGTTCGAACGCGAGCGCGACGACGCGACCGAGGGCACGCCGGCCCGCGCCCTCACGATGGTTGGCGGCTCGGCGGGTGCGCTGCAGATCGCTACCCGCGCCTTCCATCGCCGACTCGAGCCCGGCGACGGTGCGATCGTGTACGTGTCCCACGCATCGCGACGCGCCGATTCGTCCCTGCTGCCCGTTCTGCGGAACGCCGACCCTCGCTTCCGGTGGGCGCGTCCCGATGCCTTGGTGGAATCGGGCGGGCTGTACGTCGCACCTCCGGGATTCGACCTCGGCTTCGCGGGCGAGCGCTTCCGGCTGGTCGTGGCCGACTCCTACCCGGGAACCGTTCCGTCCCTCGACGTGGCCTACCGCCTCGCGGCCGAGACCTACGGCAACCGCCTGACCATCGTGGTGCTCGCCGGTCTCAACGACGACGGGGCCGCGGGCGCGGTGCGTGCGACCGAAGCCGGCGGACAGGTGCTCGTGGTGGATCCGCGCGAGCTCGGCTCGAGCGGTGAGATGGGACGCTCCGTCATCGGCGCGGTTCCCGCTGCTCGCGTGATCGGCGTGGCCGATCTCGAGGAGGCCCTGGAGACGTCGATGCGACGCTGAGGATTGGTGCCGACGCCTCATTCCCGCGCGTGACGTCTCGTGCCAGAGTGGGTCGGAGGTTCGTGCCACGGACCTTCCGGTTCGTCGAGTCGTGCGTCGCGAGCCACGCCCTCGGCGATCGCCGCACCTTCGCCGCCGTCGCGCTGCACGCTCCCACCGCGCGGAGGTCCGCCCTCGCCCTCCCGACCACGATCGGCGGTAGTCGAGGAGAGCGGACATGCGCCCGATCCACGTTCCGGCCGTCCTGGGCGTCGCCCTGATCGCGAGCGTCGTGGTCCTCGCGACTGGGTGGACGACGTCCGCCCGGGCGGGCTGGGAGTACGAAAACCAAGCGGAATTCTTCGTCGCCGAGAACCACTTCGATCACCTCGCCGTCGCTCCCGACGGCTTCGGCGGCATGCTCGTCGCCACCATCGATCCCGACACGAGTCCGCCGCGGTGCCAGGTGAGCCGTGTGGACCACAATGGCACGGAAGTTTGGGGGGACGAGGGCAGCGAGCTGCTCTGGGACGTGGGTCAACAGGCCCAGCTCGGACCCCTGGCCGTGGCCCACGACGGAGCCGGCGGTGCCTGGGTGGCCTACCACGCTCAGTACGACGGCTTCTACATGCTCTGGCTCGCGCACATCGATGTCGACGGCACCTGCGACACGATGAGGGGAGTCGACAATCTCGGTGCGATGACGTCGGGAGAGGTCGCCGAGGTCCGGATGATCCCGGTCGGTCTGCACGACGTGCTGCTCGTGTGGAAGCAGTTCGGTTCGACGCCCCGGCTGTACGCCGCGCGTGCCGACCTCGACGGTTTCGTATGGCACGACCCGGTGACGAGCGCGGCCGTGACCGATCACGTCTTCCGTCTGGTCCCCGACGGTCAGGGCGGCGCGCTCGTCGGCTATCACCTGCCGGGTCCGCCGGGGGAGATCCGTGCCCAGAGGATCCGGGGTTCCGACGGAACGCTCCTCTGGAACGGCCTGTCGGGCGCTCTGGTCTGGGGAAGTTCGCTCGGGGCCTTCAACGACCTCGTGCGCGACGGCTCCGGAGGTGCGTTCGTCGTCCGCTCGGACGCCGGCGTGGCCTACGCCCAGCACCTGAACGCCGCGGGATCGCTCGTGTGGGGCTCCGAGCTCACGGTCCACGACAGTCAGACCCCGTGGTTCTCCCTGTCGACCGCACCGGAACTGTGCGCCGACGGACAAGGCGGCTTCGTCATGGTCCACGGCATCGAGGACCTGCACGTGCAGCGTGTGGGCCACGCGGGCAACCTGGTGTGGGGCCCTACCGGCGTGACCGTCGCCGCACCCGTGATGATCGGTGGCCGGCACGACATCGCGCCCGACCGCACCGGCGGTGCCGTCGTCACCTACGCCACGCTCTACGACATCGACGCGTCGACGCAGTGCCGGCAGGTCGACGCCGCCCGTGTCGACGGCGACGGCACCGTGGTGTGGAATCGCCTGGTCGGCGGCTGCTCGTGGTCCTGGGGACCGCCGTCGGCGATCCTGCACACCGAACCGCACTCCGCCCACCTCGTCGCGGACGGATCCGACGGCGCCCTCCTCGCCTGGAAGGAGCACGACGTCGACGAAGGGGACGACCTCCAGATCTGGGGTTACGGGGTCGACGCGGTCGGCGATCTCCCACTGCCGCGCGTGACCTCCTTCGTGCCCGACGCCTCCGGGCCGGACGCCGCTTTCCCCTTCACCATCGCGGGTGACTACCTGGACCTGACCCTCGGGTACCGGTTGGTCCACGAGAGCGGCATGCCGACGTTGCCCCTGAATCCGGTCGGCCTCCAGTTCCATCGGTGGGCCGTCGGGACGACCGTGCTCACGGATTCCCCGTACGGCGCCTATCACCTGATCGTCTCGGACGCCGTCGCCGATCGCGACACGCTGCACCATGCGCTGGGGATCGGCGATCCGGTCCCGTGCGCGGTGGACACACCCTTCCTGCCCACCTACCGGGCCGTGTCGATGGCCGGTTCGCAGCGGCAAGCGGTGTACGATTCGGAAGGGCGCCTGCACACCCTGTGGATCGAGTACGACGCCGACCGCGGAGAAGACCAGCTCAAGCTCTGGACCTACGACGGCGCCTGGAACGAGTCCGAGCCGATCGCCACGAGCGTGGAGCCCCTCCGTGGCCCGACGCTCGCGGTCGACGACGACGGCACGCTCCATGCCTTCGTCACCACCTCCTGGCAGTACGGCATGGACGCCCTGTGGTACCACGCGGTGACCCACGAGGGTTCGGTGGTCCGTTCCCACGTCTACCGGCACGACGCGAACCTGCGCGACCCCGTCGCCGCGTGCACCGAGGACGGTCTCGTCCACGTGGTGGTGGAAGCCGGCACCGATCCGATGTCGCACCTGCTGCACCTGTTCGACGACGGGGATCGCCTCGACGTGATGACCACCGTCACCTCGGGCGACTCGCCCCGCGATCCCGACCTCGTGGCGGTGGGCGAGGGCCTCGAGCTGGCCTTCCTCCGCGACGGTTCGGAACCCGGGACCCAGCAGGTCGAACACGCGGGGTACACGTCGGGAGCGTGGAGCACGCCCGACCCGCTGGCCCTGGGCCTGGAGGTCACATCCCCGTCCGTCGCGTTCGACGGCGAGCAGCGCCTGCTCTACGCCTGGATCCTCGACAACGAGGTCGAGACCGGCGTTCCGGCCCAGGTGATCACGCAACTCCGTGTCGGCGGTGGTTTCGAACCACCCCGGCCCCGGCCCGGCGCCGCACCTCCCCTGTCGGTCACGGTGGCCGGCGCGGAGCCCGGGCGGTTCATGCTGCTGACCAGCGAGAGCACCGGCGGGCCGGTGGTCGAGATCTTCGTGCGCGCCGGAGACGGCAACGTGTTCTTCCTGCGCGAGCGCCTGAACCAGAACACCGACGTGAGCGAGGCCCGGCTCGCCGTCCACCGCGCCTCGCCGGCCACGGCGGCCTACTGGCACGACCACGGCGACCCGTCGAGCGACGTCCACGGCTGCCTCTGCGAGCGCGTCGTCACGGCGGCCCCACCACCGTCGCCGGTGCTCGACGCCCGCCTGCGGGCACGCCCCAACCCCTTCAACGCCCGCGTCGAGTTCGGTTTCGAACTCGCGCGCACGTCGACGGTCCGCCTCGACGTCCACGACCTGCGCGGACGCCTCGTGCGCCAGCTGTGGAACGGAACGCTGCCGTTCGGAGCGCGCTGGATCGGTTGGGACGGACGTGACGACGCCGGAGACCTCGTGGCCTCCGGCGTCTACGTCGGTCGGCTGGTGCGGGGCGACGGCACGGTCAGTGTGCGCAAGGTCGCCCTCGTCGAGTGAGCGATGCGGGTGCGGACGGCGTGTCCGCCCGCACCCGGCCGATCAGTACGACATCGAGTCCAACTTCACCTTCCCCTGGAACACACGATAGATGTGGAAGGTGTAGGCGATCACCAGCGGCATGCCGATCAGGGCCATGATCAGCATGGTCTGCAGCGTCTTCGTCGAGCTCGACGCGTTGTAGGCGTCCATGCTCAGCGATGCATCGGGCCGGGCGTGGATCAGCTCGGGGAACATGCCGATCCCGAACAGCACCAACAGCAGCGCCATGGCCACCGACGACGACAGGAAGGCCCGGAACTCGCGTTCGTGGTGGATCTCGCGCGGGATGTTGGCGATCGCCAGCACGCTCAGAGCCGGCACCAGGAACAACACGGGGTTCTCACGGAAGGGATCGGACATGTGCGGCAGGTACAGCAGCGTGGCCATCGTCGTCACCACGTACAGAATGATGAAGGCGATGATCGTCGGCCGTACCCAGGTCCGTACCCGCGCGTTGAGATCCCCTTCGGTCTTCATGACGAGGTAGATCGCGCCGTGCATGAGGAACATCGCCACCACCAGCAGACCGGTCAGCACGGTGTAAGCGTGCACCTGGTGCAGCAGGCTACCGTGGTAGACGAAGTTCTCCTCGAGCGGCACGCCCCAGGCCACGTTGCCCAGCGCCACACCGATCAGCAGCGACGCCAGCAGGCTCGAGACGCTGAAGGCCCAGTCCCAGAACGATCGCCACGGGCTGTCGGGCCGTAGGCTGCGCACGTGGATCGACACCCCACGGAAGATCAGCGTGAACAGCAAGAGGATGAAGGCCAGGTAGAAGCCGCTGAACGCGGTGGCGTACACGTGCGGGAAGGCGGCGAACAGCGCGCCACCCCCGGTGACCAGCCAGACCTGGTTGCCGTCCCAGAAGGGACCGATCGCGTTCAGGAAGATCCGGCGTTCCTGGTCGCCCTTGGCCAGAAGGTGCAGGCCACCGACGCCCAGGTCGAAGCCGTCGAGGATCGCGTAGCCGGTCAGCAGCACGCCGACCAGCACGTACCAGATGTGGTTGTAGAAGTCGGGGCTCATGACCGGATCTCCCCCGTACGAGGCATGTCTTCGTCGAGCGGACCGTGCTTGATCTTCTGGTCGAGCAACACGATGAACACGACGAACAGGGCGATGTAGATCAGCGTGAACAGGATCAACGAGAAGAGCACGTTGCTCCCCGGCACGGTCTGGCTCACACCCTCGGACGTACGCATGAGCCCGTACACGATCCACGGCTGGCGCCCGATCTCGGCCGCGGCCCATCCCAACTGACCGGCGGCCTGCGGCAACAAGACCGAGAACACCAGGACCCACAGCATCCATCGGTGTCGGACCAGCTGATCACGCCAGGCCATGAACCCGCCCACCCAGGCGAGCAGGATCAACGTCATGCCGATCGCCACCATGATGTGGTAGACCTGGAAGGTGATCTGGACGGGTGGTCGGTCTGCCTCCGGGAAGTCGTTCAGGCCCTGGACGACCGTGTTCGTGTCGAAGTCGACGAGCCAGCTGAGCATGCCGGGGATCTCGATCCCCACCACCTCCTGGTTCTTCTCGTCGACCCAGCCCATGATCGCCAGCGGTTGGTTCGGCCCGGTTTCGTACACACCCTCGAAGGCGGCCAGCTTCGCGGGCTGGTGCTCGGCCACCGTCACCGCACTGTCGTGCCCGCTGACGAGCTGCAGGAGCGAGGCGCCCATGGCCACCACGAAGGCGACCTTCATCGAGGTCTTCGCGAAGTGCTCGTGCTGACGGCGCAACAGGTAGAACGCTGCCACCGAGATCACGAAGAAGGCTCCGGCCTGCCACGCCCCCATGACGGTGTGCCAGAGACGGTCGAGGGTCGACGGATTCAGCACCGCTTCCCAGAAACTGGTGATCTCGGCGCGTGGCCCGACCGGGGTCTCCACGATGTGGAATCCCGCCGGGGTCTGCATCCAGCTGTTGGCCACGATGATCCATATCGCGCTGAAGTGCGCACCCAGGGCGACCATACAGGTGGCGAAGAAGTGCATGCCCTTGCTGATGCGGTCCCAACCGAACAACAGCAGGGCCAGGAAGCCCGACTCGAGGAAGAAGGCGAAGATGCCCTCGGCCGCGAGTGGACTGCCGAAGATGTCCCCGACGTAGCGGGAGTACGCAGCCCAGTTCGTGCCGAACTGGAATTCCATCACGATGCCCGATCCCACGCCGAACGCGAAGATCAGACCGAAGATGCGCACCCAGAAGCGGGTGAGCTGGTGGTAGATCGGATTGCCCGTCCGCAGGTACATCCCTTCCATCATCACCAACACCAGGCCGAGCCCGATGCTCAGCGGCGGGTAGATGTAATGGAAGCCGATGGTCAGGGCGAACTGGATGCGTGAGAGCAGGACGACATCCATGGAGCCTCCAGGGGGAAGGACCGATCCGTGGGGAGACCGGGTGACGGTGCGCGACACGGATCGGTGAGACGTCACGGCCAAGAGTAGAAACGCGCATGACGCAGACCAACCGATGGTCCTGTGTCATCACGTTTTCGCAGCCGGGTCGGCACGAATGCCGTGCGAATTCCCTCATGCCGTACGGGTCGAGCGGACACGCGCCCGGGTCACACCAGGCACGACGTCCCCGTAACCCCGGTGTCCGCCCCGATCGACCCGACACGAGGATGCGCTCCCATGTTCCGACGCCGATTCCGTTCGCGCCCGTCGCGGACGGCTCTGCTCGCGGCCCTGTCCCTGCTCTTCCTCGCGGCATGTTCCGAGACCGACTCGCCGTCGGATCCCGGCGTGGACCTTCCTCCGGTGACCGACAGCTCGGGAGCCCTGCCCACGCTCCGCAACGAACCGGGTGACTTCACACTCGATGCCCACCGCACGGAGCTCGAGGTCGCCGCACCTCCGAGCGGTACGTGGGTGCTCCGAGACCGCGCGACGGGCAGCCTGCTCACCGCCGACGGCTGGGCCTTCGACGGCCCCCTGGCCGAAGCGGGCGTGCGTCTGCCGCACCTGGCGAAGACCAGCGCCTTCTGGTTCGCCTGGTCGGTCTTCCACCCGGGATCGGAGATCTGGGGGCGCGACACCGACGTGCGCGACGCCGTGATCCGCAGCGACGAGGACTGTCTCGTCCCCTGCGATCAGATCCGCCGCAATCTGCCCCGCGACGCCATCCCCTCGTTGCCGAACACCGGTCCCCCGCAGGGCGCGCCGCGCTTCACCGACGCCGGCTCCTCCGACGCCGCCTACCTGCAACCCCACGACATGGTCATCGGCCTCTTCGACGGGACCGAAGCCCGCGCCTACCCGCACAACGTCCTGTGGTGGCACGAGATCGTGAACGATACCTTCGGCGGACAGCCGCTCAGCGTCTCCTTCTGTCCCCTGACGGGATCGGCGCTGGTCTTCTCCGCGCAGCAGTCGGCCTTCGGGGTGTCCGGCAACCTCTACAACAGCAACCTGGTGCTCTACGACCACGACACCGCGAGCCTGTTCTCGCAGATGCGACGCGAGGCGGTGACGGGCGCCCGCAAGGGAGAGGTCCTCGAGGAAATCCCCTTCGTCGAGACCACCTGGGAGCGATGGCAGCAGATGCACCCGGGAACCCGGGTGATCGCGTCGAGCACCGGCTTCTCACGCGACTACACGCGGTACCCCTACGGGGACTACCGCAGCGACGACCGTGACACCTTCGCGGTGACCGATCCCGCACCCGACGCGCAGTTCCCCGGCAAGGCCCTGGTCACCGGTGTGCATGCGGGCGACACGTCGAAAGTGTACGTGCACTCGGTCGTGAGGCAGAGCATGGGCAACCGGGCCGTGTTCCGCGACGAGGTCGGTGGCCTGCCGGTCTGGGTGCTGTACGACTCGACCGCGACCTTCCTGCAGATCGTCCACGCCGGAGATCCCGAGTTCGAACTGGACCTCGAATGGACACGACTGCCCTGAGCCGGCGGGTCGCCGCGTGTCTGATCGCGATGACGTGCGTGGCGCCGGTGACGTCGGCCGCGTCGGCCTGGACACGAGCGGCCGGCCATCTCTGGTGGAAGATCGGCGCTTCGACGAGCTTCGCCGACGAGAAGTTCGCCAACGACCAGCTCGACGAGACCAAGCGCTTCCCCGACGGGACCTCGGTGCACGCGGGCGACCGCATCCCCTTCGACTTCGTCACCGGGGGCGAGTACGAATTCCAGCGCTACGCACTGGAAGCGGCCTACGGTGTCACCGACCGTCTCGAGATCTCGGCGTCCGTTCCCTTCCTCCACACCGTCTTCGAGAACGACAACGACGAAGTCGAACCGGGCACGGGATTCGGAGACGTGGTGCTCGGTGCCACGGTCGGAGTGCGTCGGGGGGATCGCGCGGCCGCTTCTCTGTCGCTCCGTTGGAAGCTGCCCACCGCGAACGTCCCACGCAGCGTCTTCGCCCAGCCCCTCGGCGAAGGCCAACACGATCTCACCCTGCGGGCCGAGGCCGGCTGGTCGCTGTGGCCGCACGGGTGGGTCTCGGCCACGGTCGGTCACCGCTGGCGGGCGGCGAACGACGAACTGGGATTCGATCCGGGGGACGAGTGGATCGTCGCCGCCGAATGGGGTTGGCGCCTGCGCCCGTGGCTGGCGGTGGTCACCCGCTTCGACGGACTGGAGGGGAGCCCGTGGACCAGCCGCGACTTCGGGATCGAACAGGAGATCGCCACCCGACGTCTGTGGTCCTACGCGCCGGCGCTGCACGTCGGTCTGGATCGGCTCGGGGCGTCGGGCACGATCCTCGAGATCGGGGCTTCGATCGCGCTGGCCGGCGAGGATCTTCCGGTGAGCCGGGAGTTCCGGATCGGCGTCATGTCGACCTTCGACCTCAGCCCGCGCTGACGCGACCGCTGCTCGCCGGGCCACCCAGGTCGGGCGGCGGCCCGTCGTCGACCATCCCCTGCTCGCCCCACGGGCGCACCAGCTCGTCGGGCTCGAGCTCCACGCCGAGCCCGTGTGCGATCCGGTTGTAGTAGTTGAACAGCGAGACCACCTGCACCGCGTCGTGCACGGCCCTGTCGTCGAGGCCGTGCGCGCGCAGGGGTGCGAGGTCGTCCTCGTCCACCGCCTGCTGGTGATGGGTCAGACGCACCGCGAAGCGGCACAGCTCGCGATCGACGTCGCGCAGCGGTGCCGTCGACCAGTCGCGCGCCACGTGGTCCACCCACCGGTCGGCCCGTCCGTCGTCGTCGAAGATCGTGGCGACCTCGTCCCGGAGGTCGTGCGCGTGCGCGCGGCGTCAGTAGCGGCAACCGGCCTCGGACGACACAACGGTGGCCAGCATCTCGCGCTGCGCACGCCCCAACGGCGAATCGCCGAACATGATGGTGCCGTAGAGCCGCACCGAGTCCCGCATGACCGGCGGGTTCGGACTCATGACGTGGGTGACGTTCCACACGCGGCCGGCGCGCTCCACCGAGGCGTCGAAGAGGCGTCGCAGCAGACCCGTGGCCTCGTCCACGGGAACGCGTTCGATCCAGGACATCTTGTCTCCACGTTCGAAGGGGGTCGCGGGAGTGTACGGATCCGACGCCGACGTGTCCCGCGCTCAGTAGTCCTTGCGCCACTCGATCTGCACGCCCGAGCCCTCGCCCTGCGTGGCCACCGTCTCCAGACGAATGGACCGGGTCATCGCGTACTCCAGGCGGATCAGGGCGGCCGCGCCCTCCTCGAGCACCTGCTCGTACTGGACGATCACGTCGGGACTGAGGTACTGACCGACGACCAACGACGCCGAACCCTTCTCGCCCGCGGGCTCGATCGACAGGATGTCGACGCCGAGACGCTGACCGATCTCCTGCGACAGGACCGCGGCCCCGTAGGCCGCCGCGATCTGGCGCGTGCGCTGGGCGAGCAGTTCGGACTGACCCTCGTCGAGTTCGTCGAGCGGTCGACCGAAGAGCAGCGACGCGACGATGTCGCCCTCGGGCATCTCGGGATCGCTGCCGAGTTGCAGGCGGGGCTCGAGGGCGGTCCCCGTGACGTCGACGGTGAACCGAGTGCCCTCCACGGTGGTCGCCAGGCGGATGTCGAGTTCCGGGTTCGGTTCCACCTGATCGGGATCGAAGATCACGCGGCCCGTCTCGACCTCGAAGCGGCGTCCGAGCAGGTCGAGACGTCCGCGCCACACCTCGAGGCCGCCGCCGATTCCCGGAGTCCCGTCCTCGACCAGCGCATCGACCCGCCCGCGCAGTTCCACGTCGAGCCCGTGGCCCCGCAGCCGCAATCCCCCGGGGACGTTCAGGGCCACCGCCACGTCGGGCAGGGGAAGCGTCAGGGTGTCGATCGGGCTGACCGGGCGGTCCGCGCGCAGCTCCGTGACCGTCGTGTCGGCCTCGATGGCCGCCCAGAGCATCGATTCGCCCTCGACCGGCAACAGCGCGGGCGGAGGTTCGGGGAGCAGGATCAACCCGCCGTCGACGCGCACCTCTCCTTCGACGGTCGGTCGCAGGAGGGTTCCCGTGAATACGATCGACGTGGCGGTCTCCAGGAAGCCACCGTCCGGGAAGCCGGCCCGCGCCCGGTCCGAACGCACGAAACCGTCCAGATCGAGGTTCTCGAGCGGCCCGTGGGCGTGCACCTCCATCGCCAGGTCGCCCCGCAGGTCGAGCGGCACCTGCGTGAACTCCACCAGACGCTGCAGGTCGATGCGCGGCGTCTCGACGTCGAGGTCGAAGGTTTCGTCGGGGCGCAGTGCGTAACTCACCGGATCGAGCGACAGGTCGAGGGGCACGGCGCCCTCGGCCTCCACCCAGGTGATCGAGCCTCCGATCAGCTCCAGGCCGGCCTGCAGCCGGGCCGGGCCGTTGTCGTCGGAGCCGTAGGACGTCGTCCAACGCAGCGTGACGTCGCGGGCGTCATCGTCGGAGTCGAGCCGCGCCACCCCTCCGATCGAGGCACGTGGCGCCGTGGCGGTTCCCGACAGGTCGACGTCGAGCGTGGCCGCGAGCCGGTCGGTGCGCGGAACGACGTCGTCGAGATCCGGCGCCCACTCGAGCAGACGCTCCCGCTCGACGGTGAGGGCGATGTCGAGATCTCCCTGGGCCCCGCTCGAGTCGACGCGGGCCGCCCCCCGGATCGTCCCCAGGCTGCCGTCGAGGTCCAGGTCCTCCAGGACGTAGCGCGGCTCGCGGGTGTCGAGGTCGAAGCGCAGCGGGCGGCGCGTGCCGATCGACTGGTCGCGCCAACGGACTCGGAACGTATCGACCTGCGCGCGCACCCGACCGCCGAGCGCGGCGTCCCCACTGGCCCGCAGGAACACGCTGCCCTCGTCGAGCCGGACGTCGACCCCCACCTCGGCCGCGCCCGATTCGGCCCCGGAATCGTAGTCGACGTCGAGATCCAGGACCGCCCGCCGCACGGTGCTGCTGGCGAGTGGAGCCGCCAGCGCGGCGGGAAGGGCCTCGAGCAGGGGGCCGGCCTCGGCCATCAACGAGCCCGCGACGGCGATGCTGGTGTCCTGGCCGGCCCCGATGTCGACACGCAGACCCGGACCGCTGCCCGATAGGCGTCCACTCCACCGCGGGAGATCGACCCGGCCCCGGCCATCGATCCGGACCGGCGTCGCGAAACGATCGCCATCGAGCGTGAAGCCGTCGGGGAGATCGAGCGACACGCGCACGGAGTCCTGCTCGTGCTCCGCGCGCACGCGGAGATCGGGAACCTCTCCGAACGCACCCATGGCCCTCGCGTCGAGCCGCAACGAAGCCCTCGGCAAGGGAAGCGCTCCTTCGGCGCGGACGTCGGCGCTCAGTTCGGCGTCGAGATCACCCCAGGGCGGCGAAGGAACGAGTGCGTTCAGCTCGGCGGTCGCGGCCTGCACCTCGACGTCGACGTCGATCGTATCGGGTGACCACCGGCCGTCGCCGCGGACGCTCAGTCCCGGGAGACGGAGATCGAGGGTGTCGGCCCGAACGGCCTCGGTGCCGCGTAGCCGGGCCACCACCCGACCACGTTCGATCCAGCCCGTCGACCCGAGATCGAGGGCGACGCGCAATGCATCCTCACCGTCGGGCCGGGCCACCAGGCGCACGTCCGACCGCGACCAGGCAGGCGCGGGCAGGTCGGGCAGGAGTTCCGCCGGGCCGGGGAGAGATCCCGCGAGCCGAGCGCGGTCCAGACGCACTCCGGTGGCATCAACGTGCCCCTCGGCGCCCAGGGTGACCTCGTAGGCGACGGAGTCGGCGGGCCACGTGGCGAGCAATCGCTCGAAGACGGCCACGGCCGCGCTGTCGGCCTGGGCGATCCAGGGCGACGCCCACGTCGGACGATCGTCGAGCCGGAGCCGGAGTCCTCCGTCGAGTACACCGTCGGCCTGCCACTGCGCAGCGAGGTCGATCGTGGCGGGTCGTCGCTCGATCAGTCGTCCGTGCAGCTGGGACGGGATCACCGCCAGGTCCCCACGCAGGGCCCGCACGACGATGTCGGAGGGAACCACGACCTGGAGTCCCCGCGTGCCGCCGCGCCGTGCGAGCGATGTTCCCGGCGGAGCCCACGACCACACGTCGAAACGCGCGCGGAGCGAATCGGTCACCGAGAGGGCCACGCCACCTGCGACCCGGCCGATCTCGTCGGTCGACACGTCGAGGTCCAGGCGTCCCAGTCGTTCGCGGCCGGGCCGGAGATCCAGCCCCAGGGCGAGATCGTGCAACGCGACCGTGCCCGCGGCCGTGACCACCTCGACGTCATGCACCGCGAGCGTGTCGATGGTCACCGATGGCAGCCCTGCGAGCGCGCCGTCGCGCAACCACGGAACGCTGACCTCGTCCGTCGGCTCCGTCGGAGCAGGCTCGGTGGTGGTGTCGCCGGGAGCTGCCGCGAAGGCGGCCGTCGCCCGATCGACGTCGAACCACGCCCCCTGCACGCGCACCGCGCGCACCACGGCATCGTGGTTCCACAGAGAGCCGAGGTCGATGTCCACCACCGCACGATCGACCTCGGCCACGCGCTCGGCCTCGACACGCCAGCGGAAGTCCTCGAGTTCCACGCGCCCCAGGCCGGGCCACTGCGCGCGGACGCTCGCCCGACCCGGAAGCGCCTCCAACCCCGCGTCGAGGCCGCGCTCGAGCAGCGCGAGGCGTGCATCGGGAACGGCCAGGACTCCGACGACGACCAACACCGCGAGCACGAACGAGATGGCGAGCGTCCGCCACGCAATGCGCAGCACACGGCGCCACCGTCGCGGGCGCGGCGTCGGATCGGCCACGGGATCCACCTGCGGTTCGTCAGTAGGCATGGCCGATCCCGAAGTGGAAGACGAGGTTCGATTCGTCGGCGGGTCGACGTGCGACGTTCCAGGCGAAGTCGAGGTGGACCGGACCGATGGGCGTGTAGATCAACGGACCGGCGCCGAGGGCGACGACCAGGTCGTCGGTGCCCACGTCGTCGGCCTCGCGCCACACCTGCCCGGCGTCGACGAACATCGACGCGCCGAGCCAGGAGCCGAGACGCTGTCGCAATTCGAGGCCGGCCAGTCCCCGCCACTGCCCGCCGATCGGATCCCCTCTATCGTCGAGGGGACCGAGTCCACGCCGCGTCGACCCGCGGTGGGTGTTGAAGCCACCGCCGAACCAACGTTGGGTGGGCAACAGATCGGTGGCATCACCCGTGGGCCACGCCGAGGCCAGGTCCATCCGGCCGGCCAGGACCGTACCCGGCCGCAGAGAGGTGACCCGCACCCACGCCCCGCGGACGGACAGGAAGGTCGCGTCGGAGAAGGGAAACGAAGGGGCGTAGCGCACCTCGAACCGTACTCTCCGACCCGCGGTCGGGTCGAGCAGATCGTCGACCCCGTCGTGGAACCACCGGAAGTCGAACAGGACCTGCTGACCGGGCCGCGTCTCGAAGGCGTCGGCGTCGTCGGTCCGCAGATCGAGTGCGGTCTCGATCCAGGAGGTCCCCAGCCGCCACGACGTGCGCTGGTCCACGTGGAAGAGGTTGTCGACGAAGACCTCGAACTCCTCCGATCCGTAGCTCTCCTCGTCCTCCACGCGGAAGCGCGCCCCGAACTCGGTGCGCGAGCGCCGCACCAACAACACGGGCCAGTCCACACGCGACTCGAATTCGCGCAGGTTCAGGGCGAAGGATCCCTCGACGTCGAAGCCGCGCCCTCCTCCGAAGAGATCGCGGTGGCGCCACCCGGCACGCACCTGGATCGGATGGTCGCTCCAGGTACCGATGCCGACGCGCGCGCTGCGCATCTCCCGCATCGTGAGGTCGACGATCATCTGCAACGTGTTCGGACCACTGCGGTCCGCCCGAACGCGCACCTGACGGAACAGGCCGAGGTCGCGCAGGTCGCGCCGGGCGTTCTCGAGCAGGACGGGCGTGAAGCGCTCACCGCGCGGGCGCTCGATGCTGCGCCGCGCGAGATCGCGGATGTCGTCGTCGGCGCCGCGGATCTCGAGGCCGTCGAAGCGGAAGCGCTCGGTCGACGTGACGACGAAGGTCACGACGACCTCGCCCGGCTCGTCGAGCGTGATCTCGGATTCGACCTCGGCCCGTGCGTATCCGGACTCCTCGAGGTGCCGACGCAACGTGGCCCGCGCAGCCTTCACGGCCTGGTCGCGGAATCGATCGCCTTCGGCGAGACCGGCCTCGTCCCGACCAGCCGGAGGGTCGAATTCCGGGGGCAGTCCCTCGTGACGGATCTCCTGCACGCGGGCGGCGCCCCCCGGGTCGACGCGGAACACCAGCGCCACGAGGTCGTCCCCCGCGGCCTCGGCCTCGACCTCGATCGCCGCTCGGGGAAAACCGTGACGGGCGAGGAACAGCCGCAGACGTTTGCGGTCGCGTTGGAGAGCTTCGGCACCGAGCCGAGCCCGATCGACGGTGAGGAAGCCACGACGCGGTGTCAGTTCGAGCCCCGTGCGGGCGCGGCCCGACAGGTCCGACGGCACGCCCTCGATCTTCAGGCTCTCGACACCGTCACCGTGGAAACGTGCGGGATCGGCGGCCGCCGCCGGGCACCCGAAGCCGAGGAGCAGAAGAAGACCCGCCGTGGTCCACGGCAGCAGGCGTCCGAGTGGACCGACCCGGATCCCGAGCGCCGCCGTGTGCACGTTGCCTCCCCGGAGGGTGCGATCAGCCGCCGAACTCGTCGAGCACGTTGCGGGCGATCACCAGCTTCTGGATCTCGCTCGTGCCCTCGTAGATCCGCGTGACGCGGACGTCGCGGTAGTAGCGCTCGACGTCGTAATCCTTGCTGTAGCCGAACCCGCCGTGGATCTGCAGGGCCTTGTCGGCACAGCGGCCGGCCATCTCGGTGCAGGCAAGCTTCGCCATGGCCGCCTGCTTGCCATGGGGCTTGCCCTGATCCTTCAACCACGCCGCCTTGTCGGCGAGCAGGTGCGCCATCTCGAGTTCGGTGGCCATCTCGGCCAGATGCCACTGGATCGCCTGCAGCCGGGCGATGGGCTTGCCGAACTGCTCGCGTTCCAGTGCGTAACGGGCGCCGACGTCCAGGCAGGCCTGGGCCAGACCCAGCGCCTGGTAGGCCACGCCGATGCGACCACCGTCGAGGGCGCTCATGGCGATCTTGAAGCCGATCCCCTCGGGACCGATGCGGTTCTCCTCGGGCACGAAGGCGTCGGCCAGAACGAGCGAGATCGCATCGCTCGAGCGCAGGCCCATCTTGTCCTCCTTGGCACCGATCTGCAGACCTTCGGTGTCGCGCTCGACGAGGAACGACGAGATCCCCTTGTGGCCGTCGTCGCTGGTGCGCGCCATGACCACGAAGAAGTCGGCGTGGTGGCCGTTGGTCACCCAGATCTTCTCGCCGGTGAGGCGGTAACCACCGTCGACACGCTCGGCGCGGCTGGTCAGGCCGGCCGCGTCGCTGCCCGCACCCGGTTCGGTCACACAGAAGCTGGCGATCTGGCCGGCCGCCATCTTCGGCAGGTACTCCTCCTTGAGCGCGTCGCTGCCGTACTG